>JAKVBV010000013.1 GCA_022446965.1 Phycisphaerales bacterium
CACCCAGGTGGCGCAGTACTGCGTGCTGATCTTCGCCTTCATGGTGCCGGCCATCTTCTTGTCGATCATGGCCACCGGACACGTGCTGCCTCAAACCGGGTTGGGCGCTCAGCTCGAAGGTGGACAGGGCCTGCTGCAGAAGCTCGACCAACTGCACACTGATCTGGGATTCGCCCAGTACACCGAGTACGGCGACAACATGTTCAACATCGTGTGCATCACGGCGGCCCTCATGCTGGGGACCGCCGGGTTGCCCCACGTGATCGTGCGGTTCTACACGGTGAAACGTGTGAGGGACGCGCGGAGCAGTGCGGGCTGGGCGCTTCTTTTCATCGCGATTCTGTACACCACGGCCCCCGCCATCGCCGTGTTTGCTCGCACCAATCTCATTGACACCGTGCATGGCACCGCCTATCGCGACGTGCCCGCCTGGTTCACCACTTGGGAAGACTCCGGCCTGCTGGCTTGGCATGACCGAGACGGTGACGGTGTCATCACCTATGCCCCAGGCAAGGTGGTCTCAGGTCGGCCGCTGTTCATCGACCCTGAGGCCGGTACGCCACTGCGTGGCGATCATGGCGAACGGCTCATCTCCACCGACACCGTGGTGGCAGGCAGCAACGAGCTCTACGTGGATCGCGACATCATGGTGCTGGCCAATCCGGAGATCGCCGGCCTGCCCGACTGGGTGGTGGCGCTGGTCGCCGCAGGTGGTCTGGCCGCTGCATTGTCCACCGCTGCTGGTCTGCTCATGGTGATCTCGTCGGCGGTGAGCCACGATCTCATCAAGCGCACACTCGTCCCGGGCATTTCCGAGCGTGGCGAACTCACAGCGGCTCGCGTGGCCGCAGGCCTTGCCGTGATCTGCGCCGGCCTGCTTGGCATCTATCCACCGGACTATGTCGCCGCCGTGGTGGCGTTCGCCTTCGGGCTGGCGGCCTCGAGCTTCTTCCCGGTGCTCGTGCTGGGCATCTTCTGGACCCGCTTCAACGCGGCTGGCGCCATCACCGGCATGCTGGCTGGCCTTCTGTTCACGGGCAGCTACATCGTGTACTTCAAGTTCATCAATCCGGCCGCCAACACGGCTGATCACTGGTGGCTTGGGGTCTCTCCGGAGGGCATCGGTGCGATCGGCCTGCTGCTCAATCTGGCTGTGAGCGTGCCGGTCACGCTGCTCACCAAGCCTCCGAGTGACGACGTTCAGGCCATGGTGCGATCGATTCGCGTGCCGACCTGACCGATTCGTATACCTCGGATTGAAATCTGGTTCGATTCGCTGGCTATAGTCGAACTGCACATGAGGGCAGATAACCACGCCATGTTGGTGATGGGTCTGCGGCTCTGCACAGGAGACCCGGACCATGGCCACCACTTTGAACACACGACGCATCTGGACCAGTCTGCTGGCACTGACAGCGCTGATCGCCGGCGGCGCCGCGGCGGCCACTGCTCTGGAAGAACCGCTGCCCCCGGAGGCGGACTTCTACTACGTCGGAAGTGATGACGAGCGGGCCGCCCAACTCCTGCACGACTGCCTGCAGCGCGATCCCAACTTCTCGAATGTCACCGTGCTCAATGACGTCGTCGCCTTTCAGTTTGAAGGATTCTCTTTGTATCTGCGGCCCGTGATGTTTCGCGGGATTCGTGATCGCGTGGCGTTGATCGACTTCCAGACCGGCAAACGCGGGAATGAGGACGACTGCGCAGCGCTGAAGTTCGCCAACGAACTGAACGAGACGCAAAGCATGGCCACGTACAGTTGGGACAAGGATGGCGATCTGCGAATGAGCACATCCATCACGTTCGACAATCTGCTCGTCAACGACCAGATCCGCGATCTGGTGGCTCGACACCTCGCCTTGAAGGTGGCCTTGGTCATGGAACACGAGCAGAGGATGCGACGGTTTCTGTCACTTGATGACGATAACCAGTTGAACTGATCCCGGTCCGACAGCCGCTGAAGCAGGCAAGCTCCACAACGCCTCGATCACGCGGTGCACCTACACTTGCACCGCGATGATCCGTCCCGCCCATCCCGCGGCCCACGCCACCGCCCGCAATGTGCTCGGTGGCCCCCTGTTGCCATGCAGCACTGACCCCATGACCGGCTTCTATCGAACGGGCTGTTGTGAAACCGGCCCCGATGACCATGGCAGCCACACGGTGTGCATCGTGGCGACGGCGGAGTTTCTTGCGTTCTCCAAGATGGCTGGAAACGACTTGAGCACGCCCATGCCCCACTATCGGTTTCCCGGGCTGCAGTCAGGCGATCAATGGTGCCTGTGCGCCCTGCGGTGGCTGGAGGCGCTGCAGGCTGGCCATGCCCCGTTGGTCGTACTGGGCGCCACCCACGAACGGGCACTAGACGTGTTGGACCTTGAAGACCTCCGCACGCACGCCGTTGAATAGTAGGCTGACCACATGCTTGAACTCATGCTGACCGCGGCGTTGGGTGCCCAGCCCAACATCATCTTCTTTCTCAGTGACGATCACGCGTGCAACGCCACGAGTGCGTACGGCTCGGTCATCAATGACACCCCCAACATCGACCATATCGCCGCCACTGGCGCCACCTTTGATCGCGCCTTCTGCAACAACGGCATTTGCGCACCAAGCCGCGCGGCGTTTCTCACTGGTGTGCATGGTTGGAACAACGGGGTGGAGACCAACGGCGATCGATTCGACGGCAGCCAACCCACGATCGCCTCGGCCCTGCACGATGCCGGCTACACCACCGCCATGATCGGCAAGTGGCACTTGAAGACCGACCCCACCGGGTTCGACCACTGGGACATTCTGCCTGGCCAAGGGCACTACTACGGGCCCGACTTTCGCACGTCCGAGGGCAAGCGCCGAATCAACGGCCATGTGACCGATGTCACCACTGATCTGGCCCTCGAGTGGCTCAACAGTGGCCGCGACACTGACAAGCCCTTCATGATCATGATCAACCACAAGGCGCCACACCGCGCTTGGATGCCCGCGCCGCAACATGTGGACATGTACGAAGGGGAAGTCATCCCCGAACCACCTTCACTTCTGGACGACCACGCCAACCGAGGCACGGCCGCCAAGGCCCAGGAGATGGAGATTGCCAACCACATGTGGCTGTGGTACGACCTCAAGATCGACCCCGACGAAGGCACGCCCCTCACTGGCCCTGATCGCTGGGCCAAGGGACGCTACGACCGGATGACCCCTGCCCAAGCCGCCACATGGAACGAGGCCTACGGCCCACGCAACGCGTGGTTCGAAGCGTCGGACCTCGAGGACGACGAACTCACGCGCTACAAGTACCAGCGGTACATCAAGGACTACCTCCGCTGTGTGGCCGGCGTGGATGACTCGGTTGGCGAGATTCTGGACTGGATCGACGACGCCGGACTGCGTGAGAACACCATCGTGATCTACGCCAGTGATCAGGGCTTCTTCCTAGGCGAACAAGGCTGGTACGACAAGCGATTCATGAACGATCCCGCCCTGCGGTTGCCGCTGCTCGTGCGGTGGCCCAACGTCACCGAGCCTGGGTCACGCATCGACGCCATCGTGCAGAACATCGATCTCATGCCCACGCTGTGCGCTGCCGGCGGTGCCACGACGCCCGACCGGGTGCAGGGCCGTGACCTTCGCCCAGTGCTCGAAGGCCACACGCCCGATGACTGGCGCGACGCCATCTACTACCGGTACATGGAAGAAGGCATTCACAATGTGGCCCCCCATGAAGGCGTCCGCACAGATCGGTATGCGTTGATCCACTGGCCGACGCATGACGAATGGGAACTGTTTGATCTAGAGACGGATCCACAAGAGACCACCAACGTGCACGACGATCCCCGCTTCGCCACAGTGCGCAAGCACATGCATCTGGCGCTCGAGCAGATGCGCAGCGAAGTTGGTGCTCCGGGGATGCCTGGGCCCGATGCGGGCTGAGCAGCGTCGATTAGGCCGGCCACGACGGAAGCGATAAGCAGCCTTGTGATTTCCATGACGAATCTCCTGTCACCCCGAAGACGGCCATGATCCGACCAGTCAACGCCCCGGCAGGCTTGACGAGTGCCCCCCCGAGCCCGACGATCCCCTCGTGAAGGTGCGTGACCCCAATCACAGCCATCGCTGGCGCACGCTGGTGGCGATGACCGGATCGCTGTCGATGATCATGCTCGACACGACCGTGGTGGGCGTCGCCCTCCCCACGATCCAGGTCGACATGGCCATGTCCACGGCGCAGGGCGGCTGGTTGGTCACAAGTTTCGTACTTACGCTGGCATGTCTGCTGGCCATCGGAGGACGCCTCGGCGATCGCACCGGACGCCTGAAGCTGTTTCGCGTGGGAGTGCTCAGCTTTCTGGGCGCCTCGGTGTGGTGTGCATTCGCCACGTCACCAGCCACGCTGATCGCAGCTCGAATTCTGCAGGGCGCCGCTGCGGCGTGCATGCAACCATCGGCCACCGCCATCGTGATTGGCGCATTCCCACAAGGACAACGGGGCCTGGCGATGGCCACGTTCTTCGGCATCTCCTTGTGCTTCCTCGTGGCCGGACCGGTGATCGGCGGGCTGCTCCTTGAGATGACCACATGGCACTGGATCTTTCTGCTCAACGTGCCTGTGGGGATCGCATCATTGGTACTCACCATTGGTCTGCCCCCTGCACCTTGTGCCACTGACGCTCGACCATTCGATCCCCTCAGTGCACTGCTTCTGTGCACCGGCCTGCCCATGATGGTGCTCGGCCTTGAGTGGATCGTGCAGCCCGGTGACTTCCCCGGGGCGCGGTGGGTCTTCATTCCTGGCATATTGGTGTGCGCCGCCTTCGTGCATCGAGCGCTACGCAGTGATGCACCGCTGCTTGATCTGCGGTGCTTTGCAGATCGCACGTTGCTCGGGGAATCACTCGTGCTCATGCTGCTGAACGCGGTGATGGTGGGCCAGAGCGTGTACGGCGTGGTGTATCTGCAAGATGTGCTGGGCTGGTCACCGCTGGCATCAGGCCTTGGCGGGCTTGCCTTGTTGGGTCCCATTCTGCTGGTGATTGGCCCGGCCGGTCGGCTGTACGACCGCCACGGCGCGGCGCCGCTCATGCGTCTGGGCCTGCCCGTCGCCCTGCTGGGCATCGCCCTGGAAGTGCCGGCGCTGCACATGGAGTCGTTCCCGCTGCTGGCCTGTGGCATGGTGCTGCTGGGTACGGGCACCACCTTGGTGACCACCCCGTGTAACACCGATGCACTGTCTCGTGCTCGAGCAGGCGCCCGCGGTGAAGTGTCTGGGTTGATCCAGACCATGCGCATGCTCGGTGCGAGCATCGGCGTGGTGGTGTGCGTGGGCGCGATCTCCATGTGGAACACCGCCAGTACCACCGCGGCCCTGAGCGACGGCATCGCCGCTGCATTTGCGATGCAGTGGATTCTGGCTGCCGCAGCGTTGGGCGTGACCGTGGCGCTGGTTCGAACGAATCCACCCACAGCGAGCGCCGCCTGATCCGCTGCTCGGGGGGCCACTGCCCGTAGGATGGAGCACCCCAAGGAGAGCCCCCCATGTTCAGTGCCGTGTTGCTTGCGGCGGTCCTCACCGCCCCACCGACGCTCTACACCAACGCCCATCTCATCCCAGTCACCGGCGCCGAGATCCCCGTGGGTGACATGCTCGTGGCCGACGGCATGATCGTCGACCTGGGCACGGCGGGCACGCTGGTCGACAGCACACAGGGCCTTGTGGTCGTCGACTGCATGGACCGCGTCATCATGCCCGGGCTGATCTGCACCCACAGCCACATTGGCGGATGGGGTGGCGGCGATCGTTCCGGACCGATCCAGCCGGAAACGCGCATTTTTGATGCGATCAACGTCAGTGACCCTGGCTTTCGCCGCGCCGTCGCCGGCGGGCTCACGGCCTTGAACATCATGCCCGGCAGCGGTCACCTGTCGTCCGGACAAACCACGTATGTGAAGCTGCGCCCGGCCCGCACGGTTGATGACATCCTGATTCTCGATGACAACGGCCAACCCATGGGCGGCTTGAAAATGGCCAACGGCACCAACCCTCAAGGTGGCCCGGGCTTCCCCGGCACGCGCGGCAAGAGTGCGGCACTGGTTCGCCAGGCCTTCCTCGATGCACAGCACTATGCCGCACAGATTGAGGCGGCCGGCGACGACCCGGCCAAACTGCCCAAGCGTGATCTGCGTCTGGAGACACTGGCCCAGGTGCTTGACGGCAGTCGCACCGTGCACCATCACACGCACCGCCATGACGACATCATGACCGTGTTACGCCTCGCCGAAGAGTTCAACTTCAACGTGGTGCTGCACCATGTGAGCGACGGCTGGAAGGTGGCCGACGAAATCGCCGCGGCCGGCGCGCCCTGCTCGATCATCGTCGTGGACAGCCCCGGCGGGAAGGAAGAAGCCCTCGACATCTCATTCCGCACTGGCAAGATCCTCGCCGATGCAGGTGTGACGATCGCGTACCACACGGACGATTTCATCACCGACTCTCGGTACTTCCTTCGCTCACCGGCGATGGGCATTCGCGCCGGACTCGACCGCGACACGGCCTTGCGCAGTGTCACCCTGAACGCCGCCGCGATGTTGGACATCGATCACCGCACCGGGTCATTGGAGCCGGGCAAGGATGCCGATTTCATCGTGCTCGACGGCGACCCATTCAGCATCTGGACCAAGGTGCTCGCCACCCACGTGGAAGGTGAGCAGGTGTTCGACCGTACCGATCCAGATGATCTGCTCGTCGCCCAAGGCGGCTGGGGCGTAGGGACGCCCGGCCGGCCGTACATGTGCTGTCAGGAGCACTTCTATTCCGGCACGGAATCTGGAGGTGCCCATTGAGCCTGCTTGCCTGCCTTGCCCTCACCTTGAGTGCCGACACGGTGCTGGTCTACGGCGACACGGTTCACCCTGTGTCATCTGCACCCATCACCGATGGCTATGTGCTGATTCGGGATGGTGACATCGTCGAAGTGGGCGCCGCATCGACCTTCGTGCCCACCGGGCACGAACAGGTGCTCCGCGCCGCCGTGGTCACTCCGGGCCTCGTGGACGCCCGCGCCACTGTGGGCCTCACAGGACAACTCAACATCGACGCCGATCAGGATCACATCGAACGATCCTCGCCCATGCAACCGCAGTTGCGGGCCATCGATGCCTACAACCCACAGGAACGCCTCGTGGAATGGGTACGTGACTTCGGCACGACCACTGTGCACACCGGACACGCCCCTGGCGCCCTGCTCAGCGGTCGCACCTTCGTGGTGAAAACCACCGGCCGAACGGTGGACGATGCCGTGGTCAAACGCGATGCCATGCTGTCGTGCACACTCGGCCCCGATGGGCAGAGTGGCGATGGCGCACCGGGCAATCGATCCAAGGGCGTCGCCATGCTGCGGCAGAAGCTGCTTGATGCCTCGCACTGGAATCGCCCTGCTGCATCAGAAGACGCCCCGACCAAGAAACCCGATCTGGAAATGCAGGCCCTCGTGGCGGTGCTCAATGGCGACATGCCACTGCTGGTGCATGCCGATCGTGCACAGGACATTATGAACGCCATTCGCCTCAAGCGCGAGTTCAAGATCGACGTGATCATCGACGGCGGGACCGAGGCCTATGCCGTGATTGATGACCTCCGCGATGCGGATGTCCCCGTGATCGTGCATCCACCGATGATTCGGTCGTACGAAACGCGAGAGAACGCGTCCTTCACGACCGCAGCTGTCCTCGCCGATGCCGGGGTGCCGATCGCCCTACAGACTGGCTTCGAAGGCTACGTGCCCAAGGTGCGTGTACTCGTATTCGAAGCTGGTCAGGCCGCGGCCCATGGGCTTGGCTTCGATCGCGCCCTCAAGGCCTGCACGATCGATGCTGCAACACTGCTTGGCGTGCACGACCGCGTGGGATCACTCGAGTCGGGCAAGGATGCTGATCTCGCCCTGTGGGACGGTGACCCCTTTGAATGGACAACACACTGCACGCATGTCGTGATCGACGGCGCGGTGCTGCCATCGCGGGACGCAATGGGTAACTGACTTGGCGGCGCTACGCGCCGGCCTCGATCTGCTTGAGTTGCTCGACCACCTGCGGCGCCCAGCCGCGGTTGGCCGCTGGTGATGCCGGACTCGGGTGCAGGATTTGTTCCACCCGCATATCTGGTAGCGCTGCCGCCGCCTTCTTGCGGGCGAAGGCGCCCACACCGATCACAAGTTCAGGGTCGATGGCCTCGACCACCGCACGCAGTGCGTCATCACATGGCCCTTCGATCGATGCACGCTCGGCAGCGGGCAGTTTGTCGGGCGTTCGATTGCGGCCCCCTTCTTCCATGAAGCCCAGTGGACACCAGTTCCATACGAAGAACCGTTTGAAGAAGGCGTCTGGTGTGGTGAACGTGTCCTTGGCCCATGTCCACAGACGTCGGCCGCTCACTTCACTGCGTGGGCAGGCCATGCCTTGAATCGGACGCGCCGGGTGCGGCGTGTCGGGCTGTTTGATCTCGCCATCAATACCGAGGAAGTCACGCACGTGGTCGATCTCGCCGAAGGGCACACCCGTCTGTGCCATCCCCCACGGGCCGGGATTCATGCCAAGCAGCAGCGCCCACGGGCGAGGCTGTGCACGGGCCAGATACTGCCGGTGCAACGACCATGCGTAGTCCAGCGGGTTGTACACGTGCGTCACCGGCGGCGCAAAGACACGCCCCGAGACGGCGCGGGCGAGATCCCGCGACACCGCCTCGAGGCGTGCATCAAGCGCTGGTGAGACGGGGCTCAGTGGTCCTTGCCGTCACCGTCGTGATCATGATCGTGGTCGTGATCATGATCGTGGTCATGGGCGTGGTCATGATCATGGTCATGCCCGTGGCCATCGTCATGGGGATGGGGCTTGCCTGCGTCGTGCAGCAAGCGATCGATGATCACGTACTTCTTCTCCGGATCGATGCCCGGATGCAGGCCGTTCTCAACCACCTTGCCCTCGGTGTCGATGATCACCACGTGGGGAATCCCGTTTACGCCGTACATGGGGTTGAACACGTTGTCCTTGGTGAATGCGATCGTCCAGGTGATGTCCTTCTCGCCCATGAACTGTTGCATGAGCTTGAACTCTTCGGCAGGCTTGCCTTCGACATCCACCTGGCCTTCGCTGCCGTAGTGCGTACCCTGCACGCTGGTGGCACCGATGATCTCCACGTCGTAGTCCTTGTATCGCTCCTGCAATTCACGCACCTGCGGGAAGCTGCCGATACACGGCCCACACCACGTGGCCCAGAAGTCGACGACGACCACCTTGCCCTTGTGATCACGCAACGACTTCTCGTTGCGGCCATCGCTCACCCAGAGGTACTCCAGATTGGGCGCAGTGTTGCCGAGGAGTTCGCCACGTGCAGCCGGTCCGGTGAGGAACTTGGCTCGGCTGGTGAGGCGATCGTTCATTTCATCTTCATCCTGCGGATCACGCTCGACAGCGGCAAGCATGGCGGCCGCGGCGGCATCGAACAGGGTGTTGCGTTCAGCCTTGGACAGACCAACGCCCACCTGCGCCATGCCTTCGATCAATCCGCCGCCGGCCATGATGTTGCCCGTGTCCTTGGAGGCAATCAGGCGCTTGGCGATTGCGATGAGCTGATCCTTGTGCTCGGCCAGTGCTTCACCTGGCGCGAAACGGAGCATGCTGAAGAGCGAGTTGGCTTCGCCGGCTTCGATGGCGCTTTCCAGCCCGGGGTGGCTGAGCAGCATGGAGATGTCGAGATCCGCAGCGGAGTTCATCTGCTGACGAGCCAGCAACACGGCGGCCTGCAGGCCGGCACCGGAGGGATCCTTGGCCAGTGATTCAAGATGATCACCAAGCAGGGCCTGCTTCTCAGGCACCATGTTGAGCATCCAGCCGATGTCCTCGATCTGACCAGGCGTCAACGTGGTCACGTCGACATCAGCGAGCGCACTCTTGGCCCATTCGGCGGCGGCTTCGCGGGTGACACCGCGACCAGCTTCTCGTTCGCCGTCAAGCCAGGCTGCCCAGCTCTCCTGCAGACCGGTCACAAGTTGATCGTCGCCGGCATCCTGAGCCACAACGGACGCGGCAACCAGCACCAACACACTGAGAATCGACATCGACATCGCTCACTCCTTCCCCGTGTTCCATTGAAGGGGCCAAGGATAGCAGCCCGTCGCGAGCGGTGGTCAGCCTCGGCGGTCGGCCCGCCGCTGCGCCTGATACAGCAGGATGCCAGCCACATGGAACAAGGCCATGGCCGCAATCAAGTGTGTGAAGCCGGCCTTCAGATTGAGCGGGGCGAAACTGCCCTCCTCGGTGAGATACAGCACCATGGCTAGCAGGAACACGTCGAGCATGCACCACTCGTAGATGTGATGCACCACCCGGTGGATCACGACCTCCGCCTTGGCATGCACGTGAGCCGCGAGCACCGTGATCAGCCCGATGGCCAGCAGGGTGGGCATCACGATCAGGAACACCGCCATGACCCCGGCGAAGAGTTCGAGCCCCTGAGACTGAAACTGGGCGATGGCGTCGTACAACGACCAACTGTTGCTCATCAGTCCGAACTTGTCCACCTTGAACAGCGGCAGCGTCACCGCGTTGACCAGACACACACCCGCGGCCAGCACGACGGGTGTAGTCAGCCAGCCAGCGATGCCACCTCGCATGAGCAGTGGCGTCGTGGCATTCGGCCTGGATTCGACCGGTCGGCTGTACTCCTGCAGAATCGATACCGCGGTCATGCTGAGCACGATGGCGCCCACGAAGGCGTACAACCCGAACGACACCGTCGATCCGGTGAATGACTGTTTGGCTGTGATGATGAGCAGCAGCAGTGCAACGAACACATCGAGCAGTGACCACCGGCCCAGATGGCCCAATGTGTTCAGCAATCGAAATCGGCCCGCCCGTGTCATGGGCCGCATCAATGACATTGCCGCGAGCGCGATCTTGACCGGCGGGAAGAGCACTGAGAATCCGATCACCAGCACCACCAGCGGGTAGAGGTGATGTTCCCACAGCAGGTGGATCACCTTAAGGATCGAGTACGGCCCGGGCAGCAGCAGTCCTTTGAGTTCAAGGAAGGCCACGCTGGGCAGCAATGCGATCACGTTGAGCACCGTGCTGCAGACGAGCAGTACACACACGAACACCAGCACCGGGCGGGGTAGATCGGCGGCCCCTCGGGTTTGTACTGCTGTGTTCAACGAATGCGATGGGTTCAAGACGGGTGGAGCCTAGCCCCCACCGTCGAGGACTGCCAGTTGGCCTGCCCCGGGATACCATGTGCCCATGACCACCACCACACGACCGAACATCTACACAGGCGAAGGGGATCAGCTCATGGAGGCTGATCGGCGCAGCGACCGCATCGTGTTGCTGCCCGCGGCCGACCCACGCGAAGCAACCCTCGGCGGAGGCGAGATTCGCATTCAATGGGGCCAGAGTTTGTTGCGTGACGTGCTCGCGGGCCGCTATCGCACGGTGGTCTGCGGCATCAACGACACCGACAACACGGCCGGCATCATCGGTACGCTGCTGCATCTGGTGCAGACCAGCCAGTGGACCGTGGACTCCGCAACCAGCTACGCGAAGGTGTTCCAGGATTCCATCAGTCTGCACGGCAGCGGTGATCGCGAGCCGTACATCTTGAAGTTCGATCTGGACAGCCTGCTGATCCTCGCCATCTTGCGCCCTCGAGGCAAGGATCATTTCACGCTTGACGACATGGAACGCGGCTTCCGCACCGTGTCGAAGATGCTCGACAAGCGTCACGACCGACAACCCGCCGCGAGCGTGTCCTTCCTTGGCGCCCGCAGCAACAAGCTGCTCGACGACAAGGGTAACGAGCCCTCCTTTGAGCAGGTGTTGCGCAGCATGTACACCGCCGGCTGGCGGGGCGACGTGTATCCCGCGCTGTCCATGTGGGAGTGTGCCCCCACCGGCGTGTTCGCCACGTATCCCTTCCCCGACAGCCTGGACCGGATGCGCGAAGGCTCAAGCTGATCAGGGACTGACGATCAGGTGAGTACAACCAGCAGCAGGCCGATGCCAGTTGACCCAAGCACGGTCAGCAACACCCAACATGCGCTGTGTGCGGGCACCACGCGCTGGCCCTAACACAGGGTGAGCACGGCAAGGACCAACGATAGCACCGCGCAAGGCAGCACGATGTAGAACCACAGCAACCGCGGAGCGACCATCACTTGCGCCGCTTGTTCGGATGCATGATCGGTCGCCGTACTGCTTGAATCTGGCATCGACGTCATCGCTGAAAGAGCATCATGTAGACGAAGAACAGCAGCAGACACACGGTGATGGCCAACGGGGCCGAGAGGAATCTCCACCCCCATCCACACAGCCCGCTGGTGTCACCTTGCCCCTGGGCGATGAACAGCAACAGCGCTGCGATTGCGATGACGGGCGCCACAACGAAAATCCATGCAAGCACGGGCAGAAACGGACCAAAGTCCATACCCACGGAATCCCATGCGGCGACCATGGCGATGATGAACCACAGCAGGACGAGTGCAGCAAGCACACAGGCCACAAGCGTTGCTTTCCACGCGGCCCGAGCAGTGGTGTTCGCCTGCAACTTGGCCGCGTAGATCTTGGACCCCATCGTCCAGTGCAGCTCGAGTTTGCCACACTCGGGACACACCGCATCGGTCGCCAGCCCCTTGCGGTGATAGCCGCATGTGCATCGCAGCGGCCGGTCGGGCCGCCAGGCCCGCAGCGAGTCCGTATCAGGCGAGTTGATGACCGGTGGCTTCTTCATCGTCGTCGGTCCCTCCCAGCACCCGCCGCGTCTGCCGCGGGTCGATCAACACCAACAAGCCTAATGGAACAGCTTGGAGCGCCGCCGCCCACAACCACACCTGCGGCCACAGGGCCAGCGTGGGGTCTTCTGGCACGATCGAAGGCACCAGGGCGGCCCCGAGCAGTCGCGACAGATTGAGCATGGCCATGTACGCGGTGAACTGCGTCGCGGCAACGAGCGGCCATGACAACGTCATGAACATGGAAAAGCACGCCACCGAGAGCATGCCGGCGCAGAAAGTTTCCACGCACATGTAGCCGATCACGAACGTGTCGTTGGTCCAGTGTGCATTGAGCAGCGCGAAGCTCGCCAGGCAGATGGTCACACCGATTCCGGCGATGGCCGCCACCAATCGTGCCCCGAGTCTGTCGGCCGCGAATCCACCCACGATCGAACCGGCAAGTCCGACAAAAGCGATGTTGCCCATCCACAGGCTGTAGGCCCCCTGTGACCACCCCAAGTCCTGGATCATCAGCACGCTGGAGCACGACTGCAGCACTCCAACCTGCAGATTGAGCAGCAACGCAAAGAGCGCCGCGGCGATGGTGCTGCGCAACGCGAATGCCCGGACCAATCTTGTCAGCACCAGCAACACACTGGTGCGCTGCGCCAGCACGTGTGGCGTGGCCTGACCGACCGACCACGGAAAGCGGCGCTCACCGGCCCGTTCACACACCAGCAGCGGCAGCAGCATGACCGCAGCGATGCAGCAGGCCAGCACCATCGCGGCGATACGGACATCTGCCTTAGCAGCGATCGCACCAAGCGCCGCGCCGCCGGCAGCCAGGCCCACGTAATTGCTCCCCCACATGAACCCGTTGATTCGCCCGCGTTCGGATTCCGAGAGCTGATCCACCGCCAATGCATCTACCGATACGTCCTGCAACGAACAGCCAATGTTCACGAACAGCAGGCTCATCATCAGCCATGTCTTGTGTTCCATCGGATCCGGGCCGATGGCGATGGCCAGCACACCGAGCACCATCAGTGACTGCGCGGCAAGGATCCACGGTCGACGCCGGCCCATCGCCGACAGACTGAAGCGGTCAATCAGTGGTCCCCACGCCCACTTGAATGTCCACGGCAGCAGGATCGTGGCGATCAGCGTGGCGATGTCTTCAGGTGCAGCCCCGTGCTTGGCCAGCGCCGCTGACACTGCGATTGATGCAAAGCCGTATGGCAGCCCTTGTGCGAAGTACAGCCCGCACAACGTGACGGCCCGCAACACCGAATTGGATTCGATCGTGGCGCGGTCAGCCCCGGCCATCGGCGGCGTCCTGATACATGGCTTCAATCAGCCCCGCCACTCGATCTGTCGCCAGATGTTCCAGCACCCAGGCTCGTCCAGTCTGCCCCATCGCGGTGCGCACCTGCGCATCGGCCAGCACCGGCGCAAGCCCGTCCACAATGCCATCGGCCGATTGCGTCACGGCGATTCCACCACCACTGGCGACCACCTCATGGTGGGTGTCGACCATCGTGGTGGTCATGCAGGGTGTGCCACAGGCCATGGCTTCGAACTGGACGAAGCCGAAGTTCTCCTGACTTGACGGCAACACGAACACATCCGCGGCGGCATACAGCGACAGTTTCAAACTGCCTCCGACATGGCCAAGCCAGTGCATTCGATCGGCCACGCCGACGCGATCAGCCCGTTGCTTGAGTGCGGCGACATAGGCGTCGTCACCGGTGCCTGCGAGCATCACCTGCAGATTCGGGTGCTGCTCGATCAAGGCCGGTAGCGCATCGACCAGATGCTCGATGCCCTTCTTCTCATGAATCCGACTGAGGAACAGGAGCACAGGGCCGTCGCCCTCGAGCAAGGGCCACTGGGCGCGAGCTTCGGCTGGATCGGGCAGTGTTTGATAGTCGGCCAGATCGATGAGGTTGGGTATCACACGCGGCGTGCCCTTGGGGAACCACTGGTGCGACTGATCCGCCTCACCTTGAGCCGTGCAGTGCACGAAGGCAGCCCCCTCGAGATATCGCCTGCCCATCACCCGCAGGTAGAGCCTCTTCTTGGTGGGGCCCTGAGCCATGCACCAGTCGTCAAGCATGCCTCGCAGTGTGATGACATAGGGGGTGCCCAACGCACGGCACATGCTGGCCACCTGCGCGTTCATGCGTTCCCACACTGCATGGCAGTGCACGACATCGGCCCCGGCCAGCACATCGCGTGCGCCGCGCAGTTGCCCTGGCGCGAACAGGCCCGTGGGCAGGGATGGCTTGGGCACCTGGCACACGTCCGGGCCGCCGGTGGCCCACGCCTGGGGCACATCCGTGGTGTCGGTCGTCAGCAGGGTGACCTGATGGCCGCGGCCATGTTGCACCCCACAGAGGTCGACCACCGCGCGAGGAGGGCCACCGTCATGGAAGTTCACGCGTTGCAGGACATGCACGATGCGCATGTGAGCAGCATAGGTGCCGGGGCCTCCTGCTTTTTGGTCAACGGACCCCGCCGCCACGGACATCCACCAGTAGGATGCCCGACATGGAATTCAATCCGCAGGACGCAGGAGACCGCGGCGCTTTCACCCTTCTCCCGGAAGGACTCTACGACATCGAGGTCGTGGAGGCGGAAGAACGCACGAGCCAGAAGGGCAACCAGATGATCGCCTTGACGATCGAGGCCCGCCATCCAGACGGCTACCCCAGCCGAGTGTGGGACTACCTCGTGTCCACGCCGGCGGCCGTCTTCAAGATTAAGCAGTTTTGTGATGCTGCCGGGCTCACCAGCCACTTTGAATCCGGCCGACTCACGGTGCAGGATTGCCACAATCGGCATCTCAAGGCCAAGATCATGATCGAGGCCGGCCGTGATGGCTATCAAGACCGAAATGCTGTGCGGGAGTATCTGTCCGCCGATGCAGTCAGCGCCCCGGCAGGGATCGCCACCATGCCCGAAGCCGTCAATGGCACCGCGGCACCGGCCGAGCCTGTGGCGGTGTCGGAAGACGAAATCCCATTCTGAGTTGACCCCCGCTGCATTGACCGCGTCTGCTGTTGACGGTCAAGTGAGCGATTCGGATCAGATGTTGCTGTCGGTGACGTCGTCACCGATCTCAACGCTGTTGAGTTCGGCTTCGTAGCTGCGCGTGTTGGACATCAGCAGCACGCCCCAGACCAGCAGGAAGACGACCCAGGCGATGTTGGTTCCGATGGTCAGCAGCATGGCGAACAACTCCACATTCCACCACGGATGTCGTGGCAGGGCGGGAAGGATACCAGTCCGACCCGGCCTACGGGTAGGCTTTCGCCATGCTTCATGCACTCCTCGTTGCGACGGCGTTGGTTGGGCCCGAAACAGGCTTCACGGCACTCTTTGACGGCACCTCCCTCAAGGGCTGGCAAGGCGACACCGTGGGCTATCAGGTGGTGGACAGCACGATCGCCGTGGTCCCCTCGGCCACTGGCGGCACGAACCCTGGCTTCCTCTTCACCCAACAGCCGTGGGACAATTTTGAACTGCGGTTCGAATTCAAACTCACGCCGGGTGCAAACAATGGGCTCGCCCTGCGATGGCCAGGCAAGGGCGACCCCGCCTACGAAGGCATGGAAGTGCAGATCCTCGACAACGAGCACCCGAGCTACGCCAACCTCAAGCCGTGGCAGTACCACGGGTCGATCTACGGTGTGGCGGCCGCACGGCGTGGGTGTCTCAAGCCCACCGGGAAATGGAATGACGAAACCGTGATCTGCGACGGTCGCCGCATCACGGTGATCCTGAACGGTCATGTGCTGGTCGATGTGGACCTCGACGAGGTCACACGCGCGGGCACGATCGACGGTCGTCCCCACCCGGGACTCGCCCACCCCTCGGGCTACATCGGATTCTGCGGCCACGGCAGTGCCGTGTCATTCCGCAACATCCGCATCCGGCCACTGGCCCCGGTGCGGGACGACGCCGGGTAATCGCGTTCAGTGCGCTGTGGTGCGCACCGGGCTGGTTGACCGGCCCTTGTGCGCTGCACACGGTGGCATGGGTTCCGCAGCAATCACGACAGTGCGAATGGACTCAGGGGTCCACGATGCGACGGCCGTCTCAACGCCGCGACGAAGCGAACGGTGACTGCTGGCAAACTCATCCCATGTCACCTGCACAGTGGTCACGGTGGTGCTCCCAGGACGAACATCCTTCACACTGGTCTCCACAGTGATGTGCTCGCCATCGGGCGTGCCAATCTGCACGGTTCCGGTTGAGCGTTCAATGAGCGTGTCATCGAGCACACTGGTCCAGTGCAGTTCCAATTCCAGAAGCGTGTCGACAGCCACACCAGGAACGAGACGAGCCTCGGCCACCTGCACATGCATGGCGGCATCGTGATGCGACTGAACTACGGACTCGTCGGCCTGTGCATCGGCTGGTCCGGCGCCGGTGAGCAACATGCCCGTGAACAGTGCGGTGACACACAGAGCGCCAAGCGCGATGGTGTGTCGAGTGCGTCGTGAGGTGTGCATGTCGGTCCCTGCCATTGTTAATCCTGCCTCCGCAGCCTGCGAGGCCTCACCGTCATCAGTGAGGAGTCACGAAGCCACAGGATCTTTTCGGTCATTCCCACCGCTCGCTTGGCTGCGCCCCCCCATCACGGGCCAACGACCGGCCTTGCCTGCTGCACAGCACGCACAGCCCGCACAGCCCCACCGCGTGCGGCCCTGGTCAGGCCATCGTCCACCGTGTTCTCGGACGCTCCAGTTGCCCGCAATCACGCAATCAGACCCCCTGCAACACCGCTGAGGGGCCTACAATGCTCCATCTCCAGCCTCCGAGGCCCCAGCACCATGACGAACACACAGACCATGCCCACCACCATGCCCGACGTACAGAGCGAGCAGGATCACCGTGAATTGGCGATCGATCGCGTCGGTGTCACTGGGATTCGGTTCCCGGCCACGCTCGCCGTCCGCGGTGGTGGCAGCGAAGGCACCGTGGCCACGGTGAACATGTTCGTCGCCCTGCCGGCCGAGCGCAAGGGCACCCACATGAGTCGCTTCCTCGAGCTGCTCAACACGTGTCGCGATGGCCTGTCCCCGCAAACGGTGGTCGAACTGTGCCGCCGCATGCGAACCGAACTCGACGCCGAGCGCGCCCATGTGGAGTTGTCATTCCCGTACTTCATCGCCAAGCCTGCACCTGCCACGGGTCGCGAAGGCCTGATGGACTACGAAGCCACGATCGTGTGCGAGTCTACCGCCGACACCGATGATGTCGTGCTGGGCGTCACGGTCCCTGCCACGAGTCTGTGCCCGTGTTCCAAGGAAATCAGCGAGTACGGCGCCCACAATCAGCGATGCCTGATTCGCGCCGAAGCCCGCTTCACCGAAACGGTCTGGATCGAAGAACTCGTGAAGTACTGCGAGCAATCAGCCAGTTGCCCGGTGTACAGCGTGCTCAAGCGTCCCGACGAAAAAGTCGTGACTGAGCAGGCCTACGACAACCCCAAGTTCGTAGAAGACATCGTGCGCGATCTGGCCACCATGCTCGAATCCGATGACCGCATCACCTGGTTCCACGCTCGCAGTGAGAACCACGAGTCGATCCACAGCCACAATGCATGGGCTGAAATCACTCGCGGCGCGGCGCCAACGCACGCCTGATCACTTCGTCACTTCGGTCCCCGTGCGAATCAGGTTGCCTGTTGCGGACAGGCCCCAGCCTTCATCCTCAAAGTAGTGGTCGCTGTACGTGCCGTACCCGGCATAGACATTGGGATGGTCGTACACGCTGCGGTGGTCGTAGGCACTTGGGTGGTCATACGCGCTGCGATGGTCGTACACGTTGGTATGGGTGTAGGCGTTGTCTTCGTCGTACACATTGGGATGGTCATAGGCGCCTCGATGCGCAGCGGCCCGTGCTGCATGCCGATCCCATGCCCACTTCAATCTCGACTGTCGCTGCGCGGTCATGGCCTTCGTGAACGCGGCATGACGATCCTGCACCAACTGCTGCGCCTGCGCCGCCCTCGCCTGCGCTGCTTGCGCATTAGCCTGCGCATCGTCCATGCGGGACTGGTGCGCTGCCGTGGCTTGATCGGCAGACCACTGCATGTACCCGGACATCTGCCCCTGACTGCGCAGGAAGCGTGTCATGTCATTCACGGCGGCCATCGACTGCTGCAATCGTGACCAAGACGCCTGCGCAAGCTTCTCATAGGCGTTGATCTTGCGTTGCATGTCGCCGCTCCCCGCCCCACCACCTGCACCATGCGCCTGCACATTGAGCACGGCCTGATGCAGCGCCTCGCCGAAACTCATGGCGGCATCGTGTGTTCCCGTCGCCTCGTTCGCCGCAAAGGCATCACCCAACTCATGCTCGGCGATGAAGGCCTTCATGCGTCGCTCCCGGGCCAACGACTTCTCCAGCGTGCTGTTGCACGACGCCGTCATGTCTTCCAGCGCCGTCAGGTGCACCATCTCGGTGGCATGCGTCTCCGGGCTTGCCGCACTCCATTGCGTCAGTGCAGTCACGACGAGACAGACAAGAATGGTCAAAATGCGAGGCATGTGGTCTTCTCCCTGTACGGAACCAACCGCACCGATCGAGTATAGACCGCCTCGAGATTCGGTCCGGGATAGAATCGGCTCTGCACGCCACAGCCGTGGCGACTGCGGAGCATGTCATGACGAACATCACCCTGTCCACGCGCGGCGCGACGGCGCCGGCCTCACCGATTCGGGCCCTTGCCGCGCTGGCCCGCGCCCAGGCCGATGCCGGTGTCACGGTGCACTACTTGAACATCGGCCAGCCCGATGTCGCCACCCCCGAACCGATCGTTCAGGCGTACCGCGATTTCGACGACACCGTGCTCGCCTACGCCCCCAGCGATGGGTATCCGGCACTCCGCACCAAACTGGCTGCGTGGTACACGGGTGTGGGTGGACTGTCGAGAACCGTGCATGCCGACGATATCGTGGTGACCACCGGAGGCAGTGAGGCACTGCTCTTCGCCATGACGGCAGTGACCGACCCCGGCGACGCCATCATCGTGTGCGAGCCGTACTACACCAACTACAGCGGCTACGCCCACATGCTGGGCATCGACACCGTTCCTGTCACCAGTACCGCAGCGTGCGATTGGCAGGTGGATGCCGCTGCGATCGAAGCAGCCATCACCCCCAAGACCAAGGCGATCGTGCTGCCCACACCAGGCAATCCCACCGGCCGCGTGCTCACTCATGAGGAACTGGCTGCAATCACCGACATCTGCGTGCGCCACGGCCTGTTCTTCATCTGTGACGAGGTGTACCGCGAACTCGTGTACAAAGGTCCGCGTGGCAGTCGAGCGCCATCGCTGCTCGATGTCGAGGCTGCCGATGAACTGGCCATCGTGATCGACTCCGCATCCAAGCGGTGGAGCGCCTGCGGCGCCCGGATGGGCTGGTTGGTGACTCGCAACACGCAGGTGCGTGAAGCATCGCTGCGCTTTGGCCAGGCCCGTCTCTCGCCGGCCACGGTTGACCAGTACGCGGTGCAGGCTGCGCTGGACATTCCTGCCGACTGGTACGACGACATGGTCGACGAGTACCGCCACCGCCGCGATGTGCTGGTACAGGCACTCCGCGATGAAGGACTCGATGTCACCACGCCACACGGCGCGTTCTATCTCGCTGTTCCTCTGCCAGTGGAGGACGCTGACGCCTTCTGCCGCTGGCTGGTGAGCGAATTCACGCTGGACAACGAAACCGTGTGCCTTGCCCCGCTGTCGGGCTTCTACGCCACCGACGGCGCTGGCCGAAACGAAGTACGCATGACCTACGTGCTCAATGCGCCCACACTCAAGCGGTGTGCCCAGATCCTCGGGGCGGCGCTGCAAGCCTGGCCAGCGGCGACGCCCGCACCTGCCTGACACTCCGTGAACCTCCGCACGAAGTTCGCGTTGTCCATGGCCATTCCATTGGCCGTGGTCTACGTGATCCTCAACACCATGGAGGGCATGGAACTCGCCCGCACCACGCTCAATGAAGAGCGCAAGCGTGCCCAACTTGTAGTGCGGCTGCAGTCGGATGAAGTGTCGGCGCATGTGCGCATGGCCACCCTGCGTGCCCATGGCATTCTGGCCATGACGAGCGCCGTACAGCAAGTTGACCCTGCCCGCCTCAAGACCTACCTCCGTGCCGCTGCCACCCCGCAGTGGATCGCCGGCATCGGCCTGCTCGACACCCGCAACACGATGAACACCACCATTGTCACGGGCCTCGATGGCGCACCAGCGGTGGTCTCGTCGCCTGGTGACAACACCGTGGCGGCGCACCTCGACACCCTGCTCCAGCACGCACTCACTGGACCGGTGGATACCTGGCTCACGCCGAAGGACACCGACGGTGGCATCACGCCAATCTTCATAACCCACGCCGACCATGAGCAGGTGGCCGTCGCCATCGCGGTGGACGCCAGATTGCTCACTGCACATGTCGCGACGGAAGACGAACACGCCGACCCATGGGTGGTAGTCAATGCCGGTGGCGACGTGGTGTTTGGCCATCCGGTCGATGCGATCGGCAGACCAGTGGGCGAGCTGTATCGCGATGTCCCGGTGGACGAGATGACACGAATTCGAGCCGACATGGACGCCAACCAAGCCGGCTGGCTCGAGCTGGACGAACCCCACTACTGGGTGGGCTGGGCGCCGGTGCAAGGCAGCCCCTGGCGACTGCTGTTACCCATCGACATGGGCATGATCCTCACACCGGTGTGGAGCGCCGTCCGCAATGCTGCGATCATCGCGGCCGTAGGCATCGTGGTGAACCTGCTCGTGATCGTGTTGCTCGCCGGGGTGTTCACCAAACCGATTCGCACCTTGGCCGCGGCCTTCACCCGAGTGCGTGAAGGCGCGCTCGACACGCGCGTCGAGGTGCAGTCACGCGATGAACTCGGGCACCTCGCCGATGGCTTCAATGCAATGACCGCCCAGTTGACGGACCTGATCGACGAGAAGTCTCGTGCCCAGGTCGAGCAGGCGGCGGTCGAACGTGAACTTGCAATCGCCCATGAGATGCAGGCTTCGCTACTGCCGCCTTCGGACCAACTGCCCAACTGTGCCACCGGCCGCGTGCTCGCCCTCACGCAGCCTGCCAAACAGGTGGGGGGTGACTTCTTTGATGCATGGGAACGCGACGGTTCGGTGTGGTTCACCGTGGCCGACGTCTCTGGCAAGGGTGTGGGGGCGGGACTGTTCATGGCGGTGGCGTCCACCATCCTGCACGGTGTGCGCAAGCACGCGGACAATCCTGGCACGGCGCTCAACATGCTCAATGACCGGCTGCTGGAAGATGGCACCGATCGCCCCGTGTTCCTCACCATGTTTCTGGGCCGACTGGATCCCGACGGACGTCTTACGTTCGCCTCCGCCGGTCACCCACCGGTCATTCGAATCGGCAGCGAGGGTGTCGCCATCGATGCGGGGGCCACAGGCCCACCGTTGGCAATGGCCCGCGACATGACCTGGACCACCGAAACGCTGCATCTGGAACCAGGCGAGCGGGTGCTCGTGTACTCCGATGGCGCCAGTGAAGCGCACGATATCAATGGTGACATGCTCGACACTGAAGGGCTCGCCACCATGGTACTGGACTACCTCAAGGGCGATGCCCCTGATGCTGAGCTGTACGCCCTGGCCACGGCCCTCACTGACATGCAGCCCGAGGGCCAGTTCGACGACATCACACTGCTGTGTCTTCACCGCCCGCAGAGCGACTCCCCCGCCTAAGATGCGTTGCTCGTGACCGACGCGCCCGACATGCCCGAATGCTTCGCCATGGACCACCGCCACCGTGTGGTCTTCGAGCACGATGCGCTCACCGCAGGCACGGCGCTGATCGAGATGTTGCGTGTTGGTGACGCTCCGGCCCGAACACTGTTCGTGGTCGATGACGGTCTCGTTGCAAGTCGCCCCGACATGCTGTCCACCCTCGACACGTTTGCTCGAACCCATGCAGACATCATCACGCCCGCAGGCCATCCCCTGCTGCTGCCCGGAGGCGAAGCGTGCAAGCAAGGCACTGACCCTGGCATGACGCCGGTAGTCGACGCAATTCGCAGTCGCGGCATCTGTCGCCGTTCCACGGTGCTTGTGCTCGGTGGCGGTGCGGTGCTCGACGCAGCTGGCTTCGGTGCCGCCGTGGCCCATCGCGGTGTGCGTCTGGTGCGCATGCCGACCACGACCTTGGCCCAAGGCGATGCCGGCGTTGGCGTGAAGAACGGTGTGAACATGCCCGGCGTCCGCGGGGGCAAGAATCTCCTGGGCACATTCGATGTGCCCGTGGGTGTCCTCAACGATCCCACGCTGCTCACCTCGCTTGATGACGTGCATTGGCGTGCCGGCCTGGCCGAGTCGATCAAGGTGGGCCTGGTGAAGGATGCCGCCCTGCTCGACGCGATCGAGCAGGATGCTGCAGCCCTCACGAATCGCGATCTGCCCACGATGACCCGAGTCATTGAGCGCACTGCCGCATTGCATGTGGCACACATCGTCGACGGCGGCGACCCCTTCGAACGTGAACGTGCTCGACCGCTGGACTTCGGACACTGGATGGCGCACGAGCTCGAGGCCACCAGCGATTGGGCCGTGCCACATGGTGAGGCGGTCGCCATGGGCATGTGCGTCGATCTGCTCATCGGCGAAGCCATGGGCATCACCGAATCAGGGCTCGCTGAGCGTATGCAGCACCTGCTGCGCGAACTGGGCTTCCTTCAATGGCCCGTGCGAGACGTCGGCCCTGACACCCTGCTCGATGGCCTCGAGCACTTCCGCCAGCACCTCGGTGGCGAGTTGACGGTGTGCATGATCCAGTCGCCCCAGCATGCCGTGGATGTGCACGCGATCGACGCCGGTGCGGCTCGATCCGCCGTGAGCACCGTGCTCGACGTGAACGCGTCCGGGGTCTGACCCCCTGTACCATGCGGCCATGGCTGACGGCCCCTGCCCGCTGACTGCATCCGACGTGGTGGAGGAGTACTTCCTCGAGCACCGCGCCAAGGTGTTGGACATCGCCGCGTTTCTCGATCGGCTCGATCGTGCCGCAGATGCACCCCAGCCCCTTGATCACCGCGTGGTCGCCCTGCTCGACACCATCGCCATGCTGCATGACGGCAACGGTGATCGAGCCAAGCGTATTCAGGAGCGGCTCAGCGACCAGAGCACCACGCCCATCGACGCGGCGCCCATGCAGGGCGCGCTCGGCGCTCCATCGGAGCCCACAGCGTGAAGTACATCGACCCGCACATCCACATGGTGTCGCGCACGACCGACGACTATCGCCGCATGGCCCAGGCCGGGTGCGCCGCCATCACCGAACCGGCCTTCTGGGCGGGCTATGATCGCTGCTCCGTGGAGGGGTTTCGCGACTACTTCCGCCAACTCACGGACACTGAACCAGCCCGCGCCGCCAAGTACGGCATTCGCCATCACTGCTGGCTCTGCATCAATC
This sequence comes from Phycisphaerales bacterium, assembly GCA_022446965.1. GTDB lineage: Bacteria > Planctomycetota > Phycisphaerae > Phycisphaerales > SM1A02 > JABAAC01. Next base: position 24,239 of record JAKVBV010000013.1, read on the forward strand.
CCAAGGAAGCAGAAGACGTGGGCTTCGCCACAGAAGTGCTGTCCATGGTGCCGGAGTTCATGCAGGCATCCAACGTGCTGGGGATCGGCGAAATCGGGCTGAACAAGAATTCCCGCAACGAACTGCAGGTGCTCGAAATGCATCTGCAGTTGGCCAAGGCGCACGACGCACTCGTATTGGTGCACACCCCGCATCTGGAGGACAAGCGCAAAGGCACCATGCTCATCATGGACGCGGTGGACAACGCAGGGCTCGATCCCGACCGCGTGTTGATCGACCATGTCGAAGAACACACCGTGGGCATGGTGCTCGATCGTGGCTTCTGGGCCGGCATGACACTGTACCCGGACACCAAATGCACGCCTCAACGAGCCGTGGACATTCTCGAGCGGTGGGGCACGGAGCGCATCTGGATGAACAGCGCCGGTGACTGGGGCGACTCCGACCCGTTGGCGGTACCCAAGGCCCGCATGGAAATGCAGCGCCGTCGCCACCCGGCCGCGATGATTGAGCAGGTCACGTGGGGGAACCCCGTGACCTTCCTCAGTCGCAGCGAGAACTTCGCAACGCATGTCTGAGCCCAGGCCGGTCGCCTGGTGTACCAACGTGCATGATGCACACGATGTCGATGCGCTGTGCACCGCGATCGACGAGGTCGCCCAAGCACTCACCTGCCCGGCCGCCATTGGCCTGTGGCTGTCGCCGGCCATGCTCGCCCAGGACGACCTGGGACCACTGCGAAGCGTGCTGGATCGTCATGGCCTGCCCTGCATCGGTCTGAACGGCTTTCCCGCCATGTCATTTCGTGACGCCGTCGTGAAGGACCGCGTCTACCAACCGGCGTGGGACAGTATTGACCGGCTCGAGTACACCCTCGCGTGTGGCCGTGCCCTGTTGCAGGTACTGCCGCCCGGTGGCGAAGGGAGCATCACCACGGTGCCCATCGGCTGGCCCGCCCACGACATCGACATGCCCAAGGCGGCCGACACACTCCGCAAGGCATGTGTGGCACTTGATCGCATGGCGGCTGATGCACGCTGCACATTGCATGTGTCGATCGAACCTGAACCGGGGTGTGTGCTCAACACCGCCGCGGCCACGGCGGAGTTCGTGCGGGCGCACGACCTGCATGATCTTGCCGCCGATGGCCTGCTGCGCATCTGCCTGGACGCCTGCCACATGGCGGTGATGCACGAAACACCGGAGCGGGCATTCGCCGCCATTGATGATGTCTCCTTGCGGATCGGCCGCGTGCAGGTGTCCGCCTGCCCGTGGGCACCGAACCCGACACCGGAGATGCTCGAGGCGATGGCGGCACTCGATGAGCCACGGTGGCTGCACCAGACCACGGTGCACGACGGCACTCAGCGACACAACTTCATCGATCTGCCTGACGCACTGGCCGCTGGCCTTGAAGGCGACTGGCGAACCCACCTCCATGTGCCTGTGCATCTTCACTCGCTGGGCATGTTGCGCACCACACAGCCCATGCTCGTCGACCTCCTGCAGTCGCTCGCGGTGCGGGAGGATCATCCTCCACTGGAGGTGGAGACATACGCCTGGTCCGCACTGCCCCAGGCGCATCGGTGCGACACACTTGCGGAAGACATCGCCCGCGAAGTGCAGTGGACCACCGACGCCGCGCACCGTGCGGGAGCACTGTGATGGCCGGCCCCTGGGCTCGAACACTGCGCATCAGCAACCTGCCCACGGTGTGGTCGAATGTCATCCTCGGCAGCGTGCTTGGCGCCGACACCGTGCACATCGGGGCGATCGCTGTCATGGCCGCCGCTGGATCGGCCGCCTACATGGGTGGTATGGCCCTCAACGATGTCTTCGATGTGCGCTTTGATCAGGCCAACACCACGCCGAGGCCGCTTGCCATGGGCGAATTGCGCCGCGGTCAGGTCTGCGCCGTTGCCACAGTGCTGTTGGCGGCTTCGATCGGGAGCGCGATCGTCGCGGCGGTGCTGGCAAGCACCGCACTGCTCCCCACCCTCGTGATGGCAGCGGCGCTGTGCTTTGCCATCGTCAACTACAACGCGGTGCATCGGCGCCATGCCGCGCTGGCCGCCGGGCTGATGGGGCTGTGCCGCGTGGCATTGGTGCTCACGGCCGCTGTGGCGACCGCCGGTGTGTTGCACCCTGCAGTGTGCATTGGGGCAGCAGCCGTCGGCCTGTGGACGGCCGCCATCACGCTGCTGGCTCGAGGCGAGCGCGGCGGCGAACGCGCGGCACCCAACTGGTTGTTGCTCATGCTGATCGCCGCGGCCGGCCCGATCGCCATCGGTCTGTATGCGACGGGCACCGTTTCAGGGCCACTGATCGGCGGCATGCTGGTGCTCACACTGGCCTGGATCCCCGCGGTCGTCCGCATGCACCGTGGACACCCCCCACCGGCGGCCATCCTCTGGGCCATCGCTGGATTGGGCGTGCTCGACATGGCCTTGTTGATGGCCAGCGGCCACGTGCTAGCGGGTGCCATCGCCATGTGTTGCGGTGCGACATGCCTGTTGGCCCAACGGCGAGTGCTCGGAACCTGATAGAACAGCATCGTGGCTCATCGTGTCGCCATCGTGAATCTGGTCGCAGTGACCCCGCGTCTTCTCGAGCACATGCCTCGATTGCGGTCGATCATGGAGATCGGCAGCAGTACACGCATGGCTGCGCCCCTGCCCGCCGTCACGTGTACCAGCCAGGCCACCATGCTCACCGGCACCACCCCCACGGTGCATGGCATCGTGGCCAATGGCTGGCATGACCGTGACCGAGCTGAGACGAAGTTCTGGCAGCAATCCAGCGGTCTGGTGCAGGCGCCTCGAGTGTGGGATTCGTTGTCCCGGGAAGACCCGTCAATCTCCACTGCGAACTGCTTCTGGTGGTACGCGATGTATGCCTCGACCGATGTCACGGTGACACCACGGCCGATGTATCCAGCTGATGGCCGCAAGATTCCTGATGTGTGGACGCAGCCCGGCGATCTGCGTGAGGAGCTGCAGGCCAAGTTCGGCACCTTTCCGCTGTTTCGATTCTGGGGCCCCGGTGCCAACATCGAGAGTACGCAGTGGATTGCACAGGCCACTCGCCACATTGAGGAACGATTCGATCCAACCGTGCTGCTCACCTACCTGCCGCATCTGGATTACTGCCAGCAGAAGTTCGGCCCGGACGCACCCGAAACCGCCACGGCCTGCGGCGAATTGGACACCATCGCCGCTGACCTGATCCAACATCTGCTGCAGCGTGGTCGTCGAGTCATGGTGGTCAACGAGTACGGCATCATGCCCGTCACCGGCGCCGTCGCCCCGAACACGGTGCTGCGTGAGATGGGCCTGTTGACCATCCGCCAAGAGCAAGGGCGGGAGTATCTCGATGCAGGCGCCTGCCGAGCGTTCGCGGTGCCCGACCATCAAGTTGCGCACGTATATCTCCGCAATCTCGCCGATGCACCCCGCGTGGCCGAAGCCATGATGGCTGTCGAGGGCGTTGATCGAGTGCTTGATGACCGTGCCCGCCGTGTGTCCCAACTCGATCACGATCGCAGTGGCGACCTGATTCTCGTGTCGGACGCCGACAAGTGGTTCACGCACGACTGGTGGTTGGATGACACCAAAGCTCCAGACTGGCAACGCACCGTGGATATTCACCGCAAGCCTGGCTACGACCCAAGAGAGCTGTTCCTCGATCCCGAACTGGGCATGCCCAAACTCGCGCTGGCCTGGAAACTGATGCTGCGCAAGCTCGGGTTCCGCACTCTGCTCGATGTGATCCCCCTAGATCCGACATTGGTCAAGGGCAGCCATGGCCGCCCCGACCCCGATCACGACCCGGTGCTGTGGTGTTCCGAACACATCGATGATCTACCCCCACGGCTGCAAGCCACGGCTGTGCGCGGTTTGATCGAGCAGTTGGTGATGAGCGACGCGGCGATCAACGCCACAGAAGCATGAGCAGGGCCACGTCGCGATCGTCAATTTCGCCGTCGAAGTCGACATCGCCTGCAGTAATGCGGGCTGCCTCCTGCGCCGAAGCGCCACACGGCACGTGATCGCCCAGATACACGCCGCCGGCGAGCAGACAATCCGCTTCTTCACTGACCACGCACCATCGGTCGAGCACGCATCCACCACGCACTGGCGGTCGGTGCAAAGAGATGCGACTTCCGGCAAGTTCATCCGTCGGCGACAGGAAGTGGCACCGATCGAGCGAGCCACGTGAGTCGTGTCCGAGGTATGCGGCACCACCACGCAATGAAGCGCGATTACGATCAAACGTGACATCCGTGACGGTCGACTCTGCGTCGTACTCGTACAGACCACCCCCGGTGAAGCCAGCGATGTTGCTCACGAACTTGCCACCTTCGATGCGCATGGCGCTATTGTCCGCGGCGTACACACCGCCCCCAGCAAATGACGCACGGTTTTTGGCGAAGAGGCAATCCACAAACACCGGGGCTGCGTCAGACACGATGACCGCGCCACCCTTGTCGCTCATGTTGTTCCGGAACGTGCAGTCTTCAAACCGCGCCGTCGACCCACCGTCGCAGTACACGCCGCCACCACTGAGGGAGGCCGTGTTCGTCTCGATGATGCATCGCCGCACGGTGGGTGAGCTACCCCGACACAACAGACCGCCGCCAACCGTGATGGTGGGCAGCCCGTTGATCGACTGACCCGATCCGTCGCGAATCACCAGATCCTCGAACACGGTGCCCTGGCCCTCACCACTCACACATCGCAACACGGGCCCAACGCGGCCTGCGTTGGTCAGGATGGACCGACCCGGTACGCGACCGCGAAGCACGATGGCCTTGCCCTGGAGGTCGATTCCACCGGCCCACTGGCCTGCACCAATGTCGATGACATCGCCATCCTGGGCATTAGCGACGGCCGCAAGCACCGTCGGCGAGTCCTCAGGAACCCGCACCACATCGGCCTGCGCCGCCCCGGTGAGGGCAGCGATCGCCCCGAACAGGGCCATCAAACGGGTTTTTCGACGATGAAACACTGCACTCGTCCTATCGGCTCTCTTGCCAACCGTCCCAAGGCCAACCCGGCATAATCCTCGCTGCAGTGGCACTGAAGGCCAAAAACGGGCATGATTCACACCCAACAGGAGAGTCAATCACCATGCTTGCCCGGATCATTCGCTGTGCCCTGCTGACCATCACGTTCACGCTCGTGCTGCCTGCACACGGGCTCGACGCCCCTTTGAGAGACCCCGATACGCAGCAAGCGGCCTGGCGGGTCGATGCAACTCACTCCATGGTGCTCTTTCGTGTCCGACACCATGTGGGCGCGTTCTGGGGGCGATTCAACGACGTGAAGGGCACGGCGGACCTGTCCATCGACGGCAACACGCTCAAGGGCATGGCGCTGGATATCAGCGTGCCCATCGCGAGTGTGGATTGCGGGAACGACAGCCTCGACCGCCATCTTCGCAGCCCTGATTTCTTCAATGAAGTGGAGTTCCCAGCCATGACGTTCAAGAGCACCAGTGCCACCCCAGCTGGCGGGAAGAACTGGACCGTCAAGGGCGACCTCACATTGCTGGGCGTCACCAAGCCCATCGAGGCACAGGTGGAGTATCTCGGTACGGCCACATCACGCCGCGGTGCGGTTGCCGGGTTGGAAGCACGGTTTTCCATCAAGCGAAGCGAGTTCGGCATGACATACGGCGTGGAACAAGGTTCACTTGGCGACACCGTGCGCTTGGTAGTGGGCCTGGAAGTGAACAAACCCAAGGACGGCTGATCCACGACGGCGTGTATCCTGTACGTCATCGTTGCACAGGGCGACACCCGCCCACGGAAACATCCACGTGACCGAGTCGACCGAAGACACCACCCGAGACCAGACAGAGCGCATCTTTGACGAAGCGCTCTCTCGCCCCCCTGCCTCCCGGGCGGAGTTCATCGCGTCAGCCTGCGCTGACGACCCCGACATGCAGGACGAGGTAGAGGCCATGCTGGCCCACTACCTGTCCACGCACGGCGCGCTGCAGGAAGACGAAGCCTCACACACGCTGCAATCCGCCACCGCCGAAGACGGCCCTCCAACCATCAGTGGTGCTGAGGTGCTCGATGCGATGGATACCGATGGCCCCGTCCATCGCTGGCACACCCGTCGTGAAATGGCACCCAAGGATGGCATCTTGTCGCTGCTCCGCGGCACACTCACGCACGATGCACGCCGACGTCTCACTTGGCGGGCCGAGTCGTTGCTCCGTGCCGAACATCCTGCGCTTCCCCGAGTGTTGGAAACCGGATCGATCGAAGCGGGTCGTGGCACTGAAGTATTCATGCTGCACGAGGATGTCGGCGGCGTGTCGCCACATCAACACGGTGCACAATCGGTGGCCGAACTTCGTCGTGTGATCGCTCGCCTATCGCTGTTGTGCGACGGCCTGGAAGAACTGCACCGCCGCGGGCTGTTTCATGGCCGAGTGGCAAGCGCCGCGCGTCTGGCCGACAACGACACGCTTCGCCTCGCCGAACCGGGGTTCGCCGGTTTGCTGGCGGTCATCCCACCTGATGGCTCCGAACTCGATCCGCTGCCTGGCCCACGACATGCTGCGCCCGAATGGGCATCGCTTCCGGGCTGGGAACTCGACGGCCGCGTGGACGTTTTCGCCGTGGGACAGCTGCTCCAGCATGCGTGTGACGGCCTCGATCACCCGCTGGGGATCGCCGCGGCGTCACTAGCGCAATCATGCATGGCGGCCGACCGCAACGAACGGCCCCGTGGTGGTGGCGAGTTGGCCGATGCGCTCCGTCGCATCAGCACCGACGATGAGGCTGCCTCGGCAGATTTCTCGCCCAAGCACATCGTGGCCGTCGCCGTGTTGTGTCTGGTGTCAGCAGCTGCCGGATTCGCATTGGCAGCCGCATGGCTGTGGCAGAGCGGCCCTGCCGCCACCCCCTGACTCCGAAAGAAGAAGTCCGGCCCCTAAAAAAGAAGACCGGCGCAGCCTGCTCTTCCTCAAGCTGCGCCGGTCCGTGGTGCGATCGTCCTGATCAGCGGCGACGACGTCGCGTCGCGGCGCCAGCTAGACCCAGCAGCGCGAAAGCGCCAGGGGCGGGCACGGCGGTGAGCACGTCCACGCTCACCATGTCGAGACTCATATGTGCTCCTGAGCCTTGGAAAATGAGGCCCAGCTCACGCACGTCTGCATCGATTCCCGAAAGGTCCCAGGTGTAGGACACATTGACGAGCGCGCCTGTGCCCTGACCGAAGTCGACCTCTTCCCAGTAGTTGATGGACGGACCGGCGAAGGCCATACCCTCGGCGCCGCCTTCAGTGCCGTCCGTCCAGGCCAGGAACATGCTGCCGTAATCGATCTCACTGCCCAACGTGGCGATGTTGATCGTGAGGGCCTGCGCATCAGCCTGGGTGTAGATGTAAGTGTGCACATTAAGCGGGCCGCCAAAGCCGTAGATGTTGCCCTCGCCGGAGATGAAGGCGCCATCGCTGAAGTTGAACAGCATGGCATCGCCCGAAGGCCACATCTCGTTGTTGGGCATGTTGGGGCCGTCAGCAGCGCTGGCTGAGGTGAAGTCATCCCACAGGTAATACGCCGAACCTTCCGCACCGCGCCACGCGGGCACGTCTTCCGCAATCCATGTGCTAGCTGAAGCCGATGCTGTGAATACAGCGGCACCAATTATGGCACTCATTCGAATGGACATGTTTCTCTTCTCTTCTTGATACAAAGGGTGATGGCGGTGGTCAGGAAGTCCAACCGCCGATGAGGGTAAGGAGGTCATCAACATCGACCACGCCGCTGCCATCCAGATCGCTGGCACAGCACGGGCAGGGTCCATAGTTGCTCAGGAGTTCAAGGAGATCGTCGATGCCAACGAGCCCATCGCCGTTGATGTCGCCGGGAACACCGCTGGGTTCCACCAGATCCACGGTCAGTGTGATGGTGGCCGCATCGATGAGGCCCATGCCCACCAGGGCGTGCTCGGCAAGCACCCAGTCGGGCCACACGCCACCCCCGCCCGAGCCAGGTTCACTGGCACTGTGCAGTGACGTCACCATGAACTCGACCAGCCCCTGGGCGACACCCTGTCGCAGCCAGCACTGGATGTGCTCATCGGTGACATCCACTTCGAAGGTCAGCACGGTGAATTGCGGCATCACCTCGCCCGGTGCAACTGCATTGCTCGACGCCACAGCGAACACGTTGGGCTGAAAGCCCTCGGTGAGCGAGTTGGAGATGTCGCGAAGTTGCCCTTGGGCATCAAAGTCGGCGGCGTAGCAGTTGCGAGCACCCGCGTCGGTCGATCCAAACGCGCCGTCATCCCCGAAGGTGAAGGCATCCCACCCATTGCGGAAGCCCACCGCGGAGAGCACGGTCGGGCGGCCTTCGTCGGTGTCGTCGCCGCCGTCCATGTAGGTGGCTGGGGCGTCCTGTGTGGGGTCGTAGGGCACGTCATCCGATGCGATCGTCACCGTCACGGTGCAGGCCGTCACGTCGTAGGCGAACGCGGGCCAACCGGCGTCCACCACGTCTGAGGTCAGCCAGCCAAGCAGCACCTGGCCATCACGATTGTCGAAGTCGTACTCGCTGCCATAGGCGCTGAACGTTGATCCAACGCTGCGCGAACCTGGGGTGGCATTGAAGGGGTAGTTCCATCGATCGAAATCCGGTGGCGTCAACGTGTGAGCCCCCGAAACGCCCATCATCGTGACGGCACACAAGATCAGTGATTCAATGGACATACACACACAACTCCTGCTGGATCCACGTGACGAATCGTCGTCGACAACGGACCGGAACGCGACAGGATACCTTGTTGCGAATCAGTTGCAATAGCAATTTTGGCCGAGAATCAGAGATTGTTGACACTCAGTTGCAACAGTAGAATGTCCGCCCCGCTGACTGCCATGTCGACCCCGCTCACCCAGCCCGATCAACGCCCTCGAACAGCCTTCACGCTGGTCGAGTTGCTCGTGGTGATCAGCATGATCGGCATCCTCACGGCCATAATCGTGCCTGCTGCGTCGAGCCTGCAGCAGGCCGCAGATGCAACCACATCGATCGCCGCTGCCCGCCGCACCACGCAGGCCTGGCGATCGTGGTCGACCGACCGCGAAGGTCGTTTGATGTGCAGCCAGCTGGACAGCGGCACGCCGCTGAGTGCGTCCGAAGCGCCCACCCATCATGGGGGCGCCGAGATTCCGGATATTGCCCGCCGACGCTGGCTGTGGCGGTTGTATGCCTACTTGGAAGATCCGGTGCAGACGATCTGGTCCGGCGGCCAGCGCACCTGGTGGGACGCCGTGATGGACGGTGGCGGTGACATGAGCAGCAAGCTGTACGTGGCCACCTTGCATCCTTCAATGGGCCTCAATGGCGAGTGGATCGGCGGTCGCCACAGCGGCGAATCCGACACCTTCGCCCTGACGCAGTACATGCAGTCACAGGATCCACTGGCGACACCGCTGTACGCCGAGACACTCGCGCAATTGCGCAATCCCGCCAAGCTGGTGTTGTTCGCATCTGCTCGCGGCGCCGACAACGCCTCAGGTGGACAGCCCATCGAAGGTTGGTGGCGCATCGAACCCCCCTACCGACCGGGCGTGGGCGAAGGACAGCCCAGTTGGACACAGACCGACTCGGGCGGATTCGCTGTCCCTGATACGTCCACTGATCCAGGACACAGCGGTTTCGTGTCGGCCCGCCATGGCGGGCGCACGGTGACGGCCGCGCCTGATGGCTCGGCGCGGCTTGAGAAGTTCGAACAACTCGGCGACATGCGACGCTGGGCCAATGAGGCGGTCAGCCCCACCTGGTCACCGTCCTTCTGATCACGTCGACAGGGGCCGCCCCTGAAGACTGATCACTGCACGGACACCTGTACGATCCATCGATCGGCCGCTCCGGCAAGCCCGTGCCCCGGGCGGACGAGGGCGAGATCAAGCACCACATCGCCTGGCCCCACACCACGAAAACGCAATTGCTGTGACCCGATGTCCGGGTCGTCCGGGGATGCCTCGAATCGCTGCCCTTCAGGATGCAATACGCCTGCAGGCAAGCCTGACACCAGTTGCCACGTGGTGCCCGTCGACGGCCGCTCGGGCAATTCCACCAAGAGCACCTGGCCCACATCAAGACGAAACGTGGCACCACTGGAGGCATGCGTGGCCTTGAGGACGCCCGGCTCAAGAACAGGGCCGCCGGGCAATGGCGACGGTTGCCCCGCGCAGCCCCAGAGCAGTCCGGCCAGAGCGATCGACATGACGGTTCGTTGCATCGGCATGCGGCGACTGTACCGGGCGAGTGGTCATACTGGGGGCATGGTCCTGCTTCGACTGGTGAGGTGGCTGCGACAGCACATCCCCTATCTGGTGCTCTTCTTGTGCATCGGCGAGGGGATCCTGGCCTTTCTCTGCATGTTCAGCTTTCCACCGGCGGCACTGGCACTGGTCTTCATCGGCCTGCTCACGATCGCCGTGGCGCCGCTACTGGGATGGATGCTTGGTGGCCTGGAGCGTGTCCTCATGTGGGTGCTTGGCGTGGCTCCGCAGGAGGCACCCGCCGAGGACATCGAGCTCTAGAATGCTCGTCCCATGAGCACCGCAACACTCGATCTCCCTGACACCGACACCATCATCAATGACCTTGTGCAGACGCACGGCGACGCGTGCCGTGATCGAGCCGCCGCAGGCGTTGCGCGATTGCACGACTGCTGGACCGAAGCCGATGGCGACGCCGACGCCTTCGCCACGTTTTGCAGCGACTACTTCGTCGCCAATGACGACCTCGACACACTGGTTGACCGACTCGAAACGGCGCTCGAACAAGTTGGTGGCCACCTGTACGAAATGCGTCGCACCCTGCGACGATGGAGCGATCTTCGCGGTGAACCCTTCGGCAAGGTCGATGATCTGCTTGCGACCTTCGACCCGGCGCCGGATCTGGCCGAGCAGTACTGGGGGCAAAAGCTCGCCTTCGTTGCCCGACTGAATCTCGATCGCCCTGATCTGCAGGGCATGATCGACAAGGGGCTCGACTGGTCCGCCGACGAATGGGCGGCGGTGCGAGTTGCGCATGCCTTCGGCCCGAGAATCCCCAAGGACGTGGCCGACCTCGCTCGTGAACTAGGCTTCAAATCGGGCAAGTTCGTCAGCGAGTTTCACGTGCCCGTGGGATCGCTGGTCACGGCATCAGGTGAACGCTGGTTCGATGCCGATCGCAAGCTGATCGCCCACTGGCTCATTCGCGAGGAGATTCGCGCTGCATACGCTCAGGATGGCGGCGTGGAACGACAGCGGGCACTCATGTGGGTGATGCGCCGCCACATCGACGGCACGATTCCGACATCCATCATGCGTGGCGAGGCCACGGATGACTGGTGCGCTCAGGCGAACACCATCGGCGGGTCTGACCCCGGTGCGCTACTGGGCCCGGTGCGATATGAACACTGGCAGGACAATGTGCGGGTGGCCCAGGCGCTCGACGCCCACCACACCGAACATCCCACGGCGCTGGCCCGCAAGTTCGATCTCGAACGCGAGATCCCGGAAGATGAAGTCGTGCGCCAGCTTGAACTGCTGCTGGAAGCACCGGCCCGCGCCGATCTGGCTGAACTCATGCGACGACGCCTCGGTCGCGATCTTGAGCCACAGGACATCTACTTCGATGAACTGGCCGAGCCCACAGCCGCCGACGCCCTCGACGCCGCCGTGAAGGCTCGCTTCGGCGACCACCGCGGCTTTGAGCTCGCCCTGCCTCAGGTGCTGGAGCAACTGGGATGGTCTCGCGGTGATGCGGACTTCCTCGGCAAGCGAGTTCGGGTGGAGATCGCCCGCGGCGCCGGGCACGCCATGCGACCGGCGCTCCCCGAATATGGCGCCTGGCTCCGCACCAACAGCCTGGACCACGAACTGGGCTGGGACGGCTACGACACCGCTATGCACGAGCTGGGCCACAATCTCGAGCAATTGTGTTCAACCCACTTCGTGCCCCGCCCGGCACTCCGCGGTGTGCCTAACACCGCATGTACCGAAGCCTTCGCGTTTCTCTATCAGGGCCTCGCAGCCACCGTGCTGGAATTGCCCGAAGACGATCCAGAACGTGCCGCGGACATGGGCTGCTGCGAACGCCTGCTGGAAGCCGCACAGATCGCCGGTCCAGCCTTGCTGGAGATCCACGTGTGGCGATGGATCTACGAGCACCCCGATGCCGGCCCCGAAGCCATCCGCGACACCGTCCTGCGGGTGGCCGACGAGCTGTGGCAGCGGTTCTATGCCGCACACTTGGGGTCTGACCCCTATGCCATTCTCGGTGCCTACCAGCACATGGTCGGCTACCCCCTCTATCTGGCGGATTACGCGCTGGGTCACATCATCAGTCACCAGATCATCCAGTACATGGATGGCCGCGATCTGGCCGCGGAAACGCGCCGTATCTGTAGCATCGGCAACCGCACACCCGATGCATGGATGCGGATCGCAACAGGCAATGGCATTGACGCGGGCATTCTGGCCGCCGACGCCGCTGCTGCCGCCCAGCGACTGCTGTCCTGAGACGCCTGCCCCCGATGACACACCGCGCCCTCATTCTCGAGAACGTTCACCCCGATGCCGATGCCGCCCTCTCTCAGGCTGGGCTACAGGTGGAGCGCGCCTCAGGCGCCATGGATCGCGACGCCTTGATCGAGGCACTCAAGGGTGTGACGGTCCTTGGCATTCGCTCCAAGACGCAGGTCACCACTGAAGTGCTTGAAGCGGCCGACGATCTGCAGGCCGTGGGCTGCTTCTGCATCGGCACGAACCAGGTTGATCTGGACAGTGCCGCCCATCGCGGCATTGCGGTTTTCAATTCGCCGTTCAGCAACACGCGAAGCGTGGCAGAGATGACGCTCGCTGAGATCATCTCGCTGCACCGCGGCCTGTTTGATCGCTCCCGGGAACTGCACGAAGGCAAGTGGCACAAGACTGCGGCAGGCGCTCATGAAGTGCGGGGCCGCACGCTGGGCATCGTTGGCTACGGTCACATCGGATCGCAGGTGTCCGTGTTGGCTGAACTGCTGGGCATGCGGGTTGTGTTTCACGACATTCGCCCGTGCATGCCCTTGGGCAACGCCACGGCGCTCGATTCACTCGACGCAGTGCTGCAACAGAGTGACATCGTCACGCTGCATGTGCCCGCCACGGCCATGACCAAGAACCTCATCGGCGCAGCCGAGTTGAGTCGCATGCAACCGCATGCCTGTCTCATCAACAACGCTCGTGGCAGTGTTGTCGATCTTGACGCACTCGCCGATGCGCTGCGCAATGGCACCATCGGCGGCGCTGCCGTCGATGTGTTCCCCACCGAGCCCACCGCTGGCGAAGCTGCATTCGACTGCCCGCTCGCGGGCTTGCCCAACGTCATCATGACGCCCCATGTGGGAGGCAGCACCTTGGAAGCACAGGCAGGCATCGCCCGTGAAGTGGCACACAAGCTCGGTCGATTCTTCGCTACTGGTACGACGACGTCATCCGTGAACGTTCCCGGCGTGGATCTCCCTGAACACCACGCTGATCATCTCCGCATGCTGCACTTCCACCGCAACGTGCCCGGTGTGCTGAGCACGTTGCACGGCACGCTCGCAGACATGGACGCCAACATCCACGCCGAGTATCTGCAGAGCATGGGTGACGTGTCATACGTGATTCTCGACATCGACCGTGTTGACATCGATCCGCTGCGCACGGCCATCGCGGCCATGCCCGAGACGATCAGGCTTCGCGTGCTGAACTGAGGCTCACTGGGCCCAGTCTTCGACAGGCGGACACGTGCAGGCGAGATTGCGATCGCCCCACGGGTTGTCGACCCGCGCCACCGGCGGCCAGAACTTGCGCTGCCGCAGCCACGCCAGTGGCCAGGCGGCCTGCTGCCGGGTGTACGGACGGTTCCAGTCATCGCTGCCGATGATCGACATGGGGTGCGGTGCGTGCTTGAGCACGTTGTCTTCGCGGTCCACCGTGCCGTCTTCGATGGCTCGGATCTCCTCGCGAATCGCGATCAATGCGTCGCAGTACCGATCCATCTCGGCCTTGGACTCACTCTCAGTGGGCTCGATCATCAGTGTGCCAGGCACCGGCCACGACATGGTCGGTGCATGGAAGCCGAAATCCATGAGTCGCTTGGCGACATCGTCGGCCTTGATGCCGGCGGACCGATCGAAGGGCCGCAGATCAAGGATGAACTCGTGCGCACAGAAGCCCTTGTCGTTGAGGAACACGATGTCATAGTGATCCTTCAGCCGCTGCTTCATGTAGTTGGCGTTGAGCACAGCCAATGCACTGGCGTGCTGCAGGCCGGCATCACCCATTGCCGCGATGTACACCCACGGAATCACCAGAATGCTCGGGCTGCCCCACGGCGCCGCCGACACGGGCTCGATACCGTTGTCGCCGCCGCTGCCAGGCGCCACGACCGGGTGGCCCGGCAGGAACGGCGCCAGATGGGACGCCACACAGATGGGCCCCATGCCCGGTCCACCACCACCGTGGGGAATGCAGAATGTCTTGTGCAGGTTGAGGTGGCACACATCGGCACCCAGCTCGCCGGGGCGAGCAAGGCCCACCATGGCGTTGAAGTTGGCGCCATCGAGATACACCTGGCCGCCGGCCTCGTGCACGAGATCGCAGATGGTCGACACGGTGTCTTCGAACACGCCATGCGTGCTCGGGTAGGTCAGCATCAGCGCGCCGATGGTGTCGCTGTGTTCTGCAAGCTTGGCCTTGAGATCGTCGAGGCAGATGTCGCCTGCGTCACACTTCACCGGAACCACTTTGAATCCCGCCGCCACGGCACTCGCAGGATTCGTTCCGTGTGCTGAAACGGGAATCAAGCAGATGTTGCGTTGGTCGTCACCGTTGGACGCATGCAATGCGCGAATCACCATGAGCCCGGCGTACTCGCCCTGAGACCCAGCGTTGGGCTGCAGCGAGACGGCATCGAACCCGGTGAGATCGGCAAGCCAACGCTCGAGATCTTCGAAGACCGCCGTGTACCCGGCCGCCTGATCAACCGGTGCGAATGGGTGCATCCGCCCGAAGCGTGGCCACGTCACGCCGACCATCTCCGACGCGGCGTTGAGCTTCATCGTGCACGAGCCCAGCGGAATCATCGAGTTGGCGAGTGAGAGATCTCGCTCCTGCAGCGACGTGATGTATCGCAGCATCTCCGTTTCGCTGCGGTGCGTGCAGAACACGTCGTGCGTGAGATAGGCCGAGGTGCGATCGAGGCCTTCCGGCAGCGGGCTGACGGTGGCATCCGTGTCCACGGTGCCGCCGAACACCTCAGCAAGCGTGGCGACATCCGCATCGGTCGTGGTTTCGTCGAACGTCACACCGACCGCTTCACCGTTGTCATAGCGGCGAATGTTCCACCCCGCCGCCAACGCCGCAGCAACCAGCGTGTCGGCCTGATCGACTGATGTCTGCACTCGGACCGTGTCGAACACCAGTGCGTCGAGCACATCAAGTCCCGCGGCACGCGCGGCCGCCTTGAAGCGTTCGGTGTGCGAACGAATGCGTGACGCAATCGTACGCAAGCCGTCAGCGCCATGCCAGCAGGCGTAGAAGCCGGCCATGATCGCCAACAGCACCTGCGCCGTGCAGATGTTGCTCGTGGCTCGATCTCGTTTGATGTGTTGTTCGCGTGTCTGAATCGCCATCCGCAGCGCGCGGCCACCGGAGGCGTCGCGAGACACGCCGATCAGACGACCGGGCATCTTGCGCACATGCTTCTCGTGTGTGGCGATGAATGCGGCGTGCGGGCCGCCGTAGCCCATGGGTACGCCAAACCGTTGAGCGGACCCTACCGCGATGTCGAAGCCCATCTCGCCGGGCGGTGTGCACACGCACAACGCCATCGGATCGACTGATGCGATGGCGACGGCACCTGCGGCCTGCATCGCCTGCGTGCGATCGGCCCAGTTGCACAGCCGGCCGTCGGTGTCAGGGAACTGCACGAGCACGCCGAATGCGTCTTCGAACGAGCCTTCGTATGCGGCCACATCCACCACGGTCAGTTCCACACCCAATGGTGCGCATCGACCCCGGAGCACGGCAAGCGTTTGCGGATGACATCGCGAATCTGCGATGAACACGTGACGATCCCGCCCGGCGATGGCACGGGCCATCAGCATGGCTTCGGCTGCTGCGGTGCCTTCGTCGAGCAGTGATGCGTTAGCCACGGGCAGCGCCGTAAGGTCGCTGATCATGGTCTGGAAGTTCAGCAGCGCTTCCAGCCGGCCTTGGGAAATCTCCGCCTGATATGGGGTGTACTGCGTGTACCAACACGGGTTCTCAAGCACAGCCCGCTGAATGACGGCCGGCACGAGCGTGTCGTGATAGCCCATGCCGATGGCCGACCGCATCACCGTGTTCTTGGCGGCGTAGTCGGACAGCAGATCGACCGCGGTGAACCCGTCACAGCCAGGCCCGACATTCGTGGGCGTCTTGGTGCGGATCGCCGTGGGGATGGCGCCTTGAATCAGCGCCTCCAAAGAGTCGCACTGCACCGCGTCAAGCATGGCGGCCATGGATTCGGACGACGGCCCGACGTGGCGACGAACAAACGGCGGCAGATCGCGTGCGTGCATTGGCGTGGACTCGCAGGCAGAATTGGACGGGTGGTGGGCTGTGGCCATGAGCCCCGTATCGTATCCGGGATCCGCCCTCGAATGAACCATCCCGGGGGATGTTCACGCCGGCGGTTGAACCACCACCACTTCCCCTTGGCGCAGTGGCCGCATGAGCCCCTCGGGCACCTCGAATCCATCAGGCATGTGGATGAGCCGGATCTTCTTCTGCAGGGTGTCGGGCAAGGTTTGCAGGTCCTGCAGGCTGGTGTGTTTGAAGTGCTCGCCGCACTCATGCACGATCACGTCAGCCTCGGACAACCACGCCACGAGTTCAGGCACGAACTCCGTGTCACTGGACCATCCCAGGGTGGCGGTGCCGTTGGTGATCCGCAGGGCCATGCAGGGCAGAGAGTGCACGGTTCGGCGCACGTGCACCGTGAGCTCTCCGATCGTGGCGGGTGACTCGGGCGTGATGGGACACGGCTCGAAGTAGTCCTCGAGCGTAGATCGCGAATTGGCCACCGCTCGAGTTGAGCCATCCATGGCTGGCGCCAGCTTCTCCCACACGCGGTCGAGCACTTCGGGCAATGCATGCAAGCGTGGGCGGCGAGCGGGGTCACGCACATACCGATTGAGAAACCCCATGGTCTCAAGACCGTCGGAGTGATCGCCGTGCAGATGGGTCAACAAGATGTCGGACACGTCGGTTGGATCCACGGTCCATCCGGAGGCCTCGGTGGCATCGCGGTACATGTGCAGCACGGCCCCCGGGCAGTCGATGGCCACGAGTCCTTCGGACGAGGCGATCAACCCCGATGATCCGAACGACGCCGCCGTGAAGGCGTCACCGATTCCCGTGACCAGCAATTCCATGTCCACATGGTGCCATGGATTCGCGTGCTGTGCCAATCCCACAGGGGTACACTTGCAAACACTGTGTGGAGACACGCTTGATGGCGGGACACCCCCCTACACATCTGATCTGGATCAGCACCACGCTTGCCCTGTGTGCTGCGTCGTCGACGCACGGTCAATCAACGCAAGAATCGCTGCTCAATCGCCTTGAGCAGGAGATGCTCGACGCCCAGATCGAACAGCGCCTGGCCGATTATGAAGGCCAGACCGCGTTTGAACGCATGACCTTCGACTACGGCACGTCGTTGCGGGTGGGTATCGCTGGCCTGCAGAACTCGACCGGGCAAGACTCGACGATGTTCCAGTACGAGGCCAACCTCTTCGCCAACATGGTGGTTGACGGCGGGCACCGATTCTTCGGCAACCTCCGCTTCCTGTACAACCAATACGACGTGCACCGTGGTTCGAATGAGGACGGGTTCCTCATCCCCTATGGCAACCGCTACTGGTACGAGTTCGATCTCAAGGGGCTGCAGCGTGCCACTGAAGGTGGCGCCGGCGACGTGGGCCTGAAGATTCGCGCCGGCCGGATGTTCTCCAACTGGAACTCGGGGGCGATCTACAGCAACGATCTGTACGGCGTGCGCATGCGTGGTGACTGGGAGCAATGGTCCTGGGAGGCCATCTTTGGCCGCACGGCCAGCAGTGGCTTCTACGACTTCGACCCCGGCCGTCCAAGTTACGACTCGAACACGAATCGACTGCTCTACGGCGTACGAGGTGCATACGCCGTGGGCTCCGATCTCGAGTTGTTTGTCTCGAACTTCTGGCAACGTGACCACAACGATCCCAACGTACAGACGGTGGACATCGGCGGCATCGTGTACCAACACGACTTCACCTACAACTCGCAGTACCTCTCGCTTGGAGGTAGCGGCACGGTGGGCCCGGAGTTCCTCTGGACCGCCGAGTTCATCCATGAGACAGGCCGCGGCACCAGCCGCATGCAGATCCAGCCGGATCTGACGGCCCTGCAAACCACCGAAGACATCTCCGCCTGGGCCGGCGTGGTCAACATGGCCTGGACACCATCGGGCATCGCCACTCGACCTCGCATGGACGCCACCATCGCCTTCGGCACGGGCGACAACGACCGCTTCACCGCGGCGGGCTCGATGGCGGGCAACACACCTGGCACGCAGGACCGCAGTTTCCAGAGCCTGGGGTACGTGAACACCGGCCTAGCCGCGGCACCAACGTTGTCCAACTTGATGATGCTGCGTGTTGGCGCTTCCACGGGCGTCGCGATCGACCCTCGTCGCCCCGATGCGTTGCGCATGGGTCTTGATGTGTTCGTCTATGGCCAGCAGGATTCAAACGCACCGATGTCCATCCCCACCGGGTCGGGCACATTTGCAGGCTGGGCACTGGACGGCAAGGTCGATTGGCGACTGACCAGCGACGTGAGTTTCACGGTTCGCGGCGGCGTGTACTTCCCGCCACCGGGCGTGGCACCGGCTGCCGACTTCACACGGCACTTCGTCTATGGAGGATTCACCTATGCCTTCTAGATCGCTGCTTCTGTGTCTTTTGGTGTGGTGCACGGGCTGCTCGATGGAACGAACCCGTGTGGAGACATCCGCCGTGGTGCAGTTCCCGGGGCCCGACGACACCCTCGATTTCTGGGACACCTTGGCCGATCAGCCGGTGGCCACCAACAACGATGCGCTGCACGGCCTCATCCTGCTACATGACGGCGATGCGGGCATTCTCGATTCGTGGCCGCAGCGCGAAGCACGCGCCAAGGCGGTGGGCTGGCTGCCCGCCGACGCCACGCTGGACCCGGATGAATCAGCCGCTGCAGGCCATCTGGCCATGGCGGGCTGTGCGATTCTCGATGTGCGGGGCGGCCTGTCCATGCGGCTCTGGGGCCGAAAACCTCGATTTTGTTTGCGAGAACTGGTTCACATTGGGGTGCTACCGGGCATATCTGAACATGAGGCCCTCTCCGGGGCCGAATTCATCGCCTTCATCGAGTCGCTGGAAGACCGCCAGCGTGTCGATGCGGCCTGGGCACACCGTCTGCAGCAAGACGAGCCTGCCCGCCCGACGGATCCGTACGCCAAGGAGGATCAACCATGAGTACTGCACGCACGCTCGGCATCATGCTGGTGACGGCCCTGACAGCCTGCCCCTTGGCGATGGCACAGGATGAACCGGTCACCACAGCCACACCGAACACCCCGATCCTGCCGGCCCAAGAAAGTCAAGTGCAGTCCGTCCAACAGAAGCTCGATGCGTTGGCGACACAGGCCGCTCAAGCAGTGGCCGAACTACCTGCCGGTGAGCAGCGCACCTTGCAGACGGTCGTCATGGCCGCGACAGGCAAGTGCCAGTGGCGAGCCACCGCTGACAAGCCTTGGGCCACTGCCAAAGCCGACCAGGTACTCACCCAAGGCACGCAGATTCGCACTGGTCGCAAATCCAAGCTCGTGCTCCGTGTCGGCCTCAACGCGACATTGCTCATTGATTCACTCGCTCGTGTCACCATTCCGACCGTGCTGCACCAAGGCAAGGTGCTCACCACCACCGTGCAGGTGGACCGCGGCCGAGCCGACGTCAAGGTGGGCCATGTTGGACTGACCAACGATTTCAGTGTGCTCACGCCAAGTGGCGCGCTGGCCGTGAAGGGCACCGAGTTCGCCGTCTCACACAGTGCGCTCAAAGGCACGCAGATCGTGTCGGCACGGACCAACGCCATGCGCGCGATTGAGGTCAGCTACTACGGGTCCAAGGCGACCAACTATCTGTCGGCCTCATCAGTGTCCACGCAGGAGACCCCCAATCCCGCCAACACCGCCGCCTTCGCCAGTGCAGGCGCCATGCCGCTTACCGCATCCGAAGCGGTGGATCGTCAGGATGCGGCATCGGCTACGGCTGAAGCGGTAGTTGGCGCGGATCCAGTGCAGGGCTCAACTCGAACGCAGGTGGCTGCCCAGCAGGAATCTAACACTGAAGATGCGGTAGATGACCTGCCACTGCCGCCGGACTATCCGCAGAATCTCGACGGGTGGAACGACTACTTCCAGCACACCGTGCTGCCCGAGGACGACGGCCAACTCGCCGCGACGATCTACTTCGACCTGCAAGTGACCCACTTCGTCGATTCTGCGGGCAACGAGATTCAGGCCCGCCGCGTGCCCGCAGACTTCGAGAACCGGTTGTATCTGGCCACGTCGTGGTACGACCCATCACGCGAAACCTATCTGGAAACGCATGGCGATGACACCGTGCTCAACGTCCCATGGGGCGCCGCACTGCCTGATGCAACCACGTCGTATCTCGGCGCCGCATACGCCGACATCATCGCCTACGGCGACAATGTTCCAGAGGGATATGACGGTGGCAGCGCCGATCTCAACGCCCTGTTGTCGGTGATGAACGACTTCTGCGTGGTCACCTTCGATGAGAACGGTAACCAAGTTGCGGCGTGCCGCCAGGCCTTCGCCGAAGCACTCAACGCCTATCTGCACAACGCTACAGGCACCACGGCCTACGCCGAGGCCATCGCCGCCTACAACGATTACTACGAGTCGGGCGGCAGCGGTAACTACACCAGCGCCGGCGATTGCCCCACCTGCCCCGATTGATCGGTGAACCCGCTCCCCCGTTGGGCAGGCAATACCCTTGAGAAGGCCGTATCCTCGACACCATGAGGCGTTCGGGCCCCATGGTGTTGTTGGCGAGTTGCCTCGCCACGTTATGCGTGGTGCTCTTGTCGCAATGGGGACTGCTGCAAGGTCTTGAGGACCGAATGCTCGATGCCCGCATGCGGCATTGGCCACGTGACGCCACCCCCATGTCCAATGAAATCGTGCTGGTGGCCATCGACGACAAGTCGCTGGAACAGATCGGTCGTTGGCCCTGGCCGCGTACTCGACTGGCCGATTGCATCGCCGAGTTGTGCCGGGCCGGTGCCCGAACCGTGGCCTTGGATCTTGATTTGAGCGACCCACAAGGCCCAGCGTGGGATGCTGCTCGCGGCGCCATCGTCGACGGCGACGCGGCACTCGCTCAGGCCGCCGACAACCGACTCGTCATCGCCGTGTTGCCCAGCGATGACGAGCTGCACCTGCGTTGGCACGATGCCGGTGGTGATCCGGAACGTCTGGACGCCGTGCTGGGCAGATTGCGCACCGACCCAGGTGGCGACCCCACAGAAGGCCTCGCCGATGGAGATCTCGCCGCCGCACGCTCGACCACATACATGCTGCGTCGCGCTGCCATCGAACAATGCATTGCAGGTGGTGAGTCGGCAGAGGCACTCTTGGACCGGATGGGTTCACAGGCCGCCACGCTCGAGCAATTGGTTCGTGGTGCCGCACGCCGAGATGCCGTGCGCGATGCGCTGCCGGGCTTGGTGGACCACGATGTATCTCGTGGTCACTCTCCTGCCGACAAACTTCCCTTGGTCGCGCTGGCGGAACAGGCCGGCTCGGTGGGCTATGTGACCATCCTGCACCGTGATCCCGATGGTGCCATTCGCCGGTTGTACGGTTCGGTGCCCATGAGCGATGGCCAGGTCGTGCTGCCTCTGGGCCTCGCCGCGGTCGCGATGCACATTGATGAGTCGCCCGCATCGATCACCGTGCATGACGAGCATGTACGCATCGGCGATCACACCCTGCCGATGTCCAACGGCCTCATCACGATGAACTGGCCGCGATCCCCCACCGGCCCCGACTGGCCCGACCTGCACCGCACTGACGCCTCCACCCCACGCTTCCATGGCCATATCGGCATGGGGGCCATCGCAATGCTCGCCGACTCGCGTCGCACACTGAACGCGATGGAACAGCAACTTCAGGATCAAACGGCGCTGCTGCTTCGCGCCATCAGAAACGACCCGGGCATCCAATCGAGCGATTGGCTGGCAGACGAGTACGTGGCGGAAGTGCAGGACGAGATCGACTTCACATTGGGCGATGTCCGCACCGACGAACAACTTGCCGAGCTGCAGACTGGAACCGACGACGACACAGGCGCACTTTTGCTTGCCATGTTGCGATGGCGACAGTTGGCCGACGCCCATGCGATGGCTCGCGAACAGATCGCCGACGTGGAGACGTCGTTGCGTACTGCCGTGTCTGACCGGCTCTGCTTTGTCGGGTGGACGGCCACCGGGGCGTTGGCAGACTTCGTCCCCACAGCTGTCGGCCCCCGCACTCCCGGCGTGGTGGTGCATGCATCGCTCGCAGACATGCTGCTGCAGGAACGCACGCTGCATGCGGTGCCCGCGTCCACGTCGATTTCGATCACCGCCGTATTGGGATTGATCGCCGGGCTCATCACGGCCGTCGTGTCCCCGTGGGCAGCCACGTTGATGGTGCTGCTCCTGGCCGGACTCTGGCTCGGCATTGATCTCTCCGCCCTCAACACGGGCCTGCTCTTGCCGGCCGCCACGCCACTGGTCGCCATGACCGCCAGTTGGGCGACCGGAACCGGTACACGAGCAGTGTTGGAGCAGCAGGCTCGAGCGTATGTCACACGACAATTCAGGGCCCGTGTCCCCGGTGAACTCGTTGATGAACTCGCCCGCAATCCCGCCGCCGTGAGCATGACCGGTCAACGACGAGAGGTGAGTGTGCTGTTCGCCGATCTCGCTGGCTTTACCGCCGCAAGCGAACGAATGGGATCGGAAGCCACGGTCGCCCTGCTCAACCGGTGCATGCGTGACCTCACGGGTGCACTCACCGATCATCAGGCGTACGTCAACAAGTTTCTCGGCGACGGACTGCTCGCCTTCTGGTCGGCCTTTCACGAGCAACCGGATCAGGCCACGTTGGCATGCCGTGCCGCATTGGCCTGCCAACAGGCCATCGAAGCGATCAACACAGATCGCCCCGGCGAACCGCCGCTGCACGCGCGCATCGGCATCGCCACCGGCGAAGCGATCGTGGGCGATTGCGGCGCTCCGCCGCGACTCAATGACTACACCGTCATCGGCGACACGGCGAATCTCGCCGCGCGTCTCGAGTCGGCCAACAAGCAGTTCGCCACCGCAATCTTGATCGACGACACGACGCACGCCCAACTCGATGAGCCACTGCACACGCGTCCGCTGGGCCCGGTGGGTGTCGTGGGCCGTGAGCAGGCGGTGCAGATGTTCGAACTGCTGGATGCACCCATCTCCCAAGACATTGCCGAAGCTTGGACCACGTTGGCTGCGGCAATGCATGTTGGCGAAGGCGTCGCGCAGGCCCTGGATGCGCTGTCGGCCGCCGGCGTGCCCGACACATCGCTCGCCTTGTGGCGGTCGCATGTGGATGGCGACACGGATGATTCAACCGTGTTGCGATTGACAGAGAAATAGGCCAGCATTGCCCCATGTCGATTCGCCCTGATCAAGTTGCACCGCTCCTGGAGACAAGTTGTCTGCTTGGATCCACGGCCGACGCCAAGGTGGTGTTGAGCCGGGTGGCCGACTGTCTCCGTGATGTGCTGCAGGCCGAACGGGCCACGGTATTCCGACATGACGTCGAGGCCGGAGAACTGGTATCTGTCGTGGCCCATGGCCCTGATGGCAACCTTGACGACGATCTCGATGCGATCCACGTTCCGCTGGGACAGGGCATCGCCGGTGCGGCTGGCTCGCGACGGGAGATCGTGAACATCCCCGATGCCTATGCCGATGACCGCTTCTATCGCGACATCGATGAGGCAACGGGCTATCGCACCAGATCAATCCTCACCGTGCCGCTCGTTGCTCCAGAACGCGACGACCTCATCGGCGTGGCCCAGATTCTCAATCGCGCTGGCGGCCCGTTCACGGAAGACGACGAACGCCTTGCCACCGCACTCGCGGCGCAGTGCGCCGTCGCCATGCAGCGTGCGGATCTGGTGAAGGACCACGTTCGTCTCGCCGCGGTTGAACACGCACTCGACCTCGCCCGAGATATTCAACAGGACACGTTTCCCACCGATTTTGCGGCACCATCGGGCTGGGAGTGCGGTGGTTGGAGCATGCCGGCAGAACAAACTGGCGGAGACACATTCGATGTGGTCAACACTGACACCGGATTGCATCTGTTTGTCGGCGATGCCACCGGACACGGCATCGGCCCGGCCTTGAGCGCGTCACAAGCGCGATCGATGCTGCGCATGGCGACACGACTGCACA
The DNA here is from genome assembly GCA_022446965.1 of Phycisphaerales bacterium. Lineage (GTDB taxonomy): Bacteria > Planctomycetota > Phycisphaerae > Phycisphaerales > SM1A02 > JABAAC01. The sequence continues at coordinate 48,865 of JAKVBV010000013.1, forward strand.
CGCCACCATTCGACATCATTCGGCATCTCAATGCGCAGATTCACGCCGACTCGCGCAGTTCGCGGTTCGTCACGGCGTGGTTGGGCTTCGTGCAGGCTGATTCGGGATGCATGGTGTCGATGGCCGCTGGACAAGGCCCCCTGCTCATTGTGCGAGCGGACGGCGCCGTGGAACACCTCAATGCCGACGCACCACCGCTGGGCGTCATGCCTGAGTTAATGCTCGATGCCCCGCACACATTGGAGTTTGGACCGGGCGACCTACTCGCAGTGCCTACCGATGGAATCATGGAGGCGACCGACGAGGCCGGCGACTACGGCGAGGGCCGGTTGGTCGATCTGCTTCGAACAAACCGTGCCCAAGCCCTCGATGTGCTGCTCGAGGCCGTCCGAGCCGACACCATGGACTTTCATCAGGGGCGCGAAGCGGCGGATGACCGCACGATCCTAGTGGTGCGGCGAACCGCAAACGGTCGATAACACCCCTCAGCGGACCCACCAGACGCATGCGCTATCTGATCGCCATCTATCTCGCCGCTCTGGCCATCGTGATCATCACGAAGATGGTGTCGCACGCCAAGCAGGGCAAGGTGGAGTTGTTCTCGATCCGCAACCTTTTCCTCGCGGGCTTCTGCGTCTTTCAGTTGTCCAGCGCCGTGCTTGGCCTAGCCTTCTCGATCTTCGGTGACACACGCCCGGAGAACTTCCAGACCACGCCGTTGATCTACGCCTTCATGGTGTCGATCTTTCTGTGGCTGTTCTTCTGGGCGTACAACCGCCAATGGCGTGCCCTGAACAAACTCCGTCAATCTGGCAGCGGCTGGGACGGCCCTGGCAGTGGATGGATCCTGCTGAGCATTGTCATGCTGGCATTCGGCGCGATCCTCAAGATTGGCCTGGTGACCATCCCCTTGGTGAACATCGTTGCCAGCCAGATGGGTGGCGGCGTGATCGCCGCGGCAGCGGGATGTGCCGCCTGGGGCTGGTCGAAGAACTTCCGCAACCCGACATTCGCCGCACTGGCGGTCGCCGTACTGCTGGCTGCCTCGTCGCTGATTCTGTATCGCGCCTTCGGCCGACGTCCTGTGCTCGGTGTGTTGATGGCGTTTGGCTGGGCGCTGTACTGGGGCTTGTGGCGGGCGTTGCCCGTGGGCATGCTGCTGCGGCGGCTCTCCATCTGGGGTGGCGCGGCCATGTTCGCCTTGATCGCGTACACCGCCAGTCGATCCTCGGCGAGCCAATTCGAGAAGAAGGGCATCGCCGAACTCCTCAAGGCTGTGCTGCAGGTTCGCGGCGAAGACTTGCAGGTGGGCATCGCTGCCGTCTTCTCCGGTCAGAATGCCGGGCCGCTGTCGATGTGGTGCATCGAAACCTACGGCACCGCCTATCCCTACGAACCACTGCATCAGGTCGAGTATCTGTTCACGATACCCATCCCCCGGGCATGGTTCCCAAGCAAGCCCGAACCACTGGGCAAGCAGATCGTGGACCATGGATTCATCCGCCTCAAGGGTTCGGGCAACAGGTACAACGTGGGACCGGGCATCATCGGCCACGCAGCACACGATGTGCCGTACATCGCGCTCCCGCTGTACGCGCTGGCTCTAGGCTTCCTGGTGCGTTGCCTCGACGAAAAGGTGCAATGGTCGCTCCATCTCCCTGTGGCGGTGATCCCCATCGGCTGCGCCCTTGGTCAGGTGATGGCATTGCCACGTGGAGAAACGGCGCTCTTCGTGTTCGAAGGCACACTGGCCATTGCTGGCGCGTGGATCTTCATTCGGCTCGGGGGTCGAATGGTCGCCATGTTCGGCGGCCTCGTGCAGACGCCACCGGAGGATCCATTCGACCCGTTGCTGCCATCTGAAGAGGTATGGGATGACCACGCCCCTGCCGGGACCTATTGAGCATCACTGTGCCGCGGTGATGATCGGTGAGATGTCATAGCCATGCCGTACAAGACCAGCGAGGTTCACTGCGACAGTCTCTCCTGCTTCAAGCAACTCAACCGAGGTGTCCAGCTGCCATTGCAGCAGATCGAAGTCGGGGTCATACCCTGACTCATTGGGGCTCATCCCCGACGGCCAGATCACTAGGTGAATTGCACGCCCCCCTGCCGCTTTGATCTCTTCAGGGGTATAGAACCACTGCGGGCAATCACCGGAGAAGTCTTCCCACAGGCGATGCTCCGCCACCACGCTCTGCCCCAGCAGGTGGGGAGAGTTGCGGCGGGGAATGGACTCAAGGAACACCTCAACGCCACGAGCACGCAGTTCCGGAACCATTTCCGTGTACCACGCGGAGTCGGAAGGATGATGGGCGGAGGCATCATGGCCAACACCGCTGAACCCCTGCTGCAGCAGGTCGCCGTACCACTTGTCCACCAAGTCTGGAGCGCCGTGGTCTGGCATGGCTGACCAGTCTCCAGTTGGCGAGTCGTAGGTACGAGGCAGGCCGACGTAGCCGTACATGCGGCCACCGATACCGTCCATCCACTGCCGTACAGCGTCCAGTTCCAGCAGGCCGGGTCGATGCTCGCGGGCCAACTTGAGTTGTTCGAACACCATGGGCTGCGTCTCACCGTCTGGTGCACGCCAGGTGTAATCATGATCGAACCAGTACCCGCCCGGGTTGTGCAGCCACATGTCCCACCCGTCTGGTGCTTGCTCCGAAATCAAGGCGAGGTTGTTCTCGATCAGGGCCTGCCAACCATCTTCATCGTTGTAGACGTTGGGATGGATGAAGTTGGGATCCGCGTCCGTGTGTGACCCACCCACCAGTTGGAAGTGGATCAGCCGGCTCGGGGCATCGGATGTGTATCCCGACGTCTCCCCGTAGTGCTGAAGCACAATGAGAATGTCCTGCACATTGACCACGCCATCACCGTCGACATCGCCGTAACAGTCTTCTTCGGGAAGACATGAATTGAACAAAGCCGACACCACCTGCAACAGGTCATGCACCAGCACGATGCCATCGGCGTCGATATCGCCGGGAATGCCGTTGACCGGATCGGCCTGGACTCGGTCGGTCTGCAGCATATCGAACAACTCACCCTCCGGGCCGGTGGCATCGATCTCGATACGAGCCATGGCATCCACGGCGGTCGATGTGGTGCGGGCCGCCGACACCTGATCGACGTCGGCGCGGAATCGAACGGTGGTCGGATCAAAGTCGAAGTCCACCGAGTTCAGTATGTCCAGTCGGGCGGCTTCAACCTCACCGAGCTCGTCGGTCCACACGAGCCCCATCCCGTGCCGACCGGTGTCGGTGTTGGCATCAAGAGCGATGATCACGGCGCGGTCGTCGCACAGATCCTCGGGGCTCAGATCCAACGATGTCGTCTGCCCTGTGAGCAAATCATGCGATACGAAACGCATGGTGCCATCGGGCAGACGGTGTCCGGTCCAACGCACGGCCGCGGTCGCATTCGTAGCGAAAGCGGCGGTGCAGGCGAAAGTCAGGAGTGAGAGTGATCGGTGGAGCATGGCGAATCAGGAATGGCGTCAAACCAAGAAGGGTCTGTCGCTGTTCCCGAGTCGGTCCCCTATACGGGCCCACCGAGTCGGTCAACAGGAGCATCGGATGAGGTGTGGCCCTACTCAAGACGGTTGTGCGGGCAATTGCGGTGTCAACGGCCGTTTGTGCGGGCGGTACCGCCTGTGAACAGAGCGCGGTTCGGGTTGTTCAGAATGGCGCGGCTGCGCCGTGGAGTTCCAGGCCCAGGGCGTCGCCGGCAACGAGCAAGGTCGTGCGATCGGGCATCACGCCCAGGGCGGGCCGAGTAGAGTTGGTTCGTGGTGTGCAGCCCATCAGTGGGAGCACAAGCATCGCGCAAGCGGCGATCGTGGCCGTCCTTGTCATGGCGTAGCCTCCAGGTGTTGCTTGGAGAATGCGCACCCCCACGCGATCTATTCACCCATTTGGAGGCCGCCACGGCCCAAGCGGAGGCAGTTGTCATTGTGAACCGCCACCTGAGGCTGTTCAGCCTTCTTCAGACCAGTTCACGATCAGCAGCAGCACATCCCCGATATCAATACTGCCATCGCGGTTCAGATCCGCCGTACACGGTCCACACGGGCCCCAATCTGCAGCGATGAGCATGAGCAGATCATCGAGGCCCACGACGCCATTGCCATCGAGGTCACCGACCAGTGCAGCGTCGTGCTGCCACAATGCAGCAGGAATCACCTGCTTGTCCATGCCCGGGCCCGCCATGCGGACAATGCATCCGGCCCCACCACCACGCTCGAAGAACTCCACTTGAATCGCGTGCAGCCCCGTAGCGAGTGCGATTTCGCCGCTTTGTTCCACCATGCCGTGCGTGCCGTCGTTGTCCGCGATCAACGTGTCACCGATCCAGAGACGCGAGCCATCGTCCGATTCCACGAAGAACGTCCACACGCCTGCCGACGGCACGTCGACAAAACCGTTGAAGAGGGCGCCCACATCGTCGTGCCGACCTGAACCGGCGAAGTCCCCGCCCGTCGACGCGAAGTTGATGTCGTCCACAACTTCGTACGAGTACGGAGTCAGTGTGGTGAAGTCGGGCAGCACAGTGGGCTGTTCGAGTTCGTAGTACAGCACCGATGCGCCCGGCAGCGTGGCTGATGGTGAGTCAGGTGGCCGTGCTGGTTCCATACGGATCAACATGCCAGCGGTCGCCAACTGCCCCGACCCGTCACGCACGGTGTACTGCACGCCGTCGATGTCGACCGGTTCGGCTGGCGGCGTGTACCGCACCACAGCACTGCCCGGATCGGCGGTGATCACTTCCGCTGTGCCACCGTGAATGCCGATGGGTTGCACGCTGACCAGTTCCACGTCCGAGCAGTCATTGGCCCAGTCGTTGAACAGCACATCAACGTCGACCACCTCACCGTGGTACGACCAGACATTGTCAACATTGGCTTGTGGCGGCGCGCCGTCGCCCCCGAGATCGCATGTCGCACCGGCGAGATAGGTTTCGATCGTCTGCTGTACCTGCGGATGGAACGACATCACCATGTTCGACAGGCCCCCGCTGCACTGGTGGCAGTAGCTCATGATCGTGCCGCCCCAGGCCAGCTCGCAGTCGCCGTTTCCACAGCCGTCGATCGGCGGGTTGTAGTCGTGCGTGTGATACGTGCCGCAGTTGTGCCCAAGCTCGTGGGCCACAACCATGAGATCCCAGTTGTTCCCGTGGTGATCTTCGATAGGCAACGGAAACGAACCAGACAGGTTGCCCGACACCGCATACCCCGAAGTGGGATTGCAGACCACACTGACATAGGCGATACCACCGCCGAGCCCTTGGCCACTGAGCATGTGGGCAAGGTGCCGTGTGACATTGGTCATGTGGGCGTTCCAATGCGATTGAAACTCACTCAGACGTCCCGACGAACTGCCCGTCTCCCACGGGTCGTCGCCGTTGGGCCAGAGGCGCAAGTAACAGATCATCACCGCTGTATCGACATCGGATTCGTAGATGGACGACACGGCGCCCAGAAGCGTCATGGCGTACTCCGCACTGGCGAACGCATCTCCGTTGAACAATCCGGTGAACTGTGTATCGGTGTCGATGGCCACACGCAAGGCCTGTGGGCACTCGCCCATGGCACGCACGGCAGCGTTGCCGTCCAACATCGGCTGTGGCATGTCGGCCACGGCACACTGCACGTCGACCCAGTGCATGGATGCTTCATCGATGTCCATCATGTTGTAGATGGCCGTCCATCCCTCGGTGCTGTCCCGCACGATCACGTGCCGATCACCAGCATGCTCGATCACACCATTGGTGGTGTGGGCACCAACAGCGAGGAAGACCCGCGAGTGTGGTGCGCCTTCCACATGACCCCGCAGCAGCACACATTCGGGTCGTGGCATGTCCACTTCTACGATCCGTCCATCAGCCCCGAGCGTGGCGTGTACGAGGCGTGCGTCGGTCGTGAACACGTCGAATGCTTCGAGCGTGAGCGACACGGGGGTGCCGTCTGCCAACGGAAGATCGGTGATCCGCACCGCTTCACCAGGCTCGATCCCGTGCCCATCATGCAGATCAATGGTGATTGCCTGGCCCCCGAACTGGGCCACGGCCGCAGGCGACGGCACCGCCTGCACCACCAATTCGTGGGGCGCAGCAAATGCAAGAAGTACGGTGAGTGTGATCATGGTCAGGATGAATCACCCCCGATCCACGGCTCCAGTCTAGGACGAGAGGACCGTCTGACCAAGCCCGATCCAACGCCGAATCAAGGCAACGACCGTTCCTGTTCGCGAGTCTGCACCTCGGGCCGGTGCTTTTCCCGTTGGTTGTCCACCCACTTAGCCCCAGAACTCCAGCCCGCCGGTGGCAGATCACGCCGCCACTGCGCCAGGGCCGCGGTCATGTCGGCTGCCACCGCTTCAGGAATGGGCTCGACGGTGGCCCGCTCGTGGTTCGGCGACTGCAGATCGAACAGCATCGGGGGATCATCACCAACGAGGATCATCTTCCACCGGCCGTCGGTGAGCACCGCCCCCACCGGACCACGCTGCCAGAACAGATGCTTGTGCGGCGGCGACACATCTTCACCCTGCAGTCGTGCTCGAAGATCCACCCCGTCAAGGTCTTCGGTGGCCTTGTCGATGCTGGCCAGCGTGCTTGCGGCGATGTCGAGCGTGGAGACTGGATGGTGATAGGTGCTCCCAGCAGGCGTCACGCCAGGCCATCGCACCAGCATGGGCACCCGCACCCCGCCTTCGAACACTGAACCCTTCATGCCCCGCAGTTCGCCGTTGTCGGAACTGTTGTTGGTCGCGCCGCCATTGTCATTGACGAACCAGATCACCGTGTTGTCACGCTCGCCCGACGCATCCACCGCAGCCAGAATGTCGCCTACTGCTCGATCCAGCCCGTGCTGCATGGCCAGATACACGATTCTGCGTCCTGTAAAGGGCGCGAACGGTTCTAGGTCCTGCGGATCGGCAGCCAGTGGTGTGTGCGGTGCAGTGAACGCGATGTACAGGAAGTACGGCTTGCCCGGAGCCAGTTCGGTGATGTCAGCCGCAGCGCGTTCGCCAAAGTACTGCGTCACCCATGTGAAGTGCTCCGCCTCATGCTCGATAAGCTCATCGCCGGTGCGTTGGCGGTAGTTCGCCCGCGTCTGCTCATCAGGCAGCGGTGTGTACGGACGACTCCCCGCCAGCTGCCCATGAAAGCGATCAAAGCCCTGCGCCAACGGACGCATGTGCGGTTCGTACCCCAAATGCCATTTGCCCACGGCAGCCGTGGCATATCCCCCACGCTGCAGTCGTTCGGCGAGCGTGTCCACGTCGCCGGGCATGCCGTGCGATCCTCCCACCGGGATGTTGTTCTGGTGGCCGAAGCGTTGCTGGTAGCGGCCACTGATGAGTCCTGCCCGCGACGGCGAACACACCGAGGCGGTCACGTAGCCCCGCGTGAAACGCGTGCCTGAGGCGGCGAGCGCATCGAGATTCGGCGTGACAGGTTCCTCTGATCCTTGAAAGCCGAAGTCGGCCCAACCCGCATCGTCACACACGATCACGATCACATTGGGCGGCGTGGGTGTGACCGCGGTCTCATCGACAGCCCCCGCACCTGCGAGCAGTGCCAGTGCGGCGAGCATCATGAATCGATATCCACCCGTGGGGCCTCTCGCACCACATGATCTTCGACTTCAAAGAAGCCCGCTTGTTGCAAGCCCAGGATCGCCGCCACTAGGTTGGACGGGAACGATTCGCGAAGTGTGTTGAACTCTCGCACATTGCCGTTGAAGAAGCGTCTCGCCGCAGCGATGCGATCCTCGGTGTTGGTGAGTTCCTCCTGCAGATGTATGAAGTTCTCGTCAGCCTTGAGGTCGGGATAGCCTTCTGCCACAGCAAACAGGCGTCCCATCTGCCCCACCAATCGTTGTTCGTCCACTGACTGGCTCGCAGGATCGCCGGTGCTGGCCATCGCCGCCGTTCTAGCCGAGGTGACGGCGTCGAACACCTTCTGTTCATGAGCGGCATAGCCCTTGACTGTGGCCACGAGATTGGGAATCAACTCGTACCGACGCTGCAGCTCAACGTCGACATCCGCCCAACTCTCCTTCATGTGATGCCGCAACCGGACGAACCGGTTGTACGTGACCACGAACCACACGAGCCCGATCAGAAGCAGAATCCCCGGGCAAATGATCAACTCCATGCCTGCCATGTGTCAGTCCTCTCTTGAGTAGCCGCCGTCACGCAGCGTGCTGACGGTGTGATCCGGCCAGTGTGCCATGAACGTACCGGCAAAGTCCACATGCGACATGAACTCGGCCGGTGACCACGTGGACTTGCGGGCAATCAGCATCCACTCGCCGTCCAGCTCGATCAGGGGCGGATCGTCGTGCGTAAGGAGCCACTCCATCACTCGGGGATCGATCAGATCCCATGCGAACCGCTTGTTCGTGCCCTTCACCGAGAATCGCTTGGAGAACTCCACCGATTCAAAGTCGATGTCGTCGAAGCCGAAGAATGCGCCGATCTTGTCGAGGAATGTCTCGGCACGAATGATGAGTTCCGGGGCCGTCACATCCATGTGAACCAGCAGATAGCTGAACCGGTAGGTGACACGACGGCGGTTCTTGCCACTGCCTTGCGTGACTGTGTAGCGATAGTCCCCCATCTGCACACCACGGGTCGCGTCACCAACAGTCATGTGGCCCCGCATCGTGTTGTACACACGGCGGGTGTCACCCTGGCGAAAGGTGGCAAAGATCTCAGCCAGTGCCGTATCTGAAATCGACCGATGCTCAGCATCGAAGGCGAGCCCGGAACTGGCGGCCATCGCCGCGAGGGCTTCCGTGCGTTCGCGGGCCTTGCGCCGTGCATGGATGATGGCGGCCACGACAACCACCACGATCACCAGTCCCACCAGAAGGACTGGAACGACCTCAGCTACGGTTGCAATCAACGCATCGCTCAGCACACCTGCAGCCTAGCGGCCCGCGGCCGCGGCCAGCACTCAAATGCACAGACCTCAAGACCCCAACAACAGCAGGATGGTTGATTCCCCTTCGATTGCAAGCGAGGGGCTCTAGAGCGGCCGCAGACGCAAGTTTTTCCAGCGCACCTGACCAGCCCGCCCTGAATGCACCTGCAGCGCGATGAAGCCGACATGGTCGCCACCTGTATCGATGAAGTCGACACAGGGCACACCATTGAGCCATGTCTGAATGTGTGGCCCATCTGCGCGGATACGGACGTGATTCCAGTCATCCAGATTGCGGGCGGCCCGTGCCGCATCGTTGTCGTTGAGCGGATCAAGCCAGCCCCTGGGGCCTTCGTAGAACAGACCGCATGTCCAACTGCGTGGGCTCGGATCGAGTTCGCACTGGTACCCCTGCACCAAGCCCTCTACCGAATCAAGATGCGAACGGATCTGAATGCCGCTGTTGCACAGTTCGTCCCAGCGGAAGTCTAGTTCGAGTTCGAAGTTGTCGAACTCCTCGGTGGTGCACAGGAACGTGTTCCGCCCCGGGCCGCGACGCCCGACGATGCAGCCATCTTCTGCTGTGTAGGTTGCCTGACCACCATGCACTACCCAGCCATCGAGCGTCTCACCATCGAAGAGGGTGCGCGTTGACTGGCTGCATCCGCCGCAGCAGATGACCGACATGA
>JAKVBV010000014.1 GCA_022446965.1 Phycisphaerales bacterium
GGCCAGCCTGACGCAGGCGGGCAGCATGACGTGAGCCTGTCCGCTCACGTGATGCGACGTCGATGGTGGGGGTGTCTTTGGTCATTGTTCACACTCCGTGGCTCGCTGTCTCGAGCCTGTGGTTCAGGAAAGATCGATCGGGCTTCAAGGCTGCACACCTATGCTCAACGCTTGACACCTGTGCCGCGATGGAAGAGCGCCGAGATCGACATGTCGTGATGAATTCGGTAGATGGCATCGCCCAACAGTGAGCCGGTGCCAAGTTCAACAAGTTTGTCTCGGAGGGGATCCAGTCGGCCCCGGTCCGGAATCGAGTCGGTCACGATGACCGTGTCGATGGGTGATTCTGCGAGGCGGTCCATGGCCAGTCCGCACAGCACGGGATGTGTGGCGGCCGCCAGGACGCGAGTGGCACCGCGGTCGACGACCAATTCCGCCGCCTGACAAATGGTGCCGGCGGTGGAGATCATGTCGTCCACCATGAGCACGGTGCGGCCTTCGACTTCGCCGATGAGGTTGTGCACGCTCACTTCGCTGCCAGATTCGCGTCGCTTGTCGATGATCGCCAGATCGGCATCGAGCATGTTGGCGTAGCCGTTGGCCACCTTCACATTGCCCACATCCGGAGAGACGATCACCAGGTCGCCCAGTTCACTACGAATGCCCTGGAGGTACTCGCAGAACACCGTGGCGGCGGTGAGGTGGTCCACCGGGATGTCGAAGAAGCCCTGAATCTGAGCGGCGTGCAGGTCCATGGTGAGCACGCGATCGGCACCGGCGGCGGTCATGAGGTTGGCCACGAGCTTGGCGGTGATGGGCGTGCGGCCGGAATCCTTGCGGTCTTGTCGGGCGTAGCCGAAGTAGGGGATCACGGCCGTGATTCGCTTGGCCGAAGCGCGACGGAGGCAGTCGATGAAGATCAACAACTCCATGAGGTTGGCGTTCACCGGGTCGCTGGTGCTTTGCACCACGAAGCAGTCGCGGCCGCGGACGTCTTCTTCCACTCGAACGATCAATTCGCCGTCAGGGAAGAGCTCGGTCTTGGCGTTGCCCATCGGGATCTCGAGATGGTCGCACAAGCTCCGGGTGATCTCGATGCTCGCTCGTCCGGCGAAGATCTTCAGATGGTCCTGATCAAGGTTCATGAACAAGCCTCCTGCAAACGTACCCGCAGCACTTCGTCCACGCGGGCGAGTTGCTCGGGGGTGTTGATTGACAACATGTCCTGTGCACTGACGCCGGTGACGGTGGACACCGTGCGGCCTTGTGCCCGCAATCGCTCGGGCACGGTGGTCAGGTAGTACTCGCCGCTGACAGCATCACGGGGCAGCACCGCGAGATCGTCCAGCATGGTGCGCACATCAAAGATGGCGTAGCTCGGATAGACCTCGGTGATGGCCTGCTGTGCTTCGGTGGCGTTCTTCTGTTCCACGATGCACTCGAACTCGCCGTCGGCCGACCGCACGATGCGGCCGTAGCCGGTGGGGTCCTCCACAGTGGCCGTGGCCAAGGTGGCAGCTGCTTCGGTACTCGCATGCGTCTGCTTGAGTTCGACCAGCGTGGACGTGCGGATGAGCGGCCCATCGCCGGCCAGCACGAAGGCGTCGCCTTCAAAGCCTTCGAGTGCCTCGCTGCAGACGGCCACGGCATGGCCGGTCCCGAGTTGTTCGTGTTGCGTGACAAAGGTCACGTTCATGTCGGCGCACGCGTCGCGGACGAGGTCTTCACGCCAGCCCACCACGAGGATCACTGGGTCGGCGTCCGCGGTACGGACCGCGTCGATCACCCAGTGCACCATGGGCCGTCCGGCCACTTCGTGCAGCACCTTGGGCAGATTACTGCCCATGCGCGTGCCCTTACCCGCCGCGAGGATGATCGCGGCGCAGGGCGCTTGAGATGTGTGTGCTGCGTCATTCATGACTACACGCTGTGTGCTTCACGCCACTGCAACTGGCCCGCCAAGACTCGAACTTGGAATGCCTGTACCAAAAACAGGTGTGTTACCGATTACACCACGGGCCAAAGGCAGTTGCGTTGTGTGCTTGGTGCGGTGCCTGGTGCGTCGTTCTCAATTGGTGTCGAAGGTCCCAATTGGGGTGACTGCTGTGGCACCGTGCCGCGCTCCATCTGAATTGTGGCTCATGCGAGCCGTTGCGTAGGGCGCGGGGTACGCCTGGTGGCGTACGGTCCGCGGCTGGGCCTCCCGGAGCCGGGACACCTGTCAGCCGCGACAGAGGTGCCCCGCGCGGCGCCGATTCCAAGTGGAACCCTCACCGACGGCTCCTCACGAGGGAGGAACGAGACATTCTAGTGTGACACGGCCCGGTGAGGCAAGGCATGATGCGTGTGATGACCATCGATTTGAACACCCCTGCGGGCCTCGCCGAGGCGATGCTCCGCGGCTACGCCGCGGGGGCCTTCGCCATGGGGCACCCGGACGGGACCATCGAGTGGTTCGATCCTGATCCGAGGGCGATTCTGGGGCCTCAGGGCGTGCACGTGAGCCGGTCGCTGCAGCGGGTGGTGGATGGCCGATTCGACATTCGCCTCGACACAGACCCAACTGCGGTCATGGTGGCTTGCTCTGAGCGGGCACAGGGCCGCGAGGACACCTGGCTTACGCCGGTGTTCATGGCCGCCGTGGAGCGGTTGATCGCCGATGGCTGGGTGCATTCGGTGGAGGCGTGGCGTGATGGTGCCCTGGTTGGGGGCGTGTATGGCATTCACATGAATGGCGTGTTCTTCGCCGAGTCGATGTTCAGCCAACCGCCTGCGGGAACGGATGCCTCGAAGGTGTGCCTGGTGCATCTGGAGCGACACCTGCGGGCGCGGGGGATCGGCCTGCTGGACTGTCAGTTCCTCACACCGCACTTGGAACGCATGGGCTTCATCGAGGTGCCGCGCAGCGTGTGGCGAGGGCGGCTGCACGATGCACTGCTCACGCCGGTGGCGTGGGAGGACTGAGCGGCCGGGTGCAATTCGAATTGCCATGCGGAAGCCCGGGTACCCTGACCACATGCCGCCCACCGGCCGCAAGGCTCCGACCTTCTTTCACCATCGACTGCGTCTGCTCAGCGTGCTGGCGTGCGCGTGCGTTGGCGTGCTCATGCTGCAGGCAGTTCGGCTGAGCGTGCTCGGGGCCGATGCATCACTTGAGCGTGCGCAATCACGATTGCGCACCCACCGATGGCTGCCCACCTGGCGTGGCTCAATTGTTGATCGCAACGGCACGGTGCTCGCCCGCGATGAACCTCGCTGGGCCGCGGCCGTGTCCTGGGACGCACTCACCGGTCGATGGGCGGACGATCGCGCCGCGCAGGATGCTCGTGCGGCAGCCGGGGCGCAGGCATGGGCGCAGTACACGCCCGATGAGCGCCACCGCGCCATCGACACCGCTCGTGCGCCCTACGCCGACACCCTTGAAGCGTTGTGGGATGCGCTGGCCAAGGCCGGCGGTGTGGACCGCGGCGCACTCGACGAACGACTGCACGCCACGCGAGGTCGCGTGCAACGACTGGCCGCCGTGGTGTGGGACCGCCAACGCCGTGCCTGGGAAGCACGAGTGGGTATCGATGGTGCTCGCTTCACGGCCAGACCGATCGCCGAACAGGTGCAACCCCACGTGCTGCTGGGCGACATCGACGACGCCACCGCCATCGATCTGGTGCGATTCGCCGACACACACGAGGATCTGGTGGATCTGCAATACGTGCGGCGGCGTGTGACCGACGCGCCGCCGGGCACCGTGCTCATTGACACCGAGGCCATGCCACGCGATGCGCGGCAGGGCACCATCGAGATTCAGACCGGCCAACCCGCCGCCATGCTCGTGGGCACCGTGCGTGATGAGGTGTGGAAGGAAGATGTGCAGCGACGGCCGTTTCGCAACCCGGCCACCGGCGACGTGGACCGCGGCGGATATCGGCTCGATGACATCGTGGGTGCCTCGGGTATGGAACGGGCCGCCGAAGACGTGCTCCGTGGCGACGTGGGGCGAGTGACCGTCCGCCGGGACACCGGCGAAGAACATCGCGAAGACCCACGTGGTGGTGATGACGTTCGCCTCACGCTCGACGCCCATCTCCAGCGACACGTGGAAGCCGTGCTCGACCCTGCGGCCGGCCTCACCGTGGTGCAGCCGTGGCACACCAACGAACAGCTCACGCTGGGCACACGCCTGCCCGCCTCGGTGGTGGTGCTCGATGTCCCCACAGGCGAGATTCTCGCCATGGCCGCCACGCCAGGGCGCGGCGAACTGGACAGCCTCACACAGAGCGACCAGCACGCGCTCACGCCATGGCTCATGCGGCCCGTGCAGATTCGCGTGGCACCCGGGTCGATCGTCAAGCCGCTCATCTTTGCCGCCGCGGCCGCGGACGGACTCGTGTCGGTGGACGATCCCATCACGTGCAACGGCCACCACATCAAGGGCCATCCGGGCGTGGCCCGCTGCTGGACCTACCGCCCGCAGTACGGCATGGCCACACATGGCCCCCTGGCCGCGCAAGAAGCACTGGCACGATCGTGCAACTGCTACTTCTACGAACTGGGTGAACGCATGGGGCTCGACAGCCTCGCCGCGTGGTTCAACACCTGGGGCATGGGGTCATCGCCCGACATCGGCCTCACGCCGCCGGAGGGCATGGCACAAGGCCGACACGTGGAAGCGGCTGGCCTGGTGCCCGATGCCGACCAGCGTGCGGCCATCGTGGCGTCGGGCGAAGGGCTGTACGAAGCCATCGCGCAGGCCATCGGTCAGGGCAGATTGGCATGGACACCGCTGCACGCCGCCGACGCCTTCGCAACGCTGGCTCGAGGCGGACGCATCATCGAGCCCACGTTGGTGGTGGGGCATCAGCCTGCACGCACACGTCAGGAACGATTGCTGCCACAGGCTGCTGTGGACGCCGCACTGGCCGGGCTCAACGATGCCGCCACCCAGTGGTACGGCACCGGCGCCCGCATCAAGTACGACGACAACGATCGCGAGCCCATCATCACGGCGTCGCACGTGAAGGTGCATGTCAAGACAGGCACGGCCCAAGCGCCGCCGTGGGTGCGTGATGTTGACGGCGACGCTGTCATCGCTCCCGGTGAACGCGTGGGCGATTTGGAACACGCCTGGTACGTGGCGCTGGTCGATGACGACACCAGCCCCATGCCTCGCTATGCGATCGCCGTACTGGTGGAGTATGGCGGGAGTGGCGGCCGAGTGGCCGGGCCCATCGCCGATCAGGTCATTCATGCGTTGCAATCCACCGGGTGGATCTCAGGGGAGCTGCCCTGATGAGATCACGCGCCCTGCGACGACTCGCCCGCTGGCACTGGGCCACACCCGCCTGGTTGTGCGTGCTTGCGGCGATCATTCTCATGTGCCTTGGGCTTGCCGCCATCGACACGGTGCGCAGTGATCTGGTGCTGCGGCAAGTGATCGCCGGCATCGTGGGCATCGGCGCCGCCCTTGCGGCGGTCGTCCCCTCGCAACGACAGCTCACCATGATGGCGTGGCCCTTGATGGGCCTGTGCCTGTTGATGCTCGTCGTGCTGCTGCTGCCGGGCGTGCCCGACGCACTGGTGCGATCGCGCAATGGTGCGTCGCGGTGGATCAACTTCGGTGTGACGGAGTTTCAGCCCAGCGAACTGGCCAAGGTGGCCGTGGTGTTGTGCATCGCCTCATGGCTGCGCTTTCGTCGCAATCAACGTTCATTCATGGGGCTCATTCCACCTTTGGCGCTCGCGCTGATTCCCATGGGGTTGATTCTGGTGGAACCCGATCTGGGGACGGCGCTGCTCTTTCTGCCCACGTGCTTCACCTTGTTGCTGGCAGCCGGGGCGCGGTGGCGAGATCTGGGCAAGGTGTGCGCGATCGGCGTGGTGGGGGCGGCGATGATGGTGCCATTGCTGCGACCGCATCAGGTGGACCGACTCGAAGCAATGTGGGCCCAAGTGCGTGGTGACACGTCGTTGTCCGAGGGGATCGGCTATCAGGGCCAACTTGCC
Source organism: Phycisphaerales bacterium (assembly GCA_022446965.1). Taxonomy (GTDB): domain Bacteria; phylum Planctomycetota; class Phycisphaerae; order Phycisphaerales; family SM1A02; genus JABAAC01. The sequence continues at coordinate 6,001 of JAKVBV010000014.1, forward strand.
ATGACCATGGTCGGCGCCGGTGGCCTTGCCGGACAAGGCGAAACGCAATCCAGGCAACTGCTCAAATGGAACCATCTGCCCGAAGATCACAACGACATGGTGTTCGCCGTGATCGCCGTCCGGTGGGGCTTGTTGGGGCAGTTGGCCACGTGGGGGGCCTATCTGTTGCTGGTGGCCGGCGGGCTCATGACGGCGGCGCAGTGCCGCGAGGCATTTTCGCGCCTTGTGGCCGTTGGCGCCACAGCGATGCTCTTTGCCCAGATGATGGTGAATACCGGCATGACGATCGGCGTGATGCCCATCACCGGGATGACGTTGCCCTTCGTGAGTGCAGGTGGGTCAAGCCTCGTGGCGGCCTGGTTGCTGGTGGGATTGGTGCTCAGTGTGGGCCTGCGTCCGCCCAGCCGCTTGTGGCGAGAGCAGTTCGCCTTTGACGATGGAGCCGCATCGTGACACACGACGCCCTTGAACCGATCGCCCCGCCTGAAGATCTGCACGCCCAGCTCGAGGCCATGCACATCGCGCTGGAGCCGGCGGAAGTGGAGGCCATCGGGTTCTACCTGGCGCTCTTGATCGACGCCAACACCCGCATGAACCTCACGCGGATCACTGATCCGCAGGATGCGTGGCATCGCCACGTGCTCGATGCGCTCACGCTGCTGCCGTTCATCGAAGCTACCGGCGCCGCCAATCTGCTTGATCTGGGCTCGGGCGGCGGGATTCCCGGGTTGGTGCTGGCCATCGTGCGGCGTGACCTGCCCGTCACGCTGCTCGAAGCCACGCTCAAAAAGGCGCACTTCCTGCAGCACGCGGCCGAGCAGTTGGGACTGGACAACGTCACCGTGCTCAGCGAGCGAGCTGAAACACTGGGTAGCCCCGATGGGGGGGGGCGTGACGGCTGGGATGTGGTCACCGCCCGCGCCGTAGCGCCCATGCCGGTGTTGTTGGAACTGGCGCTGCCACTGGCCACGCCAACGGGTTGGCTGTTGGCCATCAAGGGACAGAAGGCACACGACGAACTCGACGACGCCCGCACGGCACTACGCACACTCAAGGCAGAGGTGGAAACCACGCAACGCACCGCCACGGGCACCATCGTGGTGGTGCGACGCGACGGCGCGATCCCGAAGCGCTTTCCCCGTCGTCCAGGTGAACCCAAGGCTGATCCGCTGGGTGCGCCGCGCCACTGATGACGTCGTTCATCGACCAACTTACTGCCGTCGACGGACAGCTGGCGACTGCGCTGCCTGGGTTCGAGGTGCGGCCACAGCAGCAGGTGATGGCCAGCGCCGTGCAGGACACACTTGCGCATGGCGGCTGCACGCTGGTGGAGGCGGGCACCGGCGTGGGCAAGTCGTTCGCCTATCTCTTGCCGGCGATGGAACGCATCGTGGAACACGGCGAGACCGTGGTGGTGTCCACCCACACGATCGCGTTGCAGGAGCAGTTGCTTGAACGTGACGTGCCACGTCTGCAGGCCATCGCTGGCGACGCGATCCGTCCCGTGCTGGTGAAGGGCCGCAACAACTATCTGTCCAGACGCCGCATGCAGTTGGCGCTGCGTCGGTCCGACCGGCTGTGCAACGACATGCACGAACAGCAGGCGCTGCAGGAGATCGAGCAATGGGCTCGCGTGGCCGAAGACGGATCACGCAGCAGTTTGCCCGTGCTCGATGGCTGGCGTGTGTGGAAGCATGTGCAGTCCGATGCAGGCAACTGCCTTGCCCGCAAGTGCCCGACATGGAGTTCATGCTTCTATCAGCAGGCTCGTCTGGCCATGGAAGAGGGCAATCTGCTCATCACCAATCACGCCCTGTACTTCAGCGATCTCTCGCTGCGGTTGCACGGGGGGCAGTTGCTTCCGCCACATCATCACGTGATCTTTGACGAAGCCCACGCGATCGAAGACGTCGCCGCCGAGCATTTCGGGTTGAGCGTGTCGGAGACAGCCGTGCAGGTGCTATTCGGTCAGCTGGAATCACCCGATGGGCAGCGGGGCTTTTTGCCCACGATCGAGGACCAATCGCACGTGCAGTCGGTGCGGACGGCGCTGGTGGAAGCGCGGCACGAAGCTGACACGTTCTTCGCAGCCTTGCAGCAGTGGCACGACGTTAACGGGCGCGAGCGCATCGCCGAACCGGACATCGTGGAGCAGAATCTCACGCCCGCACTCAATCTGCTGGGCGAAGCGCTTGATGTGCTCAAGAGTGAACTCGACGACATCGAGGCACAGGCGGAAGTCAATGCCTGGGCGGTGCGGGCGCGTGGGTTGGCCTTGGGTACGCACCGGCTGTTGAAGCAGGAGATTCCCGGCAGTGTGTACATGATCGAAGGGGCCGCCAACACCACCGATCGGGCGGGCCGACGACGACGCACACGCACGGCGCTCAAGTGTCTGGTGATCGACGTGGCCGATCTGCTCGCGCAGCAGCTGTTTGATCAACGGCGGGCCTGCATTCTCACCAGTGCCACGCTGGCCTCGGGCGACGGCGATTTCGGCCACGTGAAGCAGCGATTGGGCTGCACGGACGCCCGCACCGTGCAGGTGGACAGCCCGTTTCAGTACCCCGAGCAGATGCGCATCGTGGTTGACTCGGCCATGCCCGATCCCAAGAAGGACGGCTTCGACGCCGCCATGCACGACCGGTTGATTGAACTGGCCCAGCGGTGCGGCGGTGGGATGCTGGTGTTGTGCACGAGCAATGCGGCGGTGCAGCGCATTGCCCAGCAGTGTGCGGGACAGATGGAAGCCGCCACCGGCGCACCGGTGCTCGCCCAGGGCATGGATGGCCCGCCCATGCGGTTGGTGGAGGCGCTGCGTGAAGGCCGCGCTGGGGTGGTCATCGGAACGTCGAGTCTGTGGACGGGCATCGATGTGCCGGGCAAGGCCTTGCGATGTGTGGCGATCACCCGCATCCCGTTCGATCCCCCTGATCGACCATTGGTGGAGGCCCGGTGTGAGTCTGTCGAGTTCGCTGGCGGTAGCGCGTTTGCCGACGAGATGTTGCCCCGCGCCGTGCTGCGGTTGCGGCAGGGCATTGGCCGGCTCATTCGCCACAGCGAAGACGAAGGCATCGTGGCCCTGCTCGATCCGCGCATCATGACGCGGCCCTACGGGCGCATGTTCCTGCGGGCTTTGCCCGGTGGCGTGCCGATTGAAGACCTCGGTGGTCGCTGGACAGACCTGTCCACGTGAGCGGCCGCACTATGATGCGGCCCCATGTCCGACGCTCTACACGCACAGATTGACGCCGTCTTCAAGGCCTACGACATTCGCGCCATCACGCCCGACCCGCTGTCCGCCGATGTGGTGCGGGCGATCGGCCATGGCGCGGGAACCTTTCTCAAGGATGAATCTGCCGAGGATCTGCCCAACATCGTTGTGGGTCGAGACATGCGGCTGACTTCTCCCGATCTCGCTGAGGCGTTGATCGATGGTCTGCTGGCAGCGGGCGTTCGCGTGGCCGACGTGGGCCTGTGCGACACGCCCATGGTGCCTTGGGCCACCAAACATTTGCGGGCGGCCGGTGGCATTCAGGTGACGGCCTCGCACAATCCACCGCAGTACAACGGTCTCAAGATTTGCCGCGCTGTGGGGCGGCCGGTAGGCGAAGGAACGGGGCTGGAGACCATCCGTCTGCACGCCAAGCGTGGCGATGCCCAGCCGGGCACCGCAGATGGCGCCACTCGAGTGGCGCTGGATCTGTGGGACGACTACCGCCGTCACGTACACGCGTTCTTGCCCCCGGGGCTGCTCGACGGGTCGAAGCAGATCGAGCTGGCCATTGACGGATCGAACGGCATGGCCGGCACGTGCGTGCCCAAGCTGTTCGGCGATGTTCCTGGACTGACGTTGCACGCGATCAACATGGACAATGCCACCGGGCATTTTGCACATCCGCCCAACCCGCTGTTGCCCGAGGTGATCGCGGTGGTCGGCGAACTGGTGCGCGAGACTGGTGCTGCTGCGGGCATGTGCTTTGACGGTGACGCCGATCGCTGCATGATCGTGGACGAACACGGCGAGGCCGTGGGCTGTGATCTGGTCACGGCGTGGCTGGCGCCTCGGTTCCTTGCGGACAACCCCGGCGCGGCGATCGCCTATGACCTGCGTTCAAGCAAGGCCGTGCACGAAGCAGTCACGGCGGCCGGTGGCGTACCGGTGCGCAGCCGTGTGGGTCATGTGTTCATGAAGAAAGCCATGGCCGACAACGGTGGCGTTTTCGGCGGTGAACTCAGCGGGCACTTCTATTTCCGCGACAACGGCAATTGCGACAGTGGGGCGATGGCTTTCGCGTGCCTGGCATCCGCGTTGGTTGATCTTGCCGATGCGGGCAGCACATTCAGTGCGGCAGTCGCGCCGCTCAAGGCGGGCCGGTCGCAGTCAGGCGAGATCAATTTCGAGGTGGACGACAAACAGGCTGCGATGGATCGCCTCGTGGCGGCCTATCCCGACGCTGATACGGACACCCTCGACGGCGTCACCGTGGACTGCGGGGACTGGTGGTGCAATGTTAGAGCAAGCAACACTGAGCCGCTGCTGCGGTTGAATCTCGAAGCGTGCGATGCCGATCGTGTGGCCAAACTCGTGGCTGAGGTGTCGCCATTATTGGGTAATCGTGTAGAAGGGCACTGACGCTTTTGCTGGCTTAATTTGGAGTCGGATTGTTAACTGGATTTCTGAGGCGTTCCCGAACTAGATCCAAAGAGGCAGATGCCTCGCGGGCGTAGAGATGGTCCGAACCGTAGGTTTCTTCAAGCCCAGCAAGTGCATTCACAAGTAGCTCTTCTGCTTCAGTAAGACGCCCTTGTGCGATTCGAAGATCGGCCAAGAATCGCCGCCGATTTTGAGTCGCAGGATTGTCCGTTCCCTTTGTACGCAGAGTGATACGAAGTGCTCCTTCCAGAAGTACTTCGGAGGCGTCAACCTTGTCTTGGGCTAGCAGCATTAAGCCGAGATTTGCCATTGTCATCAAAGTGTTTGGGTGCTCTGCACCTAAGGAGTCTAGTTGGCCTTCATAGACGGCTCGCACATGGACTTCTGCAGCCTCGATGTCGCCAAGTTGGGCAAGTACAGCACCTAATGTCCCTCGTGTTTCCAGTGTGTCCGGGTGGCTATCCCCGCTGTACTTGAGTCGGTTATCTAGTGCTACCTCTAAGAAAGAGCGAGATTCTTCAAACTTCCCCTGCATAGCTAAGACAATGCCCATTAGGTATTGGTGGTCGCTGATAGTTTCTGGGCTAGGATTCTCTAACTGAGCATTTAGTTCATCTGCCTTCTTTGCGTTATTGAATGCTTCGTCTAGATTGCCGCATGCCATTTCTAGTTGAGCAATGGCAAAGCGACATTCGACATGAGCACTACTGACGGGATGGAGTTTGTAGTAGTCCATAGCGAGATTTAATTGCTCGCGAGACTCATCCCATTCCGTAGCATCAATCAGCATTAACCCCAACTTCTGCCTTGCGAACGCAGTTTTGAAGTGACCAAGGCCGTTCGTCGCCTCCTCCATAGACAAGTGCTGACGGGCCATTGTAATGGCATCGTCCAGGCGGCCGGCTTCCCGTAGAACTCGAGCTTGTCTTCCAATGATCAGGATAAGCAACTCCTGTTGGTCTGACGTTTGAGTCTCAAGAAGCAGTTGAGCATTCTGTAAATGCTCGATCGCCTCTGTGAATAGTCCTAATTGATGAAAGGACGCGCCGATTGCCATTCTTAGCTCTGCTTCGAGCACAGGTTGGCCGTTGAATTGAGTTCCCAGTCGATCGGCAGCCTGTTGCAGTGTGTGCACCATTAGGGCTTTGTCCATTGATCCGGCGGTAGATGAATCTATAGATCCGATCATCGACATGAGGAAGCTCTTTGCAGCTTCGGCCCGTTCCTTTGCAATCTCAGCCCGCTCAAGTTGTAGCTGTCCAACTTGCTCTGCAACTTCCGCGACATTGCGAGCAGTTTCAGCACGAAAGGCGAGCCATGACATGCCTGCAGCTGCGCCAAGGAGGATGGTAAAGACTGCAGTAATTGCAATGGCTGCGGTGGTGTGCTTGCGAGCAAACCTTGTAAGAAGATCCATCGCCCCAGGGGCACGTGCATGGATGGGTTCGTCGTCGAGCCAGTGGCCGATGTCTTCGGCCAGCGCAGATGCACTTTGGTAGCGGCGGCGGCGTTCTTTCTCGAGCGCCTTGCCCGTGATGGTCTCCAAGTCGCCCTTGAGCCGACGGTCGATGGATGACAGTCGCGTCGGGCGCTCTTCCTGCACAATGCGCACGGCTTCGTGCAGTGCGGCGGTGCGGACGTCGTAGGGCACGTCACCGGTGAGCAACTCGTGCAGCACCACACCCAGGGCATACACATCGCTGCGCGTATCAATGTCGTTGGGGTCGGCGGCGCATTGCTCCGGACTCATGTACTGCAGTGTGCCGAGGATCTGACCGATGTCCGTCTGCAACGTGGTCAGGGCCATGTCGCTGTCGGTGCTGCGGGCCACGCCGAAATCAATGATCTTGGGCTTGCCGTGGCTGCTGATGAGGATGTTGCCGGGCTTGAGGTCACGGTGCACGATGCCCTTGAGATGTCCGTGCTGCACGGCTTCGCACACCTGTAGAAAGAGCTTCATCCGGTCGCGAATGCTCAAATCGTGCCGTTGCGCGTAGGTGGTGAGGGGCAGGGCACCAGGGATGTACTCCATCACGAAGTACGGGGTGGCTTCGCCATCTTCATCATGCGTGCCGGCTTCGTAGACCTGCGCGATGGCCGGGTGCCGCAACCGGGCGAGGATCTGGCTTTCGAACTCAAAGCGGCGTAGGGCACTCTTGGATGTGATGCCTTTGCGCATCAGTTTCACAGCCACGGTGCGGCGAGGGCTTTCCTGAATCGCCTCGTACACCGCGCCCATGCCGCCGGAGCCGATCAATCGTCGCAGTGAGTATGCACCGATCTTGCGGCCCGACAGGGACGGGTCGGCGGGGGCATCGAACGTGTGGTCCATCCCCTCAAACTCGGCAGGCGTGGTTGGCGCCGTCTTGGCGGTGTCGCGATCCTTCGCGTCTGACATGGCCTCATGCTACCGGGTGAACTCAAGCGGCGACGTCAGGCACCTACTCCCCTGGGATCACGTTGATCGTGCCTGTCCACGGGCTTGACGCACTGGCGTAGAGCTTGGTGCTGATCCGACCAGCTCGATACCCATGCCATCCGCTGTCGCAGGCCAGCCGCATGGCGTGCGCCATCTGTACCGGGTGCTTGGCATGGGCGATGCCCGTGTTCAGCAGCACCCCATCGGCGCCAAGTTCCATGGCCAAGGTGACATCACTGGGCGTGCCCACGCCTGCATCCACAATCAGCGGATACTCCGGATCGCCGCCCATGGCTGGATCCTTGAGCAGGTCGTGGATGATGCGAATGCTCGCGGGATTGGCGATGCCGCGGCCTGATCCGATGGGTGAACCTGCGGGCATCACGCTTGTGGCACCTGCATCGCGCAACCGCACGGCCATGATCGGATCATCACTGGTGTAGCACAGCACCGAGAACCCGTCAGCCACGAGTTCCTTGCAGGCTTCAAGTGTGCCCACAGGATCAGGGAGCAATGTGGCCTTGTCGCCGAGTACTTCGAGCTTCACCCATTGGGCACCCGGGTTGTCCACCTGGGAGAGCAGTTCACGGCCCAGACGAGCCACACGAATCGCATCGGCGGCGTCAAAGCAGCCGGCCGTGTTGGGCAGCACGATGTAGCGACTCAAGTCGATGGCATCCAACAGGCTTCGACCTTCGTCGTCGAGCAGTCGCTCGCGTCGCACCGCCACGGTGATGGCGCTGGCGCCGCTGGCATCCAACGCGTCGGCCATCACGTCCCATGTCTCGTACTTGCCCGTGCCCACGATGAGGCGGGAGTCCAAGGTGAACGGGCCGACGGTGAGGGGGGTAACGTCAGAAGCAGTCATGGTGGGCATGGCGCGGGTGGTCCGATCAGCCGCCACCGACAAGGGTGACGAGTTCAATGGTGTCGCCGCCGTGCAACGTGCACGAGGCGTGGTCGGCTTTGGGGATGACGGCCGTGTTCACTTCCACGGCGCAGGGCTTGCCGCCCAGGCCCAACGTCGCCAGCAGATCACTGACTGAAGTGCCGTCGGGAACATCGTGCGCTGCGCCGTTCACATGAACCTGCATGGTGTGGATCGTATCGCCGCAAGGGCCTGATGGATCAATCAAGCATGAATAAGGCGACGATCACGAACACCGGGATCAACACCGGGATCGAATACCGGATCACGTAGCCGAAGAACGAGGGCATCTTGACCCCGTCCTGTTCGGCGATGGCCTTCACCATGAAGTTGGGGCCGTTGCCGATGTACGTCATCGCACCAAGGAACACGGCGCCCAAACTGATGGCGGTCAGGTGCAAGGCGTCGATCTCACCGCCGCCTTCCAGTGCCACAGCCGGTACGCCCTCGGCCACGCCGCCGGCCTGCGACAGATTGAAGAACACCAGATAGGTGGGGGCGTTGTCCAGCACGCTGCTCAGCCCGCCGGTGATCCAGAAGTACATCCAGCTTTCGGTCAGCTGCACGGCGATGGCGCTGCCTTCGGCCTTGAGCACGGTCAGCGGCACCTGCATGGCGATGAAGATGCCAATGAAGATCGCTGCTACTTCGAGGATGGCATGCCAGTCGAATCGATTCGCCTTGCGGATGCTGCTTGGCGTACTCCACAGGCCCACGACCACCAGCAACAGCATCAGGCCTTCGCGGAGGAAGTCCACGGTGACCAGATCCGTGCCGGGGAAGGGCTTGCCCGGCTGCACGAAGGCCACACAGGCCACCACGCCACCGAGCCACAGCAGATTCCACCAACCATCAAGGCGAAGCGGCTCGACATCCGTGCGATCGAACATGCGCACGGCGGGTGCTTCGCGTCGGTATTGGAAGGTGTCCCAGATGAAGTACACGATCAGCAGAACGATGTTCACGAACAGCCATTCGAACCACAGGCTGAATGTCCAGAAGAACGGTACGCCTGCGAGATAGCCAAGGAACAGCGGTGGGTCGCCGATGGGCAGCAGGGCGCCGCCGATGTTGCTCACCAGGAAGATGAACATCACCACGGTGTGCACCTTGTGGGTGCGGGCCCTGTTGGTCTTGAGCAAGGGGCGAATGAGCAGCATGCTCGCACCGGTGGTGCCGATGAACGAGGCGATGCCGGCACCCACCGCAAGCACGGTGGTGTTCGTGAGCGGTGTGGCGGGCAGATCGCCGCCGAGGTGAATGCCGCCACTGATGGCGTACAGGGCGAACAGCAGCACGATGAAGGGCACGTACTCATCAAGCACGGCGTGATGCAATGACAGGCCGACTTCGTGCCAGCCCGTGGCCACGCCGATGTAGACGAGCGTGGCGATCGCGGCGAGCACCGACACCAACAGTCGGCTCAGATTGCTGTGCCACCAGTGGGCCAGCGCGGGGATCAGTGGGAAGACGGCGATGGCCCCCAGCAGTGCGGCGAACGGCACGGTGCCCAGGACCCACATCGACGGGGCGTAGCCCTCGTGGTGCGCGTCGTGGTGACCAAGCAACGAGGCCGCCAGCACGCCGGCCATGGAGAGCAGTGCAATGATGCAGAAGGCCTTGGCGGCGGTGCGAGGGGGGGGTGCGTGTTCTGTGGATCCGTCCATGGGGCCGGGCATGGTAGTGGAATCACACGCCCAGTTCGGTGCGCAACGTGTTCAGCAACCACGTGGCGAAGTCGGCCTTTGCCATGTCGGTGGGGGCAGTGCACGTTCTTCCGTCAGCCAGCAATAGGGTGCCGGAAATCGTCTGGGCATCCATGGTGCACAGTGCGTTCGCCACGATGCCATCAATGCCCTTGCGCTGCAGTTTGGCCCCGGCCCGCTCGAGCAGTTCGTCGGCGGGTTCCAGGGCAAAGCCGATGCAGGTCTGCTCATCGCTCGCCGAAGCGGCGCAGGTCTGCAGCAGGTCAGGTGCCGGATGCAAAGTGAGCCCCACAGGGCCCTCATGCCGCGAGCACTTGGCGTCACCATCGGCCAATGGCTCAGGGATGAAATCAGCCACCGCGGCAGCCATCAGCAGCAGGCGGGCGCCTGGTAGATGCTGGTGCAGCAGGGCCTGCAGCTGGGCAGTGGTCTCGAATCGCACCACCTCAAGCAGCGGGTGTGCTGCAGGTGCATGGGGGACCGGGCCCAACAGCAGGGTGGTGTGTCGGCCCATCGCCACCGCAGCCTCGGCTAGGGCCACCCCCATGCGGCCGGAGGATCGATTGCCCAGATATCGCACCGCATCGAGGGGCTCCCGGGTGGGGCCGGCGGTGATCAGCGTGTGCATTGGTGTGTCAATTCCTGCAGCCATGGGGCGTGTTCGGGCGATCGATCCAAAAGAAGCGTTGTCACCCCTTGCAGGGGGGGCTTCGGGGCAGAATACTGTCCCGCTCGGCGTGGCCGTTGTATGTGGCGATGGTTCGCTGGGGATCGTGGCTCGCCACGCAGACAAGGACGTTTTTCCCTCATGGCTCGTCGAACTCGCGGCAGACAGAAACTCGGTGAGATGCTCGTGCGCGACGGTGTCGTGACCGACGAGCAGGTCGAGTCCGCCGTCACCACGGCCAAGGCCAGCGGCAAACGGCTGGGCGAGTGTCTCGTGGAGGCAGGCCACTGCACCGATGTCGACGTGGCCAAGGTGCTCGCCGAGCAGTTTGGCATGGAGTTCAACCCGCTCGAAAGTGGCGAGGATCAACTCGAGGTCGACAAGGACGCCATTCCAGCCGACATCATTCGCAAGTACACCGTGCTGCCTGGGGGCAAGGGTGGTGGTCGACTCAAACTGCTCGTGCACGATCCGATGGATCTCGATGCGCTTGAAACCATTCGCTTCCGGCTCAACGTCGAAATCGCCACGGTGATTTCGCCACGAAGTCGTATCCAGGCCTTGATCGATGAACTCTTCGGTGGTGGCCAAGCGGTCGCCTCCGATTCGCTCGTTACCGAATCGATCGACGTGTCGGTGGACCGCAGTGTGGACCGTTCGGTCGACGCATCAGTCGACATCGCCGCGGGCGAAGACCAGGCGCCGATCGTGAAGTTGTCCAACAAGCTCATCATGGAAGCGGTGCGTGGGCGTGCAAGTGATATCCACATCGAGCCCATGTCCGACCGTGTCGTGTTGCGATACCGCATCGACGGTGTGTGCCATGTGCGAGACAATCTGCCCAAGCGTATGCAGGCGGCCTTGCTTGCTCGTGTGAAGTTGATGTCCGGTGTGAACATCGCCGAGCGACGTATTCCGCAAGACGGCCGCATCAAGATGGACATCGACGATCAGCAGGTCGACTTCCGTGTGTCGTGCTGTCCTGCCTATCACGGTGAGTCGGTGGTGTTGCGTATTCTGCGGCCCGACTCGGTGAAGATCGGTCTGCCCAATCTCGGGTTCGAGCAGGACCACCTCGACACCTTCAACAAGATCATCCGTCGGCCCAACGGCATCTTCCTGGTGACCGGCCCGACCGGTTCGGGCAAGACGACCACGCTGTATTCGGCGCTGGACGTGCTCAACCGGCCCGACCGCAAGATCATCACCGCCGAGGATCCGGTGGAATACTCCTTCGCCGGCATCAACCAGTGCCAGGTGCATGAGTCCATCGGCCTCACGTTCAGTTCGATTCTGCGGGCCATGTTGCGTCAGGCCCCCAACATCGTGCTGATCGGTGAAATCCGCGATCGAGAAGTGGCCGACATCGCCATTCAGGCCGCCCTCACCGGCCACCTGGTGTTCAGCACGCTGCATACCAACGATGCCCCGAGCGCCATCACCCGTCTGATTGACATGGGTGTGAAGCCCTATCTGGCGGCATCGTCGATCCAGGCCATCATGGCCCAACGCCTGATTCGCACGCTGTGCAGCTGCAAGGTGCTCGATGACGCCCCCGATGCCAAGCAGCTCCGCGTGGTCGATATCGACCCCGCTGAGGCCGTCGGCAAGGTGCACAAGGCCGCAGGGTGTGGAAAATGCAACGGCGTGGGCTTCAAAGGCCGAAAAGCGATCTTCGAGATGATGATGATGAGCGCTGAAATCCGCGATTTGGCCTTCTCGCGAGCCCCGGTCTCGGAACTGCGTGCCGCAGCCCTGCGAACAGGCATGCGGAGCCTTCTGGGAGATGGCAAAGTGAAGATTCTCAATGGTGTCACAACACCTTCTGAGATCGCAAAGTTCGCCCAAGCGGATACGCTGGTGGAGGCCAATATTGACTCCGAGTGAGTCTTGGTGCTGAAGACCGATGTCGACGATTCAGATTGACAGACTGCTGGACACGGTGATCCGCGAGGACGCCTCCGACCTTCACATCTCCGTGGGCCGCAAGCCCACGCTGCGTCTGTCCGGTCGCCTCCGCGCCCTGGACACCAAGGTGCTCGAACCCGATGACACCGTGGCGCTGATGAAGCAGATCACGCCTGAGCGTGGTCAGCAAGAGCTGCAGGAAGTTGGGTCGTGCGACTTTGGTTTCGCCTATGGCGACAAGGCCCGCTTCCGTGTGGCCATCTTCCGTCAACGTGGTGCGTTGTCGATGGCGCTGCGGTTGATCCCCAACAAGCTGCTCACCTTCGAGGAGATCGGTCTGCCCCCCATCTGCAAGGAGTTGATCCGACGGCCGCGTGGCCTGTTCATCGTCACCGGGCCAACGGGTTCGGGCAAGACGACGTCGCTGGCCACGATGATCGATTACATCAACACCAATCTCGAGCGGCACATCGTGACCGCCGAAGACCCGATCGAGTACTACCACTATCACAAGAAATCGGTGGTCAACCAACGTGAGGTGGGGGTGGATGTCCCCAGCTTCTCCGAGGCCCTGCGCCGTGTGCTGCGTGCCGACCCCGACGTGATCCTGGTGGGCGAAATGCGTGACCTCGAGACGATCGAGGCGGCCATCGCAGCGGCCGAGACGGGCCACTTGGTCTTCGCCACGCTGCACACCACCGGTGCATCGGGCACGATCAACAGAATCATCGACGCCTTCCCCACGAATCAGCAGGAGCAGATTCGCGTGCAGTTGTCGGTGTCACTCGTGGCCATCCTTTCGCAGGTCCTCTGCCGTCGGTCCGACAAGCCAGGCCGCGTGGCGGGCTACGAGTTCCTTGTGGTGACGCCCGCCATCGCGAACCTGATTCGCGAAAACAAGACCTTCCGCATCGATTCGGCCATCCAGACGGGCAAGAAGTTCGGCATGCAGTTGCTGGATGACAACCTCTGGGAGAAGTACGAGCGCAACATGATCGACTCCGAGGAGATGATCGACAAAGCGCGCGACCCTGCCGATCTGACCAACCGAATCCATCGCAGCGGCCGAAAAGTGGGCCGGGCGGAACTGGATCAGCCCGGTTGACGAATATTTCAGCGGCCCCAGCTGCAGCCTGAGACCATTGCCAATGGCTGCATGCGTAACGCATGCCAGCCTGCGATCGGGGTTGATGCCGCGCACGATTGGCGGCACACTGTACGTAGGGAGACCTCGTGTGCACGCGGGCCTCTTGTATCGCTGAAGGAGCCAGGGTCGGTCATGGCAACCAAGGATCTACGACGCGGCGGCGGACGCAGCGGGCTCAGCGTGGGTGACCGCGGCTATGCCAATGCTGAACTCAAGGGTCGCCGTTTTGGCCGAGTGCTCACCAAGCTTGGGATGGTCACTCGAGACCAGGTGCAAGAGGCACTGGGCATTCAGCGCAGCCGCAAGGCCAAGGGGGAGCAGGCCAAGCTCGGCGCCATTCTCATCGAGCAAGGCCGCATCACCGAAGGCGATGCCATCCGCGCCGCGGCGGGCCAGCAAGGCCTGGATTTTGTCGCCCTCGACCCGGATGCCATCGACGACGCCCTGACCGAGCACCTTCCGGCGGAGACAGCGCGGACGTATCAGATCGTGCCGCTTGAGTTTGACAGTGGATCACGCGAACTGACCATCGCGATGAAGTCGGCGGACAACTTCCGCGCCGTCGATGATCTGCGTCTTTTGATGGGTTTCAAGGTGGCTGCCGTGGTGGCGCCATCTGACGCCATCGACACCACGCTCGACCGGTTGTACGCCACCGGTGGTAGCACTTCGATGCTTGATGTGATGACCGAGCTCGAAGACTCCGATGCCATCGCTGCACTGGCTGGTCGCGGCGACAGCGTGGATCTTGAAGAACTCGCTGCCGCATCAGAAGACAACAAGGTGGTGCGACTGCTCAACCTGGTGTTGCTGCAGGCGATCAAGGATAAGGCGTCGGACATCCACTTCGAGCCCTTCGAGCAAGAGTTCAAGATGCGCTACCGCATCGACGGTGTGCTCTATGAAATGGTGCCCCCGCCCAAGCACCTGGCCTTGCCCATCGTCTCCCGCGTGAAGGTGATGGCCAACCTCGATATCGCGGAGCGGCGTCTGCCGCAGGACGGCCGCATCGAGCTCACCGTGCAGGGCAACCCGATCGACCTTCGTGTCGCCGTGCTGCCCACGATGTACGGCGAGTCGGTGGTGATGCGTGTGCTTGACCGCAGCAACGTGGAACTGTCGCTCGACCGCATTGGCCTGCGCGAGGACGAGTTCGAGACGATGTCTGATCTCATTCGTAAGCCCAACGGCGTGGTGTTGATCACCGGGCCCACCGGTTCGGGCAAGACGACCACCCTCTACGCCGCATTGAGCACTCTCAATGAGCCCGAGCACAAGATCCTCACGGCCGAAGATCCAGTCGAATACGACATTGACGGCCTGATCCAGTGCCAGGTGAACACCGATCAAGAGCTGACGTTCGCCAAGCTGCTGCGGTCGTTTCTGCGTCAAGACCCCGACACCATTCTGGTGGGTGAGATTCGTGACCTTGAAACGGCACAGATCGCCATTCAGGCATCGCTCACAGGTCACCTCGTGTTCAGCACCCTGCACACCAATGATGCGCCGTCCACAGTGCTGCGAATGGTCGACCTCGGTGTGGAGTCGTTCCTTATCACCGCCACGGTGGAAGCGATCGTGGCCCAGCGGCTCGTGCGACGCATCTGCGCCAAGTGCAAGGAAGCCTACACGCCCAGTGAGACGGAGCTCATGGAGCTCAATCTGCGACCGGAAGATGTCAAGGGACGCACCTTCCACCGCGGCAAGGGTTGCGGCGAGTGCAATGGCAGCGGCTACAAGGGCCGACTGGCTCTGTTTGAAATCCTCGAGCTCGACGACACCATGCGAGAGCTCATCATGAATCAGGCCTCCACGGCGGTGCTGCGTGCCGAAGCACGCAAGCGCGGCATGCGCACGCTGCGTGAGTCGGGCCTTTTGTCCATCTACGACGGCCGTACGACCCTCGACGAGGTCCTGCGCGAAACGATCGTCGAGGAGTAGCGTCGCAATGGTCAACTGGCAGTACGAAGCACTGGATGCAGGGGGCAAGAACGTCTCGGGGACAATTGAGGCGACCAGCAGCGATGAAGCGATTCAGCAGCTGCGGGGCCAGGGTCTGTTCCCCACGACCGTCACCGAAGAAGGCGCCGATGAGAAGTCGGGCTTGTTCGGACGTGGTGGTCGCAAGAACAAGAAGAAGTCGCCCAAGAAGGGGGCCAAGGGCGAGAAGAAGAAGGGCGAGATCAACATCAACTTCCGCCTGCCGAGCATTGGTCGCGTCAAGACCAAGGTGCTTACGCAGTTCACGCGGCAGTTGTCCACTCTGCAGGATGCAGGTTTGCCGCTGCTGCGGTCGCTTCAGATTCTCGAGCAACAGCAGAAGCCCGGCCTGATGAAGAGCACCATGGGCAACGTGGTGAACGAAGTGGAATCGGGCGCGTCGCTGTCCGATGCCTTCGGCAAGAGCCCGCGTGCATTTGACCGCCTCTATGTGAAGATGGTGGCCGCCGGTGAGCTCGGTGGTGTGCTGGACGTGATTCTGCAGCGTCTGGCCAACTTCATGGAGAAGTCGCAACGGCTCAAGAGCCGCATCAAGGGCGCCATGATCTACCCGGTGGTGGTGATCTTCATCGCCGTGTTCATTGTGACGGGCATCATGTACTTCGTGATCCCCAAGTTCCAGCAGATCTTCCTGGACTTCAAGATCGCCTTGCCCAAGATCACGTTGGTCCTCATGGACGCCAGCACTTGGGTGGCCGGAACCAATTCAGGACAAGTGGTGCCCGGATGGGCGGTGATCGTGGCTTCGCCCGTTGTCATCGTTGTGGGCATCAAGTTCCTGCGCAAAACGAAATTCGGTCGTGCCGCATTCGACTGGATTCTCATCAAACTTCCCATCGTGGGCATGTTGGTTCGCAAGACCACCGTGGCCCGATTCACACGCACGCTCGGCACGCTTGTGAGCGCCGGTGTGCCGATTCTGGAAGCCATCAACATCACCCGTGACACGTGTGGAAACTGGGTTTATGAACGAGCCCTGCAGCGCGTCCACGATTCGATCAGAGAAGGTGAGACATTCTCCGAGCCCCTCCGGGAAGCCAAGGTGTGTGACAGCATTGTGGTGAACATGATCGATGTGGGGGAGGAAACGGGTGACCTTGACGTGATGCTCAGCAAGATTGCTGACAACTACGACGAGGAAGTGGACGTCGCCGTGGGCTCCATGCTCAGTCTGCTCGAGCCATTGCTGATTTGTGTCTTGGGCACGATCGTGGGCACCATTGTGTTGGCGTTGTTCATGCCGCTGGTGACCATGATTCAGGACATCTCCGGAGGATGAGCATGCGTCGTCCCGGTTTCACCATCATCGAACTGCTCGTCGTCCTGGCGATCATCTCGGTGCTCGTGGGCATCCTCGTGGTGGCCATCGGCGGCGGACGCGAAGCCGCCCGTGAGTCCACGACGCGGTCGCGCATGGGTGCAATGGTGCAGGCCGTCGAGCGGTTCGAAGGTGACACCGGCTATTTGCCACCGTTGCTCGACAATGACCGCAGTGGCATCAATGGGCTTGAACCAACCTGGCGTACTGGCGGTAGTGGTCCGGATTACCTCCGCTTCATGCAGGGGTTCTATTCCTACACCTCGCCGGCGGAATACCTGCTTGGCTACGGCCCCGCGGAGCAGGACGGCCATGATGGCCTTGGCCTGCGTCGCCCTGGTGATGATGGGTTCTGGGGTGCGTTGAACACCGACATGCTGGGCAATGCTGATGGCACGCCCGCCTTGGACGAACGTCGGCCGCCGCAAGGCACGAGCACATCCAACTTCAGCACCCATCGTGGTGCGGTGCTTGGCCCGTATCTCGACATCGATGATCTGTCGATGGTGGGGGCACTCGGTGGCGACATCAATGGTTGGGACGGCTCCATCGATCCGGTCAGTGGGCAGCCCCGCATCTACATGGCCGGGGATGAGGGCTACGACCCCGATGCGCCCAAGGTGATCCTTGATGCGTGGGGCGGTCCTATCCGGTACTACCGCGTGAACCACCAACCAGGCAATCCCGCTGGACGATTCGGCGCGGGCTACGTGCCCCCTGGGCACGATGGCGTGCCGCCGGACTACGTGGCCGACTGGACGCACACGCCGAGCTTGTCCGAGTTCTTCGTGCTGCGGCCGTATGACATCAGTCCCGACGACGCCATCACGTGGATCTTCCGTGATGCGGATGGCCAGCACTGGGGCGACTTCCAGGGCGTCGGTTCAGGGTCGACTGGTGATCCCTTCGGTGATCCCACGACGACAGCGGGCTTGAATGCAGGTCGCTTCGCGTTCTTCTCTGCTGGCCCGGACCGAGTGCTATTCCCATGGGCACGTGTGGACAACCCGAGCGATGCCGATGGGCGATTGCAATGGTTGGGGAATCACTCAGATCGCACGGCGCGGGTGTGGTCCGACGACAACCATGAGTCCATCATGGCTGACGGCGTGTATCCCACGGTCGACACCGAAGAAGCCAATGCCGACAACATCGTGGAGATCGGTCGATGAGCCCGCGTTACACCATGAACGCGTCGCACCGTCGCGCCTTCACGCTGGTGGAGGTAATGGCCGCCATCGTCATCATCGCGATCCTGGCGGTTATCACGCTGTCGGTGGGTTCGGCGCTGATCGAACGCACCGAGCGTCGTCGCACCGAAGACATGCTGAACATTCTTGATGCAGCGATCCTCGAATACGAGAGCGCTGTAGGCCGGCAACTGTCCTACGGTCAGGATGGCTATCCCTTGGGCAGTGGCGTGAATGACGGCGTGTTCGATGCGTATCAGGGCTCTGCCTATGACATCAAGTATCAGCCGGGCGCCGTGGGCTTCCCTGATCCACTTGACGGTGGATTCCCAACGGGCGATGTGCCTGAATCGGGCGCCAACGGCTACCGTCGCCGCCTCGGTGGGGAGAACCCGTATGTCATGTGGGAGGTGCTTACCCGCAAGTTGCTCGCGGTTGAGTCCTGCCGCAACATCCTGCTGAATGCGGATCCCGATCTGATCGAACCACTGGTCGACGCCGACGTGGTTGAGAGCTACTTCAAAGATGCTTGGGGTTCGCCGATTCTCGTGGTCTTCCCCGGCCGCGATATCTACCGCGATCTTGACGGCATGCCTGGTGATGGGGCCGACATCACACTTCGAGATGAAGACGGCACGATCCGCACTCGTGCCGAGCGCATCCTTGGCCCGGCCCGCAACAAGCGGGTGTACTTCGTCAGTGCCGGCCCAGATCGCCGCTTTGGTGACCTCGAGTATCAGGTGCAGGCGGGGGAGACATGGGATCCCGATCGTACGGCGGTTGAAATGCGTCGCACTGATGACAACATCTACTCGTACGAGGTGCGGACATGGTGAACCGGTCTGCATCCCGTCTCGGCTTCACGCTGATCGAGCTGCTCGCGGTGGTGGCGATCCTCGCCATCGTGGGTGTGATCACCGTGGTGTCGTATACCTCGATCATTGCCGACGTGCGTCGCACTTCGGCGGTGGAACAGGTGAAGGGACTGCTCGGACAGGCTCGCACGCTTGCGCTCAAGAGCGGCACCACCACGATGCTGGCCTTCCGGGCGCGACGCATCAATAACACGCCCCGCATGGAAGCGATCATCGCCCAGCCTGCCGGTGGTGCCAAAGACTGGCAACTGCCCGACACCGCCACACCAGAGATTGAGCCCCCGGGCCATATGCGACAGGTGCGGGTCACGCGCTTTCTGCCAGTGGAGGGTGTTGATCCCGTGTTGCTGCCCCCAGGCGCTGAGATTGCCGTGCCCGGTCACGCCATCAGCAACCCGGACACCGGTGGTGGCCAGACCTTCTCGTTGGAGTACTCCGGCGACATCCAGTACCTGCCGCCTTCACATCTGGGCGATCTGGCTGAGGCCAACGGCATCATGCCCGGCATCCTGTTCGGCCGGGATGGTGCCCCTGTGACCGGTGTGCCCGAGCATCAATCCCGCTTCGGATGGATCGATTTCGACGGCGACGGCTATCAGGGCCTCCATGGCGGTGAGTACAGCCTGCTCGATGGCGACTTCCCCGATGCAGCGGGCTGCTTCGTCCTGCCGCGGCTCACGCCCGGGTCTGGCGCCTTCGCGCCGATCGTGGAGTATGCCGAGTGGTGGCCAATGTGTCAGGACGACGAACTCGACGAACCGTGGGTGATGACCGGGCCGTTTCTTGTCGTGTACGACTCGAGTGAACTTCGCTCGATAGAGGCCGTACAAGACTGGCCGCCCACCCATGAAGGGTCGGCCAATCGATCGTGGGCCCATACTCGCTTCATCGATGACTACGGTCGCCGGCTGTTCTTCAATCGCTACACGGGCGTGAGCCTGGAGGAGTCTGATCGATGATCACGAATCGTGTCCATCGCGGCGGCTTCTCGCTGATCGAACTGCTGCTTGCCATCTTCATTCTGGGCCTCGGCCTTATCTCGATCGCCGCGCTGTTTCCGGCGGGCATCGTGATGCAGCAACAGGCCGAAGACGAGTTCTACGGGCCGGTGGTGGCTGAGCACGCCATGGGTGTACTTCGCAGCCGTCTGCGTCCTGAAGACTTCGGGTCCTGGTGGGACTTCGCGCAGTTGCAGGCCGATGAACTGAGCGCTGATGGCGGTGATGGGCAGGCCTTGCTCACGGAGATGCGGGCCACCTTGGCCAACGAAAGCTTCGTGCAACTCGGTGCGTGGTTGCGACTCACAGATTGGCCGTGGTTGCGTCCGAGCCTGGTGGTGAACGCGCCTCAGGGCGAAGGCGAACTGGACGGTGCGATCGATGTGTTCAATCACTATGGCTGGTCCAGTGCCAACGCCACGGTGGGGGAACAGACCGCTGATGCCGATCATCCTTGGCGGCGTTTCCTTGGGTTTGCACCAGATGACTTCGACCAGACCGCCTTGGGCGTGCCGTTCAATCCCTATGACAATGTGATCGAAGGCGAGTATGTGCCGCCGCGTGTGATGGTGTCGTCAGCCGAGCGGTCGTGGCCACCGCCAGATGGCTCGGGCAACCGTCCTCGCTATTTCTGGGATTGCGCCTTCCGCAAGATCGGTGACCGCGTGCAGGCTGCTGTGTTCGTGTACCGAGCCACGGCCTCCACACTGACAGCGCCGTCATTCAAGCCCGGTGCCACGGCACTGGATCCTTCAGGTGCAGAAGTCCCCGCGGTGCCGTATCGCCTGCCGCTGGAGCGTGTTGGCACGGTGCAGCAGTGGATGCCCGGTCACGGGGCCGCTGATGATCCATTGCCGATCTACGACATGACGCAGAACGTGAACGATCTTGGTCATGCGTGGATGCAGTCCGGGCAGTGGGTGATGGACCAGATGGGCACCGTGCATCGTGTGGCGTCCGGCCGTGATCGCAATGGCAGTGAGAATGACGTCCTCTTGACATCGCCGGTGCCGGGTCCGGTGGTCGGTGCCATGCTCGATACCAATGATTACGCCATCGGTGACATCGCGTACTTCACTGCTTCCACGGCCCTGCCGCCCTACACGTTCTCTTTCCTTAGGCAGCCCGACTTCCGCCACGGCGTGCTGCGGCACCCGGATGCTGCGGGTGTCATCCACCCCGATCCGAGGTCGGTGGATCACCTGTTCTACATGCCGTCCGAATTGCCCGGACCTGGCGGTGTGACGTACTTCATCGAACCAGTCTTCATCGGGGTGGAAGATCTGTGATGCGACGTGCCTTCACCATGATCGAACTGCTCGTGGCCATCGCCGTCCTCGTGGCGTTGATCCTGGTCACTGCGCAGGTGTTCCAGAATGCGTCAGCCCTCACCCGTGCCGGGCAAGCGGCCGGTGACGTGGTGCAGGAAGCAGTGGCGATTGAACGTCAAGTGCGTGACGACCTCGCCCGCTTGTCTCCTGATGGTGTGCTGGGCATTCACAGCGTTGAAGTGCCCAACAACTACAACCGCGAACGATGGGACGGCACCGGCGTGCGTCCGGGGTTGATCAATCCCGCCCTGGCCCCCGAAGCACCCGTGCGTTGCGATCAGTTGGTGTTCTTTGTCGAGGGCTTTGAACGCAGCCTTGGCTTTGGATCGAATCTCGGGTATTCGGCCCTGCCGGGCATGGCGCCCAAGACCATCGGGCAGGCGGGCATGATTCGCTACGGCCATGCCCTGCAGTTTCCCGAACTGGGCCGCTACGAGGCACGCCCGGGCATGGTGGCGCAAGGGCAGCCCACGCTCACAGCGCAGGACGTGGATCTCAACGCCCTGCGTGATGGCGAGGGGCTGTTGCGAACCTTGATGCCCTTCCATCAGCCCAATGTCGACAGCCCATACGGCGGCGTATTGCCCACTGCGTGGACCACCTACACGTTGGGCAACACAGGTGGTGCGGCCAATCTGTACAACCAAACGTCCGCGCCGTCCATCAGCGGCGGTCAGCCTGAAGCACGGCGGTGGTTGTTCACACGAACTGCGGTTGCGCTGGGCGATGACGACACCGGAGCGCCCAACGCGGCATCCAAGCGTGTCTATCAGAACGAAACACTTTCGCAGGAGACACTGTTGCCCTTCGACCCCCGCGAGGCTTCAGGTTCTCAGGCGGGCTTCAGTCCCAAGGCGCCGGTGATCGACTACGGCCGAGCTGATGTGAGTGCCATGTCGCTGGCCGATCTTCGTGGGGCGATGCTGATGTCGCGCAATGCCGGTGGGGGCGTGGCCCGCCGGCCCTGGATTGCCGGGGTCGACGATCCCGACGGCACACACTACGTCTATGACGACGGCGTCCCCGGCGACGGCGACCAACGGGCCTTGCTCAAGACCCTCTTCGCGCATGCCCGGGCTGAGCGTGAGCCCCCGGGCAATGCCCGATTCGACCAGATGTTGACGAACCCGGTGCTCGGTTCAGCCGTTTCCAACTTCATCGTGGAATGGACCTGGGATGAAGAAGTTGGCGGTGCATCGGGCGTGCGCTGGCCTCGCCTCGTGGATGCCGATGTGCGTTGGCATGGCCATCGCCTCGACGCCACGCAGGTGCCGCAGGCCCTCGATGGCCTGATCGATCCGCCTGCGGGCGTGGCGGATTCGCCGTCTGACGGCATCGAGCCGAGCCTCGATGCCTTGTGGTTCGGCCTGCCATCGCGCACCGACGGCAACGGCACCGCCGAGCAATGGGACCGTCGCGTGGTGACCTTCGGGCAGTTCGGCGTGAGTGCGCCGGGCCTCGCTGTGGGCGAGCCCATCTATGAGGGCGACGAATACGAACTGACGGCACCGGCCACAGCTGCCGCCTCGTTGATCTGGGTCGATCCCAATGACGAGGATCCGACGGACATCGACAACCTCAACGCCATTGATGAAATCGATACCGAGGGGGCCTTCGGTAGCGTGCCCCGTGTGCGTGAGTACTGGGCGCTCTTTGGCCCCAACGCTGCATCGCCGCTATTGAACATCGACATCGACAACAACGGCGTGCTCGATCGCGATCCTTCATTCACGCCGTGGCCCACGGCACTTCGTTTCACCATGACGGTGCACGACCCTGCGACCACCCTCGAAGGCGGCCGTGTCGTGCAGTTTGTCGTGCCATTGCCCCGGCGAATGGGTGACTGATCCATGATGCATCACACCACATCCAACACCATCACTCGCTCGACGCCGTGGATGCGTCCGGGCAACGCCGTCATTCTGGTGTCGGCCTTGCTCGTGTTGCTGGTGCTCATCGCGACGGTCTTCTTGAGCCGCATGCGATCCATGCGACAGGCTGGACTGGCCACGCGCGTGGCCATGGAACGCGACGACGCCGTGGAAGGTGTGGCCGAAGCCGTGGCCAGCGAGATCGCTGGCAACCTGTTCCCCCGCGCCATCGACTATGACCTGACGATTGAATTCGCTGGCGGGCAACCGCCGGATCAAGGCCGTCGCAAGGCTGCCGCCGCAGACGCGGTGCGCTATGGCCGTGACAGCTTCTTTGCGTGGAACCACGCTCCGCACGCCACCGTGCCGTGGACCAATCCACCCGACTGGGCCACGTGGCCCATCAAGCCCGGTCCACTGCGTGAGATGACGATCGATGGTGTGTCGTGGTCCATGGCCGACTGGATGTGGCCAGAGGAGCCGCACAACGACACCGGTACCAACCCACTGCGGTTGTTCCCGGGCTACTCCGATCCATCCGACATCACCGCGGGCGTCGTGCCTGAGCGGGCCATCTATGACCCGGCCCAGAATCCTCTGGGTGATCCAGGGATCGCCGATTCGCGATTCCTGCGTGACATTGAACCACAGCGTGTAGGTGCTCGAACACGTGACTACAGCGGCAGCTTTGATGCCGACTACGACGCCACTCGCGATCTTGACTTTGCCGGTGGACGCATGGCCAACATGTTCTCGCACTGGCGGCACATGTCGTACATGCCCGCGGCCTGGAATGGCTGGCGCGTGGTGCGCGACATCGCTGACGTCACCGGCGTGCGTACGGCCTTGGGCCCTGACGGCTATCCCGATGGCGAAACGGCGTGGGCCGACGGTCGTGTGTACTACGGCGGTCTGCTGAACCGACTCGACGTGCCGATCGAGCAGTTTCCCGCCGTGGTTCCGTCTCGACTGGGCGACCGGATCACCGGCGGCTTTGATGTCGACGGCGACGGTGTGCTTAACGGGCTGGCCGACCACGACAACGGTGCCGCTGTCTTTCTGGCTCCCGATGGCGTGCGGGCCCGCATCGATTGGGACGATCCGCTGCACGAATACGTATCGGAGTTCAATTGGGACCACTGGGACCGCATGCGCAGTTGGATGACGCCGCTGGGGTGGCGTCGTGCCATGGAGTTGTCCAAGTTCGGGGCCGGCGAACTGTTGCCCGTGAACTTCTATCGCCTCGAAGATCTCGATGGCGACGGTGTGACGAACGAAATCGGCGAGCGGTCCAGTGATGAATTCGTCAAGGACACGTCCCGCTGGCATGTGGGCCGCACATTGGCCGACGCCGACGGCGACGGCTTCACGGATTCGTTCTGGAATCTGGTGCCCCATGACGGCAACGACGGCACACGGCAGATCGTGGCGGTGTCGGTGACCGACAACACCGGGCGTCTCAATGTGAACACCGCGACGCGGTTCTTTCCATACGACCGCAACAACACATCGTCGCGCTACAACAGCGAATCGACCCGTGGACACACCCCGGCAGATCTCGCTCTGGTGGGGCAGAACCGCGCGCCCTATGGCGACAACGACGACACGTTCGATCCCCGCGACACGGCCACGTGGAATGTGGGCTTCTTCGATTACGAAGGACATCAGCCGATCTTCCAGACGGCGTCGCAGGAGAACGACGGCTTCTCTCTCCTGCAGCCCAATTGGAATCGTGGCTGGAGTCCGTTCTTGTGGGACCCATGGGACAGCAACTCGACCATCGATGCGCTTGTGGGGTGGAAGGCCGAACGCTGGCAGGAGCCTGATGATTGGACCCGCAGCCTGCTGGGCAATCTGGGCTATCGCGGCAATCTTGGCTATCCCGATGGCAGTGCGCCGTTGGCCGACGTCAATGATCGCGACAACCGAACTTACATCAGCCAATCGTCCTCCGGCCAATGGCGCAGTCCACAAGCCGTGAACACGCCGTTCACCCTGTCGGATGAACTCGAGCTGCGTGCCTACGAAGGTAACTCGATGCCGTGGTTGATCTCTCGGCTCGAGCGGGCCACGGGCGATTTGAGTGAAGGCTGGGGCGACGGCGTGCATCCACTGCACGGGCAGTTTGAACGCGCCGAGAGCGTCGAAGGTATGGATCGTCTGGACAACCGCCAGCTCACGGCGGATCTGCGTCACCGATTGACCACCATCAACGGTGCTCGTAACGACGTGATGCCTTCGCATCTGTGGTGGGAAAACCGTGCCCCGATGCCCGATCCACGCACGCTCACGCTGCCGGGCACCGCTGGTGGCATCACGCCCACCACGCCCGAAGCGATGGCGCAACTCTACGACGATGCTGCGGCGCAGTTCCGCGAGAAGATCGATCTGCGTGAGTGGGGGCAGCAGGTGCTGCGGCAAGACTGGCTCGACTTTGTCGGCGTTGACATGCTTGATCAGCTGGGGTGGTTCCGTCGTCGCAGCATGGAGCAGCGTCTGCCCCACAGTCTGATGCTGGCCTTGACCGGTGGCTATGTCACCGAGCGTGAGCCTGTTGATCCGGTGACCTGGTTGCCCACGGACATCAACGGCGACGGGCGGGCGGACCCCGCCCAGCGTCATGCCTATCACGGCTACGACAACGAAGCGTGGGAACGCACACGACGCAGTGCGGCGGCACTGGCGCAGAGCATCGCCGCGCGTCGCATGCCCCGGATCATCCGTCCCGGAACACAAGACGGCGTGGGCACCACTTTCGACATGGGTCCGTATCCGCTGTACGTGCAGGATCCGGCCAACCTCGACGCCGTCAACCGTGCACATCAAGTGTCGGGCGCCCAGCCGTTGCCTGTGTTCCTGCCTGGCAGCGAACCCAGTTTCCCATTCGACCCGCTGACCACGGTCTTAGCCTCCGGGCAGCAGTTGCTTGGCGGTCTTGACCAGTGGAACTCATGGCCTCAGAAGGTGGGCGATGCGCCGCTCATCAACATCTCTCCGGCGGCGCCCAATCTCATCGATGACGCGATCGACCTGTCAGATGCAGGCGGCTCCAATGCATTTGTAGGCACGCGACGACTGGAAGCAATGTCCACCAGTGGCCTGGGGAGTTTGAACAATGCCCTGTGGGGCCCGTGGGAAGAGCTCGACGTGCCCGTGGACGTCACCGGCGATCAGATCGCCGATCTCACGGTGAACCGCGCCGCTGGCGATCTCTACCAGTCGGTCTGGGATCCGCACATCTTCGTGCAGCGTGCTGAGCCTCAGCCCGTCATCGGTGAGATTTTCGTGGCCCATGTTGGTCGCCCGTGGATGATTCCCGGCGACCGCGGCACGAGCCCGGAGACCTTTGGCTTCCCCAATTCCAACGAGTGGCTCATGCTCGCCGCCTACGGCGATGACGATCGTGAGAAACTCGGTAATGGCACCGACGGCAACGGCACCGATTCGCCCTTCATGCCGCCCACGGATTGCGATGACCTCGATGACTTCATCGAGCCCGTTGCACCGCACACGGTGTTGGCCGTGCAGATTCTCAATCCCTTCGACGTGCCGATTCGGCTGTTCGATTACAACCCGCTCTCACAGCAGTGGGACCTGCCGCGCTTCAGTGTGAAGTTCCTGCGTGAGAATCGCTACGACCCCGAGTCCGAGGCGTCGTACGAGATCGTGTTGGCGCCCAACTCGATCAACCGCGGCGCAGCCTATGACGCCACTGCACCGCGCATCGAGCCGCTGTCCAACGGCATGCACGCCACGGCCACCGTGGGGGATCGCTTCACGCCTGGCGATCTGAATACGCCCTGGTATCTGCCCCCGGCCTCGGAAGATCGGCCCTACGCGCTCACCATTCTGCTCAATGGCGTGGAAGCCATGGAAGGTGGGCTCGAGGAATTCGATTCCACACAAGCGGGCTGGGATGCCGTCAACATGATCATCGATCAGGACGGTCAATCGCAGTTGGCCTCTGGTCAATTGAACAATCTGGACGCGGCCATCTACGCTGGTGCCGCTCCCGGTGGCTCGGGCGACGGCATCTCTGATGAGGCCGAAGCCTGGATCGACTTCCTCGATTTGCTGCCGTCCGAACAGCCCTTTGGTGATGTCATCAGCGACCCAAGCGGCGTGTACGCCCGTGCCATCGGCGCCGGCGACATGGTCTGGCGGGTGGTCGCGGATGAAACGCTTGTCGATAGCAATGGCGACAACATCCTGCCCATGTTCGCCAGCGACTGGTACGACGAAGACGTCGAGCCTGCGGGTGGCATGTTCAACGGGCCCTCAATCGATCCGTCCATTGGTGTGGGTGTTGAACTTGTTCGCAAGGTGTATCAGTTCGCCGATCCCGACTTCGACGGGATCCGTCAGGTTGCAGATCTGCTGCCTGTGGACGGCAACGCCGATGGGGGGTTCTCGCATCAAGATGCCGTGGATGTGGTGATCGATCGCACGGTTGGAGCTGACGGCAAGGATGAGTTCGGTGTGTTGCTGACCGACCAGATGGCGCGATTCCGTCTGCCGTCATTCGGGGATCTTGATTCGCTGTCGGCCAACTTTATGCCCCAGCCCGGTGATCAGCAGACCGGCAACGGTTTCCCGATGCGGGGCAAGGAAGGCACCGGCAATGGTGTGGGTGGCACGCCCGACCTCCGTTATCCGCGTGTGCTTTCAGACTGGCCCAGTACGCTCAATC
The DNA here is from genome assembly GCA_022446965.1 of Phycisphaerales bacterium. Taxonomy (GTDB): domain Bacteria; phylum Planctomycetota; class Phycisphaerae; order Phycisphaerales; family SM1A02; genus JABAAC01. The sequence goes on from JAKVBV010000014.1 coordinate 33,707, forward strand.
AGGGCGAATCCGGGCTGCAGGATCCCGACAGCAACGGCTTCACGTCGCTCCCGAGCGTTTTCCGGGTGGATCCCTACTTTGCACGCTGGACCCAATGGGCCCGCTATGCCCGACCATGGTCGGTGGACGACTTCGACGAAGACGTCACCGATCAGGCCGACGTCTTCTGGCCGTCGCCCGAGCAGCTCGGTCGACTTGGTCGTCATCTTGCACGTCCGGACCGTCGCGGGCCACGCTTCGCCATCGGCGAAGGTCGTGTGACGGCCTCATGGACGCGCGATGCCGCCATCGGTCTGAACACCATGCCCGCTGGTGGCACCACCGGTGGCATCAACGAATCGGCACAGCTCAGCCTACGTCCGGCCGCATATCAGGTGGGTTCACTTGGCAATGCGGCTGTGTTGGCCGAGGACCCAATCCTTATCGACGCCAACCTCCCCCCTGTGGATCCCATCGAACTCGCCAGGCTGTTGCAGGCCGCGGGCATGACTGGTGGCTCGATCGACATCCTGACACAGGGTGACCCCGACGAACGCGATGAACTCGTGCGTGTCTTGCGTAGTCGTCGCTATGCCGAGCAGTCTTTGCGCACCGCACCCAACAGCGACATGCCCTCGGGCTCGGTCGCCTCGCTGGGCCGCTGGTATATCAACGACGGCGATACATCGGCCACGAACATCGAGGCCCGCGAGATCGGCATCGGCATTCTCGATGATCCTCGCTACGACGCAGGTATGCCGTCGAATTCTGAACTGCTCAATGGTGTGGTGTGGAATGACAACGAGTACCTCGTGGAAGACTTCACTGACGGTTCGGTGGCCGATGAAGGTTGGCCGCTGGTCTACGGCCGATTCAACAACACCGTGCCGCCCAACCCTTTCGCCGAGATCGACGAAGGCAATCCAGTGCGGGTGGGCTCCACCTACCACGACGCCTTGGGCTGGACGCACGGTCGTTTCTTCGATTGGCGATGGGACCCCGAGGGTCTGGGCCGCTACGACTTCGACGGTGACGGCCAGGTGAATGATCCGGCCACCATGGCCGATGCGCACGGCTGGGATCAGACCGGCATCAACGGCAACATTTACGGCAACCCGTACGGCTACCCCTGGATGACGCGAACGGCCCGTCTGCCTTGGCGGCTGCGTACCAACAGTACCCAGCCAGATGTGGACGCCACCGAGTACCACGGCTTCCGCTGCGACAAGCCACATGCGTTCGGCTTTGGTGCCACATTCACATCGCGAGGTCGCGATGCCGAAGGCAACTGGCGCAACGGCACGCGTGAAGGCGGGTGGGGCGGTGCGATGACCGATACCTACGGCCTGCCCTGGTCGTATGCGGACAAGGGCCTGTACGGCTTCCGCGAGATCGACGGCGATGTGCTCGAGCCCAACGGAATTCAGCTGCCGTCGATGCACGTGCACAACTTCGAACAGGTCGGTGAAGCGCTGAACGAAATGGCCGTGGGTACTGAATTGTGGATGCCCATCGCGGCCTCTGGTGCGAACACGAGTCAGTTCATCTGGCCTGCGGTCACCTACAACCCGCAGTACACCGATGGCGCCACGCCAGGCCTGCTCGAAACGGCCTACTGGCCGCCGCGTCCTGCCATGCCGATGCCAGGGTTTGATGCCGCAGGCAACACCGTTCCGCTGGCACGCCGCACCTGGCCCGTCACCTTGCGCACCTTGCCCGAGTGGCTGGCCAAGGACGGCCACGCCGGGCGTCTGTCGCTGCACGGTGAAGACGATCCCTTCAACGTGGTCGTGGGCGCTGTGCCGGTGGAAACCGAGCTGCTCAACGGCACCGATCCCGCGGCTTGGCTCGTGCCTGATTACGTGCTCGACAGCGACGACCCTCGCTATCTTGATCCTGGGCAACCTGCAGCAGGCCGCGTCGCAGACTTGTTCGTGTGCGACGGTCCAGGTCTGTATGACTTGGCTGACAACGCGGCGTGGATCGCGAACGGCAACGCCTCTGGTGTCGGTGACGGCTTCCCCGATGACGAGCGATTCGGTGTGACCAGCTACGAAGCGATCACCGGTCGCGATCCGAGCCTGGGCAATGCCGGTACGTTCGGTGGTCAGGCCGTACCTGGTCTGGTGAACATCAATACCGCCCCGATGGAAGTGCTTCGCGCTATGCCCCACATGACGCGATTGGTACACGGCTCACCCGATCGTATTGCCAGCAGTCTTGCCGGCGTGCTCGATTCACCTCCGGCCGGGAACACTGCGAGGCCCATGAGTCGCCATCCCCGCAGCGCACTGTCCGAGGCCATCGTGCAGTACCGCGATGGTGCTGGTGTGATGGCGTTCAAGCGATGGGACGATGAAGCATCGGCAGTGGGGCGGAACACCGTGTTGAGCCCGCCCTTCCCGTGGATGAACCGCGATCTGGTGCCCGGCCACGCCGCTGGGCCGTCGTATCGCGACCGTGGTGCCCGCTTCTATCCGGATCCGTGGCCGCCTTACGAGCCCTACAGCTTTGACAGGCACTACGGTGATCTGGGCAAGGACGTGATCGCCGATCACGCCGTGCGGGCCACCGATGGTCGTCGTGGATTCGCATCCATCGGTCAGTTGTTTGCGTTACGACGTCCGGCCCTGATGGACTTCGGGCTGACTGATTTTAATGACGACGGCGTGGAAGATGTCGATCGCCGCGAAGGCATCGGCTCCTCGGTGAATGCCGACGCCTGGCGCATGGATTTTGCCGCCCGCAACCCCTTCGGTTGGCAGGGTGAGCAAGTCGACGGTCCGTTCAATGCGGATGCTCCCAACACGAGTTCGCCCTATTGGGACGAACATCGTCAGGTGTTCATTGAGAACCCAGGTGCGTTCCTCTCCACCGATACGGGTCGCTTGTGGGATGCCCAGGGCTTCTACAACGGCAATGCCGAGGATGCACTGCGACGTGCGGACTGGACCTATAGCGCCAGTGCCAACACGGCCCGCCAACCGTATCTTGATCCGCTGGATCCAGCCGGTACTGCAGGCATGCCTTGGGGAGCCGATCCCAATACGGCCATCCCTGCCGAGCCGCGTCTCACCGAAGTGCTGCTCAGTGGCGACCGTGTCGCCGGTGACAAGGAAGAGGGCGCCTTGCTCTTTTCCGGCATCAGCAATCTCATCACCACGCGCAGTGACGTGTTCACCGTGCACTTGCAGATTCGCACATTCCGTGAAGATCCAGAAACGGGCGTGTGGGATGCGACTGATCCGGACAACATCATCGATGACAGCCGCTACGTGATGGTGGTGGATCGATCCGGTGTTGATCGCCCTGGCCAGCAGCCGCGCATCTTGATGATGGAAAAGATCGAAGACTGATCGCCGCAGCGTGATCAGGTCGTCAGTCCACCGCGTGTGCGGCGGCGGTTGGCGTAGGCTTCGATGGCACCGTGCAGTGCAGCCGCATCAAAGTCGGGCCAGCAGCACTCGTCCACGTACAGCTCGGCGTAGGAAATCTGCCACAGCAGATAGTTGCTCACACGTAGTTCGCCTGCGGTGCGAATGAGCAGATCTGGATCGGGCAGGCCCGCTGTCCACAAGGCGTTGGCCATCGCGGCTTCGTCAATGTCGTCCGGGCTAAGCGTGCCATCAGCGACCTGGGTGGCCAGCGTGCGGGCGGCGTGCACGAGTTCCTGCCGGGAGCCGTAGTTCATCGCCACCACCAACGTCATGCCGGTGGCCGACGTTGTGGCGGCTTCGGCCTGCTCGATCTGTTCGAGCACGTTCTTGGGCAGGCCCGTGCGATCACCAATCACACGAAAGCGGATGTTGTTCTGCTGCATCTGCACCACTTCACCGGGCAGCAATTCGGTGACGAGGCCCATGAGCGCCGCGACTTCATCAGCGGGCCGCTTCCAATTCTCGGTGGAGAAGGAGTACAGCGTGAGCGCATTGATCTGGGCTCGTGCGGCGGCTTCGACAATGGCCCGTGCGGCCTTGGCGCCGGCGCGGTGCCCGGCGGTCCGTGGCAGATCGCGAGCCTGCGCCCAGCGACCGTTGCCGTCCATGATGATGGCGATGTGGGTGGGGCGTTGCTCCACCGGCACGGTGCAGTCGGCCGCCGTCATCCCTGTACGGCAGCGCCGGTGCGGCGAATGGTCTGGGCGCGATCGGGACCGACACTGACGAACCGCACCGGCACCCCTGTGAATGACTCGATGCGATCGAGGTACGCCTGTGCGTTGGTGGGCAGTTCGTGATCCTCGGTCATGGCCGTCAGATCCTCGTGCCACCCTGGCAGCGACTCATAGATGGGTTCGACTTGGGCCAGTTGGCGAGCGTCGGGCAGGAAGCGGTCCGTCACGGTGCCATCGGACAGGCGGTAGCCGGTGCACAACTGCAGGGTGTCAAAGCCGCTGAGGACGTCCATCAACATTATTGACAGCGACGTGGCGCCGCACACCATCGCCGAATACTTGACGGCCACCAAATCCAGCCAGCCGCAGCGACGTGGGCGTCCGGTGGTGGTGCCGTATTCGTGGCCACGTTCGCGGATGAGATCGCCGTCTTCGCCGAGGTCTTCGGTGGGGAACGGGCCTTCGCCCACGCGAGTGCCGTAGGCCTTCACGATGCCCACCACGTGATCGATGTTGGATCCCGGCAGACCCGTGCCCGGCGCGATGCCCAGTGTGGAGCACGACGAGCTCGTCACGTACGGGAACGTGCCGTGATCAATGTCCAGCAGACATGCGTTGGCGCCTTCAAACAGCAGACGACGGCCGTCGTTGATGGCGCCGTGCAACCAGTACACGGTGTCGGTGATGTAGGGCGCAAGCTGCTGGCCAATGGCGGCGTAGGCTTCGGTGAGGGCGGCCGGATCGAGTTCGGGCACATCCACACCGAGGGCTTCAAGCTCTCGACTGCGGATGGCACAGACGACATCGAGTCGGGCGCGGAGCACCGATGCGTCGAGCAGATCACCCATGCGAATGGCCATGGAGCGATGCACCTTGTCGGCATAGGTCGGGCCAATGCCGCGCTTGGTGGTGCCGATCGAGAGATTCTCGTCGCCCTTGCCCGCGGCGCCGGCGAGCACCTGCTCCATCGCCGCATCATGTTCCTTGTGATAGGGCATCACGACATGCGAGCGATCTGAGATCAACAGCCGTTGCGGCGTGACATCAATACCCCGCGCCTGAAGGCCTTCCATTTCCGAGAGCAGCTGGGCCGGGTCCACGACAACACCGTTGCCGATGACGCACACGCGACCGTCCTGCAAGATGCCCGAGGGCATCAGGTGCAAGGCGTAGCGTTCGCCTTCGACGACCACGGTGTGGCCGGCGTTCGCGCCGCCGTTGTAGCGCACGATCACATCGTGGTCGGCGGTCAGCAGGTCAACGATCTTGCCCTTGCCTTCATCGCCCCATTGCAGGCCGACGACGGCGGTCCCATGTGATGCATCCATAGGTGACCCATTCTAGCCGGTCGGGAGGGGCCTGCGGTCTATGAGCGGGGTGATCCTTGGCCGGGCCGAAGCACCACACGAAAGGTCACCGGGCCGATCGTGACCTCGTCTTCATCAGACAGCGGGGCGGTCCGCACCACCTTGCCGTTGAGCAACGTGCCAATGGCCTCGTCTTTGCTCAGGAGGGTGGCCCGTTGGTTCTCTAGCACGATTTCGCAGTGCTTGGGCGACACGGTGGGTAGGGCAATGTGGACATCACACCGGCCGTCACGGCCGATGGAGGTGCTGCCCTCACGCAGGGTGAAGACGCGGTCCGACACACCCCCGGCGGTCATCACCAGATCAGCCTGCATGGCTTGGCAGTCGCCTACCATGGCGTCATTCGGCATGTCCGTATCTCTTCTCACAATGCGTCATGATAGGCCTTCAGGTAGCACCGCAGCCGAGGTGCTCGCGCGCGTCCAGTCCACAGACGCTGATGGCACGACGGCAAGTGCCTGTGTGGACGCACTCTACGTGCATGTTCCATTCTGCATGCACCGCTGTCACTACTGCGACTTTTTCACGCTCGCGGGCAAGGATGACGCTCGCAGCGCCTATGTCGACGCCCTCCTCGCCGAGGCCTCGGCCACGATCAAGGCCATGCACTTTGCCGCGTCGCCGACGGTCTTCATCGGCGGGGGAACGCCCACCTATCTCGAGCCGGCCGATTTGGATCGGCTCCTTGGTGGCCTAGCCGAGGCATTGCCGGTGGCCCCGGGGGAGTGGACTGTGGAAGCCAATCCGGAAACGGTGACGGCCCAGGTGGCGGCCGTGCTGGCCGGGCATCCGGTGAGCCGGGTGTCGCTGGGCATGCAGAGCGCCCAGCCGCACTTGCTCAAGGCATTGGAGCGTCAGCACGACCCAGCTGCGGTGCCACGGGCGGTGGATCACATCCGCTCGGCGGGAATCGACGACGTGTCGTTGGACCTGATCTTCGGCATTCCAGGGCAGCAGGTCCCCGATGTGCATGCTGATCTGGCCGCGGCCCTCGCCATGGATCCGGTGCACCTGAGTGTGTACGGACTGATCTATGAGCCCGGCACGCCGTTGCGTCGTCGCCGCGACAGGGGCAAGGTGACGCCGGTGGATGAAGACGCCGAAGTGGACATGTTCACCAGCGTGCAGCAACTGCTCGCCGGGGCTGGATTCGAGCACTACGAGATCAGCAACTGGGCCAAGCCCGGGCATCGCTGCCGGCACAACGAGATCTATTGGACCAATGGCAATTGGTGGCCACTCGGGCCCTCGGCGGCGGGGCATGTGTCGGGCACCCGATGGCGCACCATCCCACGGCTCAAAGCCTGGATGGACCAACGGACAGACGGCCTGCCACCGGTGGTTGATCTGGAGTCGCTCGATGCCGACGCAGTCATGGGCGAGGTGCTCATGCTCGGTCTGCGCAGGCTCGGGGGCGTGCCCAATGACACCATCGCCGCGGCCTGCAGCACGCCCAAGCGTGGGAAGCACCGAGCCACCGCGATCTCCACCCACACGGCGGCGGGGCTGCTGCATGATGTGGACGGTCATCTGGCCTTGACGCGCAGCGGGCTGCTACTGGCCGACCACGTGATCTCGGATCTGCTCTGAGCCCTCAAGAGAGCGAAAAAACCCACAAGCGGGGCCGTTGTCGTGTCGACGAAAGGGGGTCACTGTGTCGATACCTTCGTTGAGCGTCCCAGAATCCTCTGACATGGCCCCTACCCCTCGATTCCGAAGCCTGCGGCAGGCCCTCGCCCCCATGCTGCGTCCCGTGCTTGAGCACGTGGGCCCGTTGCGTGCATTGGGCGCTGCGGTGCTGCGGCGACGGCAGGCCGCCAAGGTGGAGATCGACGGGCTGCACTACAGCCTGCATCCCGGGGATTTCGGTGTGACGCTCGAGCTGCACGGTGCCGGTGCCTACGAACCGGGCTCACTGGCTGCAATGCTCGCAGCGTTGCCTGAGGGCGGCTGCTTCGTGGATGTCGGGGCGCACGTGGGGTTGTTCACCTTGCCCGCAGCTCGTCATGTGGGGCCCGGGGGCACTGTCATTGCCTTCGAGCCTGATCCAGACAATCGACGTCTGCTGCTGGCCAATCTGGAACGCAACGATCTGGCTGATCGCGTGCACGTGATCCCAGCCGCCGTGGGAGAACACGATGGCACGGCCGTGCTGCAACGCAGTGCCTGGAACACCGGGGATCATCGCCTTGCTGGCGCACCGCGCGGCCGGCGAGGCGTGGAGGTGCCGTTGAAGTCCCTGCATGACACGCTTGCCCAGCGGCAGGTGCAGGCCGATGTCATCAAGATCGACGTGCAGGGTTACGAGCCCCCTGTGATGCGTGGTTTGGGGACACCCGATCCGCTGCCCACGGTGCTGCTGGAGTATTCGCCTTCCATGGTGCGCGATGCCGGCGAAGATCCCGAAGCGATGCTGGCCATGCTGGCGCAAGCGGGGTGGACGATGGCCACCATCGATGAAGACTCCGGTGATGTTGATGTGGTCGATGTCGAAGCGATCATCAAGACGTGCCCGGAACAGGGCTACGTGAACCTGTTGTGCCGACCAGGGGGTGGGGCGTGAAGCGACGGCAGGACGACGGCCTCTGGGTGATGATCGCGGCACTTATCGTGGTCGCCACGGCGATCGGCCTTCGCGTGGGCACCAACATCAGCGACCGCGGCCCGGTCTTCGACGAGCGATGGATCTCACGGCCGATGGCCGACATCGTTCGCAAGGGCTGGACGGTGCAGACCGCGATCGACTTCCAAGAGACCAAGGGGCCTGCGCTGATCTGGCCCTACGCGGTGTGGGCGCAGGCACTGGGCGCTGACCAAAATGAAGTCGTGACTGATGCGGCGCCCGGCGGCGGGCGTGGTGCTGATCGCCCCGAAGCGTGGCAGTCACACGTGCCCGGCGGTGCGGTGCCGGCGCCGCCGAACATGTTGTCGACACTGCGTCTGGCGTCGGTGGCGTGGTTCATCGTCGGCGGACTGTTGCTGCTGGTGCTGGCGCATCTGTGTGGCGTGCGTGGTCCGCCGCTGGTGCTGGTGTCGCTCGCCTACGTGCTCATTCCGTACCAGTCGGTGTTCGGGCAGTTGGTGATGGGCGAAGCCTCGTTCATCACGGTGGCCGTGGCCATGTTGCTGGTGGTGTGTTGGGGCATGGGGGACGGGCGTCGGTCACGGCATCGCGTGCTTGGACCGGTGCTGTACGGACTGCTGCTGGTGATTCTGCTGCACAGCCGCATTCACGCCGTGGCCTTTGCGCCTGCCGTGTGCGTGGTGGCGTGGTTGCGGGAGAACGAACGCTCCTGGCCCTGGTGGGCGGCATCAATCGCTGCTGGTCTGCTGCGGATTCCCTTGTGGGTGCGGTGGGACGGATTGGTGTCCAGTGACTTTCAGAACTTGCACGGGTTGGGCTTCCGGCTCGACAGTCTGACGTACCTGGGCGCCGCCCTGGCCGTTCCGCTGGGCATCTTTCTGCTCATGTGGCTGGTGAAGTGGCGCCGAGATCTGCTGTACTGGCTTCCACCGCTGGGCGTGATGCTCGGTGTGGTGCTCTCCATCGTGGCGATGCCCGATCTCAGCGTGCCCGAACAGCTCGTGCTCGAACTCGAACAAGATCGGTTCCAAGGCATCGCAGCCAAGATCGTAGCGGTGGTGGGGGGCGACGGCATTGCCGCGCGAGCAGTGATGGCGGTGTTATGCGGACTTGGGCTGGGGGGGCTTGGGGCGCTGATCTGTCTGGCCCATCGCACGCGGCTCACACTGCCCGCGGGGGTGCTGCTGCGCATTCAATCACTGGCGATCGGGGCCGGATGGCTGCTCTACGCCTTTACCCGCGGCTTCGTGTTTGACCGCTACCTGATGGTGTGGTGTGCGGCGTTGCCGTTGGCGTACCTGCTGCTGCTCTCACGACGCATGCTGATCGCGCAGTTGATCGCGCTGACCGTAGTGACGGTCGAGCTGGTGATGATCTGGTTGGTGTGAGTGTGCCAGAGCGGGGGGCGCCGGCCACACTCAGTCGGGCATGACGATCTTCGATGCGCCACCTTCAGGGGCCGCGGCCTCAGGGGTGCCTCCGGCGGTCATCTGCTCGGCGAGCATCTTGGTGATCTGCACGAAGCGGGCACGAAGCTCCACGAGCACAGCGGCCAGTTCCTGATCTTCATCCTCGGTGAGGTTGCCCTTGGTCTTCTCCTCTACCACGGCCAGCAGATCGATGGCGAACTTGGCGCCCTCGAGATCGATCATCACGCCACGACCTTGCGGGTCGGGCATGGCACCGAGGCCCATGACGGCCTGCGAAGCCAGTGTGCCCACCAGTCCCTTGAAGTCAGCCGCGGGTAGGGCGCCACGACCGCCGGGCGCGTCGCCGTCCCCCTTGGCGGCAGCTTCCTGCTCCTGCTGGGCGAGGCGTTCCTTTTCGGCTTGGGCCTGGGCCTTCCAGTCGGCGTCGATCTGCAGTTCGGGCGTGTCGTTGGACTCGGTCATGATGACCTCCAGAGGAGCGGTGTGCGGGCAGGTTTGGAACAGCGGCCCTTGGGCCGGATCGAGCAGTATAGAGCCACGCAACTGGTAGCATTGCCATCGCATGTACAGGACACGGATGCCATTGCAGTGCCATGCCCTCGCACTCGCCGCCGCGGGCGTGGCGCTCGCCCTTGCCGGGTGCGCTGGTCACGAGCATCAGCGTGGGCCAGTGACCACGTTGCGGCTGGCTGACTTCAGTGATCCGCTGATGCGATCACATCAAGTGCCTTCAGCAGAAGATGTGCGTGTGGCGCTGCTCGAGGCGGGACTCACGCCACCGGTCCCGGTGGATCCTGTCACGGCACAACGACGTGATCTGGATGCGTTCTTCGACGTCGAAACACGTGTCGGTGAACCGGTCGTGGTGGACTCGCTCATCGGGCAGGTCAATGGACGTCCGATCTACGCCGCCGAAGTGCTCGGCCCAGTGAACGACCAGCTGCAGGCTGAGTACGACCGTATGGCTTGGCAAGAGTTTCGAGCCTTGATGGACCGGCTCATTCTGCAGCGATTGCAGGAAGTGGTGCTCAACGAGTTGTTCCTCGCTGAAGCACGAGCGTCCCTTACCCCACAGCAACAAAGCGGCCTGGGCGCCTTCCTCAAGCAGATCGAAGAAGACTTGGTCGGCCGCAGTGGTGGTGTGCAACGTCAGGCGGAGCAGGATGTGCTGGCGCAGGAAGGTCGTACGCTGGAGGAATACCTCAAGCTCGAAGAAGAGCGGGTATTGATCCAGCAACTGATGAACGATCGCATCCGGCACAAGACCGTCGTGTCGTGGCACGACATCGAACGCGCCTATGCAGCCCGCATCGACGAATTTCAGCCGCCGGCGCACATCGTGCTGGGTCGGATCCGCATTCGCACGGATGATGCCGCGGCGATCGAGGCGGTGGAGCACGCCTTCGCCGCGGGAGATGTATTTGCCGAGGTGGCCAAACAACAGGGCATCGCGGATGACGGCCGATGGGAGTCGTTCACCATGCCCGCCGAGGGCATTGCGGGGTTGGAGATCGCCGACAGCTACAAGCCGGTGCTCGAGGGGCTTGAGCCAGGTGAGGTGTCGGCCCCGATGCAGCGTGGTTCGTTCACCATGTGGCTCACGGTGCTCGAGTACGAACAGCCGGAGCACCGCAGTCTGTACGACGACTACGACGTGCAGCGGCAATTGCAGTTGGAGTTGTTCAACAAAGCCGCGGCTGATGCCCAAGCGGAGTTCATCGACGATGTGCTGCAGCGGGGCATCTACGACGAACTCGAGCTGATGCACACGCGGGCGATCGTGATTGCGACGACACGCTTCCCGCCGCCCTGATCGGCGACATCGAACCGGACGGCGAGTAGAGCGAGCGGTTCGTTGGTGATTGCGTTTAACCGGGTGGCGTCTGCTGGCGTGGAATCACCGTATCGCGTGGGATGAACTCAATGCCGTGGCGCTGTTACCTCGACGCCGCGTGGTGGCGGTGGGTGGATCAGCGGCGTGTGCGCATTGATGTCGCGCTGGTCAACGTGCGATGGTGGGGATGCACCCTACGGTGGCACCGGGACGTGCGCTGATGCGATTCAACTCTCCGGGAGCAGCCGGGGCGTTCGCGTGGGCGGTGGGCTGGTGCCGGTGATGGCAGCGCAGATTCGATCTGCATGCACGTGGCTCGTTTCGATGTAGACGGTGAACCGCCCTTGTGTGCCAGCTGATGCTGTGCCTGCCACATACACATCGGGTCCGTCGGTGCGCATCGTGTGCTCGTCGAACGAGGGCTGCTGCGTGGCATCGTCCACCGTCACGCCAAACTGGCGCAGCAGGCTGCTGTCTTGTTCAAAGCCCAGTTGCAGCAGCACGTCATCCACTGGAATCGTGGTGATCGAGTCATGGTGCAGATGACGCAGCGTGACGGCATCGGGCTCGATGCGTTCGACGATGGTGTTCATCTGGCCATTGATCAATCCTTCATCGATCAGGGCGCACAGTTCGGGGCGGATCCAGTACTTGACGCGATCGTGCACTTCTGGCCCGCGGTAGGACAGCGTCACGTGTCCGGACGCACGCCAGAGTCGCAGGGCTGATTCGGCGGCGGAGTTGCGTCCGCCGACCACCAGCACACGCCGCTGAAAGAACCGATGCGGATCGCCCAGCGTGCGATGCACGTGGGGAAGATCTTCGCCGGGCACGTTCAGCGTGCGGTGGCGTTGCGTGCCCCCGGTGGCCAGTACCACCGCGGCGGCGTGCCAGATGCGGTCCATGCCCGAGGGCGTTCGAGTGGTGACGTGCCATCCCTCCTCGTTGTGGGCGGAGTCGGTCACCCTGTGGAAGGTGTGGACATCGAGGCCGAGCGTACAGATGACGCTGCGAAGGTAGGCCAGGTACGCCTCTCCGGTGGGCTTCTCTTCGTGCAGTGGGGCGAGGTGTTGGCCGGCGATCTCCAGCCGCTCAGGTGAGGAAAAAAACCGCGTGTGCGATGGAAACTGCCGGGCGATGGTGTTGCCCACGCACCCGGCATCCACCACGGAGACCACCTGGCCTGCCTGCTGCAAGGTGGCGGCCACTTCCAGGCCGATCGGGCCGGCGCCGATCACGAGCGTGTCGATGTGTGGGTTGTCGGACATGACGGGGGCATACACTAGCCATCTGAACGATTTGGATGCATGCCTCGGCCGCGGTGTGCGTTGTCATTCCTGGATGAAATGCCTGATTCCGATCACCGTCTGTCTCTCCGCCTTGGCCCTGTCGCCTTGGGCAGCGGCGGATGGTGCGCCTGCCGCCTTTGGATCGAGCCCGGTGGTTCGCCCCGTGCTGCTCGATACCGATCTGTCGCGACTGACCGCCTATTTGGGCCTCGATGGCATGCAAAAAGCCGCTGTGAGGGCATTGCTGAAGGATCAACGTGTCGAAGACGAAGCTGCCATTGCTGAACTGCGAGCGTCGTTGGGAGACATGTGGTTCAGCAGTGAAGACGAACTGGAAGATGCTCGTGCTCGTTGGGGCGAGCAGTGGGACCGGCGCGCGTTTCCAGTCACCACGAATCATGGGCAACTGGAGATTCGCGACATCGCCCTGGAGTGGATGGACACCGCCCCGACCTTGGGCGTGGAGGCATCCGAACCGGCCGAGGCGCTAGCCCAGTTCGTGGCCGCACAGGATGCTGCACGTGCCGCATTGATGCGCGATGTCGCCGTGGTACTTGATGGTGATCAACTCGAACGATGGGGCACGGCCGATGCGGCTGCTGCACTGGCGAGGTCATCCTGGCCGGCGGTGTTGCCACAGGAGCGTCTTGATCTTGATGCCCTGCTCGTGGAGGTGCTTGGCGATGGTGCGTCGGCCCCGGTGTGGGTGCAGCGACGTGCGCAGTGGATTCGCCATGTTGGTGCATCGATCGCGAGGCGCGATGCTGTGTTGCGATCGGTCGAGCCAGCGCTCCTGGATGCCCACGTGCGTCGTCAACCAGCCTTACATCTGGCGGGCCTGCGTACCGGATTGGAAGCGAGGCGGGCCCATGCCGCGGTGCTCAATGCAGTGCGGGCGGACATGTCCAATGCGCTGCCGTTTCCGGCGGTGAACATCTTCCAGCGTGAAGCGCAGCGACGCATGTATCCCGATCTGTACGACGACGACCGCATCGACCGGCTCGCTCGGGCAGCCGTGCAGTTGGAACACCTTGATGACGACGCCCGCGATGCGGTGAACGCGGCGTGGGCTCGGCATCGCAGCAGGCGACTGGCGGTGCAGGCACACCTCACGGCGTGTGAGTCGAGTTTGTCTGAGCGCGTGGTATTGCGGCCGGTTGAATCTCGCTTGATGCGTGGCTTGTTCGGGCCGTCCATCGGGCTGTTGCCGTTGTGGTCGGATGCCGATGGTGCGCTGGCCCACGCCAACCGACTGCACAACGCGCTTGAAGACGCCCGTGATCTGGCGGAATCGGAGTTGCGTGGCGCACTGCCTGAATCGGCATGGCCTGCGGTGGTGAACGCCGCCCGACGACGGGAGATCGGGCAGCGCAATGCGCATGCAGCGGGCATGGGGGACCTCAGTCTGCCCGGCGCCACGGACGTGGTTGAGCCATCGCCCTGATTGCATGTAGCGGGGTGGCACCGCATGCACTGGATGACGGCAGGCGACGCGGCGTGCACCGCGTGTGGTGCAGGTGTGGTGCTTTGAATTGGGTTGTGCCCCGGCGTGCAGGTCTGCCTGTCGCTTCGAAGCTGGTCAAGCCCGTGGATTGCCCAGCGTGTGCTGAAATCACGTGGCCTGGCGAGTGCGTGTCTTTCGCACCGATGCCGTCACCAATTGACCACAGGCGCCTGCTGCTTTGCGGCCGAGCGTGGCGCGACGATGCACGTGCAGGCCTGCTTGGGCAACCGCCGCCATGAACGTGTCGATCGTGTGCTGGTCGGGGCTGGTCCACGGCTGGCTGTCGATGGGATTGAACGGGATCACGTTCACGCGGCAGGGGATGTCGCCGAAGCGGTCCCCGAGTTCTTGTGCGTATGCAGGATCATCGGTGACACCGGGGATGAGCACCCATTCCAGTAGCACCGGCCGCCCGCCGGCGTCGATCCACCGACGCAGCGCGTCGGCGACATCGTCGAGGCTCCATCGTTTGGTGATGGGCATGAGCTCGCTGCGAACATCGTCGTTGGGGCTGTTGATGCTCACCGCGAGGCGCAGCGACCGCAAGCCCCCGGCGGCCATGGCGTCGGTGAGGCGATCGATCCCCTCGACATGGCCTACCGTGGACACACCGATGTGTCGTGCGCCGATGGCGGGTCCAGCCCCGTCCGTGAGCACGCGGATCGCGTGCAGCACGTTGTCGAAGTTGTCCATGGGCTCGCCCATGCCCATGAACACGATGTTGGTGACCTGGGCATGTACCGAGTGGGTGGCGTGGTGCCATTGCGCGAGGATCTCGGCCGTGGTGAGATTGCGGGTGCGACCCATCGTGCCCGTGGCACAGAAGGTGCAGCCCATGGCGCAGCCCACCTGACTGGAGACACACAGGGTGAGGCGCGGTCGACCGGTCTTGCCGGTCATGGGTAGCAGCACGGATTCGGTTTCCGCACCGTCGTGATGGCGAAGCACGAACTTGCGTGTGTCGCCGTCGATCTTGATCTGGGCGACTTCTCGTTTATCTCCGTGCACCTGCTCATGCGTGCCGGTGGTCATGTAGCCTCGCCAAATGTCGGTGGCCCCCGGCGCCGCCACGCCGAGATCACGCAGGTGATCGCGGAACCCGTGCAGAGTGTGGGCAAGGCAGGTGTCGGCGTCGAACATCGGGCGCATCGTGCAATGATAGTGGCGTTGGGCGTGTTGCCGGTGTGTACGTCGTGTGGTTGCAGGTGGTCGGGTGTGGCATCGGCAAGGGCACGGCACGGGAGCAGTGCATCGGATGCGATAGATGGCTGCCCGCCTGTTGGTGATTCGTGGCAGGGTGTGTACGCCATGCCATGTGGTGTTGCGTCCCGTCGAGCCATCGCCTGAGGTTGGCGAAGTGCATGCCATCGAGCCGTCGTCTGAGGTTGGCCAAGTGCATGCCATGGGCGATCGCATTGAGGATCGCTAGAATGGGCGGACCATGTCCACGCCCAACAGACGCATTCTGGTGACCGGTGCCGCCGGTGAGATTGGCCACGGATTGGTGTCGGCGCTGTCGAGCGATCCCGATGTCAAGTTGATCGCCATCGATCTGCGTGATCCAGGCGAAGCGGTGCGTGAGCATCTCGATGATCTGCATCTGGGCGACATCTGTGATCGCGGCTTCGTGGAGAACGTAGTCACGATGCATGAGGTCACGGAGATCGTGCATCTGGCGGCGTTGTTGTCCACCCGGGCCGAGCACGTCCCGGAGAAGGCGCACGAGGTGAACGTGGATGGCACGTTCAATCTGTTGCGCATCGCGGCCGAGCAAGCACTGTCCTTTGATCGTGTGGTGAAGTTCACCGTGCCCAGCAGCATTGCCGTGTACGGGTTGTCGCCGCAGGAGAAGGCCCTTGGTGGCAAGGTAGGCCTGGATGAGTGCCTTCGTCCGGTCACCATGTACGGCGCGAACAAGTTGTACTGCGAGGCGTTGGGCCGCTACTACGGTCGCCATTATCGATCGCTCACGCATGACGGCCCGCCCCCGGTCGACTTCCGGTGTCTGCGACTGCCCGGTGTGCTAGCGGCTGAGACCAAACCCACGGGCGGCACGAGCGACTTCGTGCCGGAGATGATCCACGCCGCCGCATCCGGAACGCCGTACGAGTGCTTTGTGTCGGAGGTCACCTGCATTCCGTGGATGACCATGCCCGAATGCGTGGAGTCCACCTTGCAGTTGCTGCAGGCCGACGCTGTGCCGCAGTGCGTGTACAACGTGGCGAGCTTTTCGGCCTCTGCGGGCGAGGTGGAAGCGGCATTGCGAACGCACTTCCCTGATTTGCAGGTGACGTACGAGCCGCATCCGGGCCGCCAAGCCATGGTCAATACCTGGCCAGATGATGTCGATGTGACCGCGGCCATACACGATTGGGGCTACGAGCCGCGCTGGAATCTCGAGTCCGCCTTGAGCGAGTACATCGTGCCCGCCGTGCGGCGGCATTACGCGGCGCACTGATTGGATCGGAGAAGAACGCCATGAACACGTCCATGCAACCGGGCTTTGAGCAACGCACGCAAGGCGTGCTCGATGATCTCAGTGCCACCGGTCAACTCAAGCAGCTGCAGATGATCGAAGGGCCGATGGGGCCGTCGATCACGTTGCGTGATCGCGGTGAAGTGGACTGCTTCTGCTCGAACAACTATCTCGGTTTGGCCAACCATCCCGACGTGGTGGAGGCGGGCATCGAAGGCCTGCGGCAACACGGTGCAGGGACCGCCAGTGTGCGATTCATCTGTGGCACGTTCACGGCCCACGAGGCGCTCGAGCGCACCATCGCCGACTTCCTCGGCGTGGAGGCCAGTTACACGTTCGTGTCGTGTTGGACGGCCAGTGAGGCTCTGTTCCCCACGCTGTGCGAGCCCGGCGACTGCATTGTGTCGGACGAACTCAATCATGCGTGCATCATTGACGGCATGCGGCTGGCTGGGGTGATAAAGAAGGGTGTGCGCAAGGCTGTCTACAGGCATTCGGACATGGCGCATGTCCGCGAGGTGCTGCAGGGACTTCGTGATGATCCGGCGTTCACCGGCGAGATCTTCCTGGTCACCGATGGCGTGTTCTCGATGGAGGGCGACATCGCTGATCTGCCCGCGTTGCGGGCCTTGTGTGATGAATTCGGTGCGCTGTTGATCGTGGACGATTCCCATGGCACGGGAGTGCTGGGCGCCACTGGTCGAGGCACGCATGAGCACTGGGGCATGCGTGGTGACGAGATCGATCTGTTCACTGGCACGCTGGGCAAGGCGCTCGGCGGCGGTGCTGGCGGCTACATCGCCGGGTCCAAGGCGGCGATCGAGATGATCGTGCAGCGGGGGCGGCCAACGTTGTTCAGCAATGCGTTGCCCACGACCGTGGCGTGTAGCGCTCGCAAGGCGATTGAAGTGCTTGATGCCGATCCGTCACGGGTGGCGCGGCTGCATGAGAATGTCCGCATCGCTCGTGAGGGCATTCGAGAGGTGGGCTTTGAGGTGCTGGACAGCCCCACGGCCATCTGCCCGATCATCGTGGGCGATACAGCCAAGGCCATCGCCATGAGCAATCAGCTGCTGGACATGGGTACGTTCGCGATCGGCTTCGGCTTCCCGGTGGTGCCTGAGGGCACGGCTCGGATTCGTGTGCAAATCTCCGCGGCACATGAGCAGGTGCATCTCGATCGTTTGATCGCCAATCTGAGATCATTGAAGCAGTCGTAGGCGTCTGACACCACGCATCTTCCCTGACCCTAGCTACGGGCGGCGTCCACGAGGCGATTGGCGGCCTCGGGATCGATCGCATTGGCCCAGTGGCTGTCCACCTTGAGGGCCGAGCCGACGATGGCCCCATGGGCCACGTCGAGCGTCTGCCGCACCGTGCTCGCATCCACGCCACTGCCCACGATCACCGGCACATCCACCGCATCGCGAACAGTTCGCACGTCGCTCAGCTGCGTCCGCTTGCCGGTGGCTGATCCGGTGAGCACGAGGGCATCGGCGCCCATGAATACGGCGCCTTGAGCCAGCTCAGTGATATCCAGATCGCCGGTCAGGGCGTGGGCGCTGTGCTTCTTCTTCACATCGGCCCATACCTGCACGTTCGCGCCGACCCGGGCACGTTCGCGCAGCAGCGGGCCTGCGTCGGCCTCGGCCATGAGGCCTTCATCGGCCACGGCCGCGTAAGCGAATCCCTCGGTCCGAATGAACTGGCCGCCGGTGGCGTGGGCCACGGCCAAGGCGGCCGTGTTGGCACCTGCAAGGACTTGCACGCCCACCGGAATGTTGACTGCGGCTCGAATGGCCCCTGTGACGGCCGTCATTGCGGCCACGATTTCCGGGCCGACGTCGCGCAGGAGATACGGCGTGTCGTGCATGTTCTCCACGAGCAATGCGTCGAAGCCGGCGGTGTCGAGCACCTGCGCCTCGGCCACCGCGCGATCGATGATGGCCGATACAGGCTCGCCGCCTCGCGCTGTCCCTGGCAATGCACCCACGTGCACCATGCCGATCAACATGTCGTGCTGTACGTTCATCGCGTGCGCTTCTTCAGATACCGGCCCAGCCAGCTGAGGATTTCGCCGAGGCGATGCTGCCGAAGGTCGGCTGGCCCGCCGCGGCTCATGCCGTGGCTGGTGCTGCGAGGATAGCGCACGAAGCGTGATGGAATCCGCCGGATCTGGAGGGCGGAATACACCTGCTCAGACTGCTCCACGTTGCAGCGGAGATCGCCTTCACTGTGAATGATCAACGTGGGGGTCTTCCACTTGCCAGCGAAGCGAATAGGGCTGCTCTTCCATCGGGCTTCGGGATCGCTCCAGAAGTTGCCGTCAAAGTAGTGCCAGGGCTTGTCCATGAAGTCGCTGTTGCCGGCCATCGAGACGAGGTTCGACACGCACCGGTCGGTGATCGCACAGGCGAAGTCGTTGGTCTGGCCGATGGCCCAATTGGTCATGTAGCCGCCGTACGAGCCGCCCATGATCGCCATGCGTTTGGCGTCGATCTCCGGGCGAGCCATCATCCAGTCGGCGACGGCGCGGATGTCGGTCCAATCCGTGGTGCCCCAGGCGCCGCGAATGGAGGCGCAGTGATCGCGTCCATACCCTTTGGATCCACGTGGGTTGGAATACACCACGACATAGCCCTCCGCGGCCTGGCATTGGAACTCGTGGAAGAACGTGCACCCGTACTGGGCATGTGGGCCGCCGTGCACCTGCAACACGGCCGGAGCGCGGCGCACCGACTTGCGTGTGGGCGGCGTGAGCATCCACACGTGCACCTTGTTGCCGTCGGGCGACGTGATCCAGTGTGCCTTAGGCTTGGCCACATGTCGCGCTCGCAGCAAGGTGTCGTTGCAGTGCGTGAGCCGCTTGGGTGTGCCACCGGCGAGTGGCATGATGTGCACTTCACTGGGTCGTGTAGGTGACTCCACCGTGAGCACCATGTGCTTGCCCACAACATTGCCTTGGTCGTGAATCTTGGTGCCGCTGGTGAGGGCTTCTGGAGTGCCGCGTCCACTGCGGGCGAAGCGCATCGATTGCACGGCGCCATGGTGGCCGATGCGTGCGAGCACATGGCGGCTGTCGGGGGTCCATCGAATGCTCGGGGCGAAGGCGACTTCACTGGAATCACCCAGGGCTGCCGCCATCAGGCAGAAGTCCGTCTTGGCAGACAACGACTTCGCCTTGCCGGTGGTGGCACTGCACACGAACAGCTCCAGGTTCTCGACGGAATACGTGCCGTCATCACCGGCGCGGCCCGCCCATGCCAGCCACTTGCCACACGGGGAGAAGCGTACGTTGGTCTTGGGGCCATCGGGCAGGCCCGGGAGCCGCTTCGTGCGTCCGGTCTTCACGTTGAGCAGCAGCAGATCGCTGTTGCTGTCGAACATCGCCCGGCTGTTGGTGTTGGTAGTCAGGGCAAGGGTGCGGCTGTCAGGCGACCAGTCGAAGGTGAAGAAGCCCATGGCATCCTTGGCCCACACGGTGCGAGCCTTGCCTGAGGCGACGTCGACCACCTTCAACACGAAGCGACGCTGCTCGAAGTAGCCATCGCCATCGAGGCGGTACCACGGCGTGGTCGCGATGCGCGGAGGCTCGCTGCCGCCTTCTGCTTCGCGGGCCTTGGTTGCGGCGGTGGTGCGCTCAGGGTCGGCTGCTCGCCAGACGAACGCGATCGACGCGCCATCAGGTGCCCAGGCAAACATGCTCAGTGTGCCTTCGGGCAGATCGGTGATCGCGGTGGATTCGCCGCCGTCGCGATCAAGCACGCGGATCTGGGGGCGTTCCTTGTCGCGATAGGAAAGGAACGCGATCCTGCGACCGCACGGGGAGAAGCGGGCCTGACTGTCGCGGTCGCCGCTGGAGATTTGTCGGCTCCGGCCGCCGTCGGGGGACACCGCCCAGATGTTGGACACCGTTGCGTTGCCCGCAGTGTGTTTGCGGGTGAACGTGACCAGATCGCCGGTGGGCGACAGTTGAGGGTCGTACGGAATCACCAGGCGGGTGAGATCGGATGGGGTGATGGCGGTCTTCTTGGTTGGCATCCAGCCATACTAGACACACTGCATGGACGTATCCTGCACGTATCGCCAATGGTGGACATGCACCGAGTTCAGAGTTTGGCCGAGCAACTGCTGGCTGTCGATACGACCAGCGGTCGGTCGCTCGAGGCCGTGCATGCACTGATCGAATCTCATCTGGCCCACCGGCCCGAAATCGTCGTAGAGCGTCTGCCCGGTTCGGCGGATGACCGCCCCAGTCTGTTGTGTTCCATCGGCGGCGATGGCCCGGCGGGCCTGTTGTTGTGTGGGCATCTCGACACCGTCCCTGCAGGTGACGGGTGGACGAGTGAACCATACGCACTCACGGCACTTGACGACTGCTGGATCGGCCGTGGTGCCTGCGACATGACCGTGTTCTGCGCCCTGGCTGTGGAACTGCTGGCCAGTGCAAGCACCTGTGGGCCGCTTCACGTGTTGCTGTTGCCTGATGAAGAACTCGGATCACTTGGCGTTGCAGCTCTTGTTGAGCAGTGGCCTAAGGGCCGCCGCCTGCCCGAAGCGTGTGTGATCGGTGAGCCGACATCGCTCCAGGTGATTGGTGCCCACACAGGGCATCTGAAGGCCACGATCATCGTGCGCGGTGCCATGGGGCACAGCGGTACGCCGGGCAGCGGGCACAATGCGATCGCGGCGTTGGGCAAGGCGCAAATGGCGCTAGAGGATGTCCGCATTCGGTGGGAAGCGGTTCGCGGCGCGACTAGTGCGCTGCTGCCCGTGCCTCATCCCGTGCTGGCACAGGTGGGCATCGAGGGGGGCGTGGCGTGGAACGTGATCCCGCACGAAGCGCGGTTGCGGATTGGTATTCGAACCTTGCCCGGGCAATCGCCTGAGGTGTTGTTGGGCGAGGTTGTTGAAGCGCTCACGGCGGCGCTCGATGGCGAAGACTGGACGCTTGATTTGTTCAACTCCAATCCACCGCTGCACACATCGGCGGATGCGCCCGCCCATCGGTGGTTGTGCGATCACATCGGGCAGCATTCCCCGAAAGGCGCAGCATTTTGCAGCGACGGTGGTCATCTGGCGACGCTGGGTGTGCAGTCGGTGCTCTTTGGCCCTGGGTCGATCGACCATGCCCACAAGCCCGATGAATTTGTGCCCGTGGCCGAGGTTGAAGCGGCGGCCGGGCATTTGGAAGCGATGATCGAATGCCTGTGTGGAGGTGCTGCGTGACCATCATTCGACCCGAGCTCGCGTGGATTGGCGGTGACTTTCTCGATGGGGTGGAGGTGCACATCGAGCATGGGCACATTGCATCCGTCGTGCCAACGCAAGAGCCACCCACGCACGAGGGCATGGCGTTGATTCCGGGCTTTGTCAATGCGCACAGTCATGCGTTTCAGTTGGCTCTGCGGGGTCGCGGCGAGGTGTTCCCAACCGATGCCGAGAGTTTCTGGACGTGGCGCGAGGCGATGTACGACCTGGTCGAGTCGCTGTCGCCTGATGACGTGGGCGAGATTGCGTGGCGGTGCTTCATGGAGATGCGCGGAGTGGGCATCACCAGCGTTGGTGAATTTCACTACCTGCATCATGCCGATCCTGCCGCTCGCGACTTCGCCATGGATGCCGCAGTGCTTGAGGCGGCGCACATGGCGGGCATTCGGATCACGTTGTTGCAAGCGGCCTATGTGCATGGCGGCTTTGGTGAGCCGCTGGCTGGTGGGCAGATGCGATTCGACACCAAGGACTACTTCACATGGGAAGACTCGGTCGACGCGGCGCGTCGGGCGGGCGTTGATGACAAGCAGTCCGTGGGCGCCGTGATTCACTCGCTGCGTGCGGTGGATATCGAGCATGCCAAGTCCATTCGGGCGTACGCCCGCGACAACGGGTTGGTGGTGCACGCCCATCTCGAGGAGCAGGTGGCGGAGATCGAGGCATGTGTTGCTGCCACGGGCAAGCGGCCCATGCAGTTGGTAAACGAGCATTTGGAGCCTGGGCCGGACATGACAATGGTGCATTGCACGCATACGGCGGCCGAGGACATGTCGCTGTATGGCGCTGCCGGTGGGCGGGTGTGTCTGTGTCCCATGACCGAGGCGAATCTGGGCGATGGCCTCGCCGACGTGCAAGCGATGTTGGGCAGCGGTGCGGATGTGTGCTTGGGCACCGATTCCAATGCCCGCATCAGCATGCTGGAGGAGATGCGGATGGCTGAATTGGGGCAGCGGCTGCGTGTGCAGCGGCGGGGGGTGTGTCTGGATGCAGACGGCCGTGTAGATCGCCCCTTGATGGACATGGCCACGGTGCATGGTGCGGCCAGTCTTGGTCTGCATGCCGGAGCGATCATGCCGGGCACGGTGGCTGATCTGGCGTTGGTCGATCTGGACTGTGCGTGGTTGGCGAGTGTGGATCAATCTGATCTTGGTGCGGCGTTGGTCCTCAGTGGAAGTGATGACTTGATCATGGACAGTTGTGTGGGTGGGGCGTGGTTGTCGGATCTGTGTGAGGAGGCGATCTGAGGCGTCGAGTTGACTGGGCTGGTGGGTGCTGTACAATGCCGCGTTCTACTGCGGGGTAGAGCAGTCTGGTAGCTCGTCGGGCTCATAACCCGGAGGTCGCAGGTTCGAATCCTGTCCCCGCTATTACCCGGTCGGTTGCACACGCAGCCGGCCCCCGAGTGAACCAACAACGCCCCCGATTAATCTTGGGTGCGTTGTTGGTTTTATTGCTGGTCAATAGACACCTGTTGATCCACGGCGGCAGGGGAACTCGCGGGGCGACTGGCCCACTTGTTGGGCTGCACGTTGTGGCCCGTGTCAGTCAGCGGTTCACACGTACGAGGGCCTCGCCTAGGCCGGTTACGGCATGCAACTGACCTTGGGCGTCAAGCACCATTCCTGTGGGCAGGCCACAGGCGGACGAGGCAGGCACATCGAGCACCGTGTGCCATTGGCCTGTGGCGAGATCGATCACACCGACCGTTCGATCGCCTGGGCATGTGACCCACAGGCCGCCGACGCCATCGAGTTCGAGATTGTCCGGGTGCTTGGGCGTAATGGACGCCGTCCAGGTGTCAGCGGTGCCCGCTTCCAGATCAACATCGCCATGCCATACACGATTGGGGATCATCTCTGCCACATGAATGCGGCCATTGGCCTCGTCGAGCGCAAGGCCGTTGGCCAAATGCAGACCGTCGAGCACCACCGTGGGTTGGGAGGCGCCAGGGGCAAGGTGCCAAAGCACACCGTCGGTCAAGGTGGCATCACTGAAGGGTGCAAGCAGTCGATCGTGGCCGCCTTCAAAGGTCACGGCCGTACTCTGCGTGAACCACACCCCGCCAAGGCTGTCCATACGGGCAGCGTTTACGCCGTATGGGTGTTGGTGCAACAAGGCACTCTTTCCCGTGTCCAGGGGTACGAGCCAGATGCTCCCTCCAATAACGTCAGTCAACACGACATGACGGCGATCCGGTGTGAGGCTTACACCATTGGAGATGGCTCCGCGGTCAGCGTCGTATCCGGCTGCGGTCAGTTCGCCCCACGGCCGGTGCGAGCCGTCCGCCTCAAGCATTCGTAGGCCATGGTGGCGATCCGCCACAATCAGGCTGCCGTCGTCAAGCAGCACGCCGTCTTCAGGACGGTCGAGCGTGCAGTCCGCAGGCAGCGGCTGCATGCGATCGGTGCTGACCGAAGGCGGTGGAACGAAGGGCCGGGATGCTGCAGTGCACCCGCTGGCCAGAAGCAGCAACGCGATGCCCGCTCGGGTCACGGCAATTCTCGAATGGCGATGTTGCGGAACTCCACCGGCGAGCCTTCCGATTCGAGGCACAGATAGCCGGTGCGTGGGTTGCACTCGGTGCCCCCGGAGACCTCGTGCCCGTTGACCCACAGTCGCACTTCGCCATTGATTGCGCGGATGTAGTAATGGTTCCACTGACCGGTGTCGCGCGTGTGGTTGCCGCTGGGGAAGGAGCGGCGGCCGTTGGGGGCCGCAGGCGGGAAGGGCTTCATGGTGCTCTTGCCTACAGGGAACACGTCGCCATGGCAGGTGAACCAGTTGGGTTCGCCGTGG
>JAKVBV010000015.1 GCA_022446965.1 Phycisphaerales bacterium
TCTGTTCACCGGTGCGAACACCGGCAGCACGATCGGGCTGGCCTATCTGGGTGCGGTCTGCTCTACGTACGAGTACGGCGTGGTGCAATCGAATTGCTGTGGTTCCTTCGGGTGCGCCACCGATTTGTCGGCCCACGAGATGGGGCACAACTGGGGCTCGGAGCACTGCTCTTGTCCCTCATGGACCATGCACCCTTCGCTGCAGTGCGCCAATCGCTTTACGAGCGAGTCTGAGGCGTACATCATCAACTACCGCAACTCGCACGAGTCCTGCCTGACGGACACCACGCCGCAGGGTGCCTGCTGCTATGGCACAACCTGCCTCGAGCGATCTGAAACTGATTGTGAAGATACGGGAGGCGCGTTCCAGGGTGACGGGTCAGACTGCGACAGTGTGACCTGCACTGGCAGCACTGGTGCCTGCTGCACCCAGTCGGGAAGTTGCATCACGGTGACCTCGTCCCAGTGCGACACCATCAGCGGTGATTATCAGGGAGACAATGTTCCCTGCGATGACGAAATCTGCATTCCGCAGCCGGAGGGGGCCTGCTGCATCGGCACCGATTGCACCGTGACGGAACAGGCTGATTGCGGTGGAACCTGGCTGGGTGAGGGTACGAACTGTGATGACGGCCCATGCTCTGCCACCAGTTACGCCGGCATCAGGCACCGCATCGTGGGCGTGAATCTCGTCGACGCCCCGCAGGACACCTGGACCGTGGACATCTACGCCGACGCCGGAGCGGGTGAACGTATCGACGCCGTGGCCGGAACCACAACTCAGCCCAAGACCATCGCCTCATCGGAAGGGTTCTGGCAACATTCGTTCGGCGGTGGCGTGTCCACCGATGTGAATCCGGCGCTGTTCGACGCGTTCCCCGACTTGCGCTATGACAGCCGAGTCACGATCGGTTCACTCGACTCATCTGGCGACCCCTTCGGAGCGAACGAGCTCAATCACATCGGGATCGACTTCTCGACATTCGAGAATGGTGGGGCGATCTCGGCCAGTGACGGCACGTGGTTCGTGCTCCCGACCCATGAACAGGGTGGGGCCATCGGTGTGGAGGCCCACGAGTGCGACAATGTGCACGGGGTGCTCCTGGCTCGACTGACCGTGTTCGGGCATGACAGTGTGGTGACTGTTTCAGCTCTGCTGCAGGGCCGAAACGAGTTGGGCAATCCCTGGCAGGTTGCGGCTGATCACACGGTGTCGATGAGTGAGTTTGCCGACTGCAACGGCAACAACAACAACGACGCCTGCGATATCGCCAATGGATCGAGCTCCGACGCCAATGGAAACGGCATACCGGACGAGTGTGAATCCACCTGCCCGTGGGATCTTGACGGCGATGGCGACACCGACGTCGATGACCTGCTGGCCGTGATCAGCGGCTTCGGCTCGGAGTACGACGTGGACGACCTCCTCGCCCTACTCAGCGAGTTCGGCTGCGGCTGAGCAGACATCCAATGCAACGAATGCACCTCCCGATTGCCCATGCGATCGGGGGGTGTTTCTTTGTCGATGTGGCCGGTAGGATCCGGCCATGATTCGATTGGCTCAAGAAGACCAACAGGCGGCGGCCGCTGCGGCCGACCTCGTCCACGGTGCAGGCAGTGGCTTCGATCTCGTTGCTGCTGCGATCACGATCGGCGCGGTGCTGCTGGTGGCACTGATCGTGCACGTGCTGTTTGGTTCGATGCTGCGGCGAATGTCCAAGCGTGGCGGAGACCGGGTTCGGTGGGGCGCCATTCTGGCCGGCTCGCTGCGTCGTCCATTGGTGGCCACCGTGTGGATTATTGCCGGCCTGGCGCTGGCTGACCTCCTTGTTGATTTGACGGCCCATCTGATGCCGGGCAATGCCGACGTGTCGCACCTGACCACGGCGATGAAGGCGGATGTGCTGCCGCCAGCACGCGTGATCGTGGTCGTGCTGGCGTTGACGTTGTTCCTCACTTCGCTCACACGCGGCTTCCAGCATGAGCTGGAGCGTCAACTTGCCGAGCAGAATGGCACGGGTGTGACAGCAGTGCAGGGCCTAGGGTCCATGGTCGTTGGGCTCATCTGGGTGTTGGGCATTCTGTCGGCCCTCAACGGTGTGGGCGTGGACACCACGGCGGTCCTTGCGGTGCTTGGCCTGTCCAGTGCAGGGCTTGCCTTTGCCGCCAAGGATCTGTTGGGCAACTTTTTCGGCGGTGTGATGCTGCTGTTCAACCGACCATTTGAAACCGGGGACGCCGTGTCGGTGAAGGGTGTCGACGGCACGATCGAACGCATCGGGCTGTACGCCACGCAGATCCGGGGGAGTGACAAGCGACTGGTGTGGATTCCCAACCAGACCTTCACGGCGGCCATTGTCGAGAATCCATCGCGTCGAACCCATCGTCGGTTCGCGGAGACGATCGGCCTGCGCTATGAGGATCTCGAGGCGACACCGGCGGTCATGGATGCGCTTCGTGCACTGCTCGATGCGGAACAGGGCTTTGACCAGACACAAGCTCGCCGCGTGAGCCTTGCCGGATACGGGCCATCCAGTGTGGACATCGCACTACTCGCGTACACGGCAGACACGGGCAGCGACGACTTCGAAGCATTGCGCGCACGTGTACTGCTGGCCATCGCCGAGGTTGTGCATCGCCACGACGCCGACTTCGCGTTCCCCACGATGACGATCGATCAACCGCCGAAGCGTGACTGACCGAGCCTTACAAGGCCGTCTCGCAACATGGTGCGTCGGTCTGGTCGGTTGATGGCCGATGTGACTTCGGTCCACACCGTGACGGCATCCTGCCGTCGGCCTGCTTCATCAAGCAACATGGCCTGCACCAATCTGACTGCAGCAAGGTCGGCCTTGGCGTTGGCCGCCTGTTGCAACATCGCCGACGCTTCGCGTGGAGATCCGGTGGACAGCAGCATCGCCGCCTGCACGGCAAGGGCATCAGCCTGGTCAGGTGCGGCGGCGTGCCAGCGTCTGGCGAGTTCAAGCGCAGCGGCCGCAGCGTCGGGGCCAGCCACCTGTTGGGCAGGCAGGCCGCTGGCAATCGCCGCCATCTTCAAGAGGCGCACGTCGGCGGGGGATCGCCCCAGGGCGTGGGCCCATGTTCGGGTGGCGTCGGCATGGTGACCGATCTTGCGTTGTGCCAAGCCGAGGTTGTAGGCATTGGTGGCGTCCCCGGGATGCAGTGACTCAGCCCGCTGAAAGGCCTCCACGGCAGCGGGGAGATCACCTGTCGATGCCAACTGTGTGCCCAGCCTGTGCCAGTGCTTGGCGTTGACCATCTGCAACTGTGCAGCCGTTCGACCTGCGTCGATCGCTTCATCGCGTTGGCCTGATGCCCACAGCAGGGCGGACAGATTGCCCCAGGCGTCGGCTGATGCAGGGGCATCTTCGATGGCGCGGCGAAGACGATTGATGGCTTGTCGAGGAGAACCGGTCTGTGCTTCGACCAGTGCCAGATTCACCTGTCCATGAACCAACCATGGTGACTCGGCGGTCAATTCACGAAGCAAGGACACGGCGGCGGCGCGGTGTCCGCCTTCGAGCAGCGACTCGGCGGTGATCATGCGAATGGCGGTCGACGCATCGTCCGGCAATGCACCATGCAGTTCCATCGCGGTGGAGTTGTCGCCACTGAGCACGCGCCCCAGATGGGCCACCAGCGCCGGATCAAGGGTGCCGGCATCCAGTGGGCGTGGGGTCATGGCTGTTGGCGGCGACGCTTCGGCTCGCGCTGCAAGCAGGGCCGTTGGGTCCGTCGGTGCCCGTTGGATGCGGTGATCCGTGACCAGTGTGTGGACTGCATCGGAGGGCCGGCGTTTGGGCATGTGGCACGTCGTGCAGTCCGCGGCCGGGTCAAGTGCATGGCCGGTGATGGCTTCCACGGTGCACTCTGGTTCCGTGTGGCACGACAAACATGCGGCGCGGTACCGCTCGATGGCGGTGGCACGATCTGGCTTGTGATGGGGGTCGTGGCACGACAGGCACGTCATTGACCCGGGCCCGTCCCAGCAGGCGCTGTGTTGCAGTTGGTACCCGTGGTGGTTGACTTCGAACTCGGCATCGGTTGTATCAGGCGTGTCGAAATCAACATGCGTGATGTACGCATTGAGGGGTTCGCCAGGGCGGTAGCTGAAGTCGCCACGGTCAAAGGGGCGCACCAATGAGGCGAGTCGGCTGGTGGGCTGCATGTGGCACTGCAGACAGACCTCATCCTGTTGCGCAGGCGGCAGGTGGGCTGGATTCAAGATCGACTCGGCGATCTGCTCATCGGTCGCGTCGGCGCTGTAGGCGAGGTCAACATGGCGTCGGCCTGGGCCATGGCACCGTTGGCAGCCGATGCCTTCGGGAAGCACTGGAGGGAACACTTCGGGGCGACCGAGGCGATCTTCGCCCTGCGGCACGTCAGGATAGGCGTTGTGGCAGAACATGCACTCACGGCCTACACGGCGACCAAATCGATCGTGTTCGGCTCGGTCGAACCCCGGCGACATGCCCCAGCCATCCTCGGCGTACCAACTCACGGGGAGCTCCCAGAGTTCACCGTTGGGGCTGCGATGCAGGTAGGTTCGAGCGTGATTGCCGCTGCCCACCGCGAAGTGTGCTTCGATGTCGATGCCGTTGATCTCTCGCCCGTCGGCGGCGACCTCGTATTGACGCATCCACATGCGACCGTCCCCATCAAGCCACATGCGGTAGTGCTGGCCCGAAGGCGTGTGGAGAAACCGACCACCCTCCGGTGAGAAATCCGCGATGGCCGTGTCAGGACCGGGCACCGTGAACGAGCGGCCCATGCCCAAGGTCGTGAACCCGTGATTGATGTCGGCGTGGCATCTGGCACACCGGTCATCGTCCACATACTCAGCGAGCACGCTGGGCGGTTCGGGGCCGCCGAGCAACAGGACAAGCGCCATGGTCGTGATCATCGACTGTCAGTGTAGGCCCAGGGCGCCTTGACGTCGTGACGCCGCCACATCATCTTCGCGACATGCTTGAATCATTGCTGCTGTCTGTCATGTCCGTTGCGGCGCCACCGGCCCCCAACATCGTGCTCATCCTGGCTGACGACATGGGCCTGGGTGACCTTGGCGTCTACAACGAGGCTTCGAAGATTCCCACGCCGCACATCGATGCCATCGGGCACGCCGGACTCAAGTGCACCGATGCGCACAGTGCTTCTGCCGTTTGCACACCATCGCGGTACGCACTGCTCACTGGCGAATACGCGTGGCGGACACACATGAAACGATGGGTCTTGGGTGGTGGATCCAAGGCGTTGATCGAACTCGACACGCCCACGTTGCCAGCCGCGTTCCAGGCAGCGGGGTGGACCACGCTGGGCGTTGGCAAATGGCATCTCGGTGTGGGGGATGATGACCCGGTGGATTGGTCCAAACCCTGGGTGCACGGTCCGTGTGATCTGGGCTTCGATCATTGGCAGGGCATTCCTGCCTCGCTCGACATGCCGCCCTATGTCTGGATGATCGACGACCACCTCGAGACGCAGCCCACGGCCACCATCGAAGACTCGGCCCACCGTCGTCAGGGCGGCGGCGGATTCTGGCGCGGTGGCGGGATCGCTTCGGATCTCGCGATCAAGGATGTGCTGCCCCGCACGATCGATGTGGCGTGTGGGTGGATTGAGTCTCATGCCGACGATGACGCCCCGTTCTTTCTCTACGTGCCGTTGTCGGCGCCGCACACACCGTGGCTGCCAAGTGACCAAGCTCGTGGCGCATCGGAGGCCGATTGGTACGGCGATTTCATGATTGATGTTGATCGTGGAGTGGGCCGCATCGATGCGGCCCTCCATGCGGCGGGCATTGCCGATGACACCATCGTCATCGTCACATCGGACAACGGTGCGCACTGGCCAGTGAAGGATGTGGAGCACTTCGGCCATCACGCCAACGGGCATCGTCGCGGGCAGAAGGCTGACATTCACGAAGGTGGGCACCGTGTGCCGCTCTTGGTGCGCTGGCCGGCCAATCTGGGAGGGGGGCTCACGTACGAGCACCCCGTAGGTCTGATCGACGCCTGGGCAACGCTCGCCGACATGCTGCATCTGGACATGCCCGAAGGTGGCTCACCTGATGGCGTGGCGATCGATCTGAACGGGCGCACCATCGTGCAACGCCCGCTCGTGCATCACAGTGGCGACGGCATGTTTGCGTTGCGACTGGGCAAGTGGAAACTGATCGAAGGGCTCGGCAGTGGGGGCTTCACTGCACCGCGTCGAGCACAAGCCAAGGATGGCGCGCCGACGGTACAGCTGTACGACCTCGAGTCGGATCCCGAGGAATCGCGCAACGTGGCCGCGGCCCATCCCGATGTGGTGCGTCGCCTGCAGTTCACTCTGGATGCGATTCGCGGCGACGATTGACCGTCAGTGTTCGTCTGCACCCCACGGGTTGCTGACATGGCATACGCGGCCGGTCTTGGCGATGTAGTCCTGGTGATACGCCTCGGCGGGATAGAACGTGTCGGCGGGTTCAACCTCGGTGGCGATCGCGCGGTCGTGTCGTCCGGAGGCGGATTCCGCCGCGATGAACGCTCGTGCTGCCTGCGCCTGGGCGTCGTCCACGGTGTAAATACCTGAGCGGTACTGCGTGCCGACATCGGGGCCTTGACGGTCGACTTGCGTGGGATCATGCATGTCGAAGAAGGCCTGCAGCAGGCGTTCGTATGTAATCACCTCGGGGTCATACACCACCTTGACGGCTTCCGCATGGCCCGTTTCGCCGGTACACACGGCGCGGTAGTCCGGGTCCTTGACGTCGCCATTCATGTACCCGCTCTGGGCGTCGATCACCCCAGGACCCAGTTGGAAGTAGTGCTCGATGCCCCAGAAGCAACCGCCGGCGAAGTACGCCGTGGCGGTGTGCGTGCCATCGGTGTCCACGACAAAGGTGAGCGATTCGGAGTTCAAGCAATGCCGCTCGCCGGTGGGCGGTGGGCCGTCGGGGAACACGTGGCCCAGGTGGGCATCACATCGTGCACAACTGATCTCGGTGCGGATCATGCCGTGGCTTCGGTCTTCCGTGCGGGTGATGTGTTGAGGATCGAAGGCCTGTGTGAAACTCGGCCAGCCCGACCCGGAGTCGAACTTGGACGTACTGGCGAACAGCGGAAGATCGCAGACCACGCAGTGATAGGCGCCGTCTTGTTTGTTGTCGAGCAGCGTGCCGCAGAAGGGTCGTTCGGTGCCAGCCTTCTGTGTGATCTCCACCTGTTCTGGTGTGAGCTTCGCCACGAGGGGGGCCTTCTGGGCATCGGTGAGCGGCGTGATGTCGTGTCCGCTGGCGGACATCTGCGGCGTAGCGTCGGGCGCCATTGGTCGAGTTCCATCCATCTGAGATGAGGTGTGCGTGGGGCCGTGATGAGTTTGGCCATCGCAGCCTGCGCCAGCGAGCAGTGCCATCAGCATGATGGGCAAGCACAAGTTGGTGCTGTGAGGTGGGCGCATGCCCGATGATACGGTCGCCCGCTCCCACTGTCGCTCACGCTAGGCTTCTGCGATGCACATTCGAATCATGACCGTCATTCTGGTGTTGTCTGCCACGTGTGTTCACGCCGATCCGATCAAGGTGGCCTGCATTGGCGACAGCATCACGCAGGGCAATGCGAATGCCGACTGGACCCGGAATAGTTGGCCGTTGATCCTCGGCCGCATGCTAGAGACAGCTGCACCTGGCCGGTACGAAGTGGGCAACTTCGGTCGCAGTGGGGCCACGCTGCTCAGCGACGGCCGCCTGCCATGGTGGGATCAGCCCGAGGCGGATGCGGCGATGGCCTTTGATCCCAACATCGTGATTCTCAACTTGGGCACCAATGATGCTGCGCCGGGCAACCGTGACCATCTCGATGCATTCAGCGATGAGCTGCAGTCGATGCTCGACCGGCTGGGCGCGTTGCCATCGCAGCCGGCGATCTGGCTGAGCACGCTGACGCCCATGTTGTCGCCGTACCGGCACATCGACTCCAGTGGAGAACCCCGCGCCGCGATCGAAGCGATCATTGCCGAGACGGCGGCTGATCGCGGCCTGTCGGTGATCGATCTCACCACGCCATTGGCCGGTCGGACGGATCTCATTCCCGATGGAATTCACCCCAACACCCGTGGTAACGAGATCATGGCGGCCACGGTGTTCGAGGCCCTGCGTGGCGTGCCCGCACCAGCCGACACCGCGCTCCAGCCATTGCGAGTGCGCAGTTTGCCCCGGCCCATGGTGGCTGCCGGCAAGGCGCTGCCTGAGGCATGGTCGCAGGAGGGCGACACGATGCGGGGGCACGGTGCTGGACATCGGCTGACCGGTGGCCTTGAGGTGGGCGACGGGGCATTTCACATGGCGGCCCGATTGCGTCTATTGGATCAGGACAATTCCGCTGCGGCCTTTCACTTGGGGCCGGACGTGTTCGGGTTCGAAGGCGCCAATGGCACACTGTTCCGCAACGGGCCGCACATGGGGGGGCTTCGGCTGCTGCATCCGGCTGAGGTGCTGTTCCAGCCGGGTTCGTGGATCGACTTCGAGATCATCCGGAACCGCGATCAGGTCTTCTTCATGGTCAATGGCGACGTGATCGAGACGGCCGTGATCGACGGTCCCATCGAGACGTTGTCATTCGACCCCATGCGGTCGACGATGGAGATCGATCGGTGGACCATCGCCGGCGACGTGCACCCCAAGGTGCCGGCCCATTTCAAGGGTCGCACCGTGAACACGCCGTGGGTGGACTTCAGCGCCGTGCGCACATCGGTGTCCGCGCCAGGGCAGTTGGCCCAGGCGACAAGCACCTTTGATCTGAACAACCTCCCCACGGTGCTGCAGGGACGTGGGCATACAACCCACATGCTTGGTGACGGTCGAGTGCTGATCGCCTTTCAGGACACGAACGAGTCCAGTCCGACGTTCGAAGACGGCGTGCTGTGGTGCGGCACACTCGACGACATGTTGTCCCGCAGTGAAGGCACATGGACGGCCAAGTTGGTGGATGGCGCGGATCTCGACGAGGTGTCGGCGACACACATCGAGCCAGCTGGCGATGCAATGCGCGTGACATTCGCCCATGGCGGCGTGATCACCGCTTCAACATTCACAATGCGTGAACTCGAGGCACTGGTGCCCACCCGTGACTACAGCATCCCCCTGGTGGATCTCGATCAGTTGGACGACGTGCACGTGGTCGTCGATCGCGAAGCAGGCCAATATCTTGGTCATCCCACCACGGTGTTGCTGGAAGACGGCAGCACGATCGTGTGCGTGTACCCCAAGGGACATGGTCGTGGTGGTGTGTGCTTGAAGCGTTCTGATGACGGTGGCGTCACCTGGTCGGAGCGGCTTCCCGTGCCGGAGAATTGGTCCACCAGTCGAGAAGTGCCCACCATTCATCGTGTGATCGACCCAAGGGACGGCACCAAGCGGCTCATCATGTGGTCGGGGTTGTATCCGGCTCGCCTGGCTGTGAGTGAAGATGATGGCGTGTCGTGGTCGCCACTGGAACAGGTGGGTGACTGGGGCGGCATCGTGGTAATGGGCTTCGTCGAACGGCTGGCGGACGGTCGCTATCTGGCCATGTTCCACGACGACGGACGGTTCTTCGGGCCCAAGAGCACCGCAACTTCGCCGGTGACGTTCACGCTGTACTCCACCGTGTCCGATGATGGCGGTCTGACGTGGTCGTCCCCCGACATCGTGTGGGCCGGGCAGGATCTGCATCTGTGCGAACCAGGCTGCATTCGTTCGCCCAATGGCACACGGCTTGCCGTGTTGCTGCGGGAGAACAGCCGCCGACGCAACAGCTACGTGATCTTCAGTGATGACGAAGGCGCATCATGGTCTCCGCCTCGTGAGCTGCCCGCATCCCTCACCGGCGACAGGCACACGGGTGTGTATCTGCCCGACGGGCGGCTGTTCATCTCGTTTCGTGATACCACCCACGTGAGCGAGACCAAGGGCGACTGGGTGGGGTGGGTCGGCACCTGGGACGACATTGAACAGGGCCTGCCCGGTGAATACCGCGTGCGGCTGAAGGACAATCACCATCGTGGCGATTGTGCGTATCCCGGTGTACTCCTGTTGTCAGACGGCACGATCGTCACGACGACGTACGGCCACTGGGACAAGGGTGAGTCACCCTACATCCGCACGGTTCGTGTGCACCCGGATCAGATGGACGCGATCGCCGGTCAATGACCGTGTTCGGCGAGTGCCCAGCGGGTGATGCGCCCGTGGGCGTTCCAGTCTTGCACGTAGAGATTGCCTTTGGCATCCCAGGCGATGCCGTGCGGTGCGGTGTGCACGCCCGGCTGCCAAGCATCAACGGCGACGCCGTAATTGGCATGTTGTCCCTGTTCGGGATTGTGGCCGAGGTGTGCCTGCACTGACCCGTCGGGATTGAGCAACGTGACGCGGCCGTTGAGTTCTGCCACGGCCAGCGTGCCGTCTGTCTTGGAGATGTCCGCGGCGCACGGGCGGTGCAACCCCGTGGCGTGCACTTCGATGAACTCGCCATCGAGAGAGAATCGCTGGAGGCGGCCGTTCTCACGATCACACACCAGCAGCGTGTGCGGTGTTGCGCGGGTGTCGAGCAGGATGCCGTGACACGTGCGGAACTGCCCGTCGCCGGTGCCATGGCCTCCGAAGCTGGACTGGTATCGCAGGTCCGGGCCGAAGATGTGCACCCATTGCTGACCATAGCCGTCAGCCACATAGATGCGGCCATCTGAACCCACTGTGATCGCGGTGGGGTTGTAGTGCCCAGGTGCGGCGTACTTGCCTGATTCCATCGGCACGCCGATGGCCCAGACGAGCGATCCATCGGGACGAAGTTTGAGCGCCTGCTTGCCTCGAGTATGGGCGGCGTAGATGCGGTCGCCTTCGGGCTCGGCCCGCACGGTCATGCCGTGAATGCCTGGGTATCGCACTGCGATGTTGCCAGTGGGTTGGCCGTCAGGTGCGAAGACCAAGGTGCCCTTGTCGGTGTCGGTGTTTACCAGCACACGGCCGTCGGTCAGCACGGCCACGCCGCCGTGGGTGGCGCCGATGGGGTCGTGTCCCCAGGTGCCATCGTGCTCGAGCACAGGATCATGAATGAGTGTCAAGGCCAGCAGCAGTGTTGTGATCATCGCCGCAGCCTACCCAACGCAGCAGACCCTCGGCGTGTGCCGAGGGCCTGCTGCATCAGGAGAGGAGTATGAGATCAAGGGGATGGCAGCGGCGCGATGCCTGCCGGGTCCGGATGCGGCGTGGGGCCCGCAGCGATACCACGAAGCGTGGCCAGCAGGTCACGGACATCTACGGATCCACTGGCGTCGAGATCAGCATCGCTGTCATCGGTGCCATACTTGGCCAGCACCGCCATGAGGTCATGCACATCGGCCTTGCCGTCGCGATTCACATCGCCGCCGTCGCGTGGGTTCCAATTCGGGTTGTGCGGGCCAAGGCCGCGCTTCCACCGCAGGCAATCCATCCAGTGCTCCTGGCCGCCCACGGCGAGCTTCTGCACGGCACCATCGAGCAGGATGCACCCGCAGTCATTGCCGTAGCCGCCCCAGAGCACATGAATCAGCACGCCGCCGACCATCATGCCGTCGAGGTCGCGATAGTCGTTCACGTTGCGAAAGTCGCCGTTGATTTCGATGTTGACGTTGCCGCCGTACTCGCCAAACATCCAGTACACGTCGTGGACGACGCGATGGCGAAATCGAATCTGGACGTTGGCGTTGTTGGTGAACAGATCTTGTCCGGTGCCGCAGGCGCGGTTGGCGTTGTCGGCATACACCTTGCCGCCGTTGTACCAGGTGCCCGAGCTCCATTGGAAAGGCGCAACGGTGAAGTGCACGCCATGGGAGATAAAGCTGTCGCCTGCGTAGTACGGGGAGTGCACGGCCATGTCTTCGAAGAAGGGGAAGCGGGGGCACTCATCGGCCGGATCGACGTCATCTCCAGGATCGTCATCTGGAATGTCCGGGGTGTCCGGAATGTCCGGAATGTCGCCTGGGATAAGGTCAGTGAACGGGCCATCCCACGGGATCGTGGTCATTTCCCAGTTCTGAGCGACGGCAGGCGTGGCGATT
Source organism: Phycisphaerales bacterium (assembly GCA_022446965.1). Taxonomy (GTDB): domain Bacteria; phylum Planctomycetota; class Phycisphaerae; order Phycisphaerales; family SM1A02; genus JABAAC01. Next base: position 12,076 of record JAKVBV010000015.1, read on the forward strand.
GCAGTTGAGGCGAAGAGCAGTGAGAGCAGCGTGGTACGCATGGAAAACTCCAGAGAGGGGTGAGCAAAGGAAGGGTGTTCACTCCCATCTATGGGTGTGCCCACCGCGATGTGTGCCGCCCCCTCCAAAAATGCAGCTGGCGTATCATTCTTGGCCCATGACCACCCCAGATCCCGAGTTCATTCTGTCCGAGCGCGTTCGCACAAGCCGTGCCATGGGCGCCGATTCCTCCTTTGTCCTGCACGGTGGTGGCAATACCTCGGCCAAGGGCACGGTCACCGACATCCACGGCAATGGGCTCGATGTGCTCTTCGTCAAAGGATCAGGGTGGGATCTGGCGACCATCGAGGCGCCGGGCTTTCCGGCCTGTGATCTGAATGCCCTGCGGGCGCTGCGGCCCGTTGAGGCCATGGACGACGAGACGATGGTGCGCGAGATTCGCCGCACCATGCTCGACCCCACTGGCCCCACGCCGAGCGTGGAAACACTGTTGCACGCCTTCTTGCCGCATCGCTTTGTGGATCACAGCCACGCCGATGCCATCATCGCGCTGTCCAATCGGCCCGACGGGGAGGCCATTTGCACGGAGGTCTTTGGTGATCGCGTGATCCAGTTGCCGTGGATCTTCCCCGGCTTCCCGCTGGCCAAGGCCGTGGCCGACGCGCTCGATGCCAACCCTCAGGCCCAAGGCGTGCTGCTGCACCGCCATGGCCTCTTCACCTTCGGTGAGACTGCGGATGAAGCACTGCAGTCCCATCAAGAACTCGTGGCCTTGGCTGCAGCCCGATACGAGGCTGATCGCACGGCCGTGCTCGAGGCCGCCGCTGAGCCGTCGGTGTGTTGGCGTGAAGTGCTGCCGGCACTTCGCGGGGCCGTCTGCCGCGACACGTCCTTCGTGTTCGAGGTTCGCGATGCACCCTGGATCATCGCTGCGCTCGAGCGACCCGATGCCCGCGGTGTGTTGGTGTCGCCCCCATTGACGCCTGACCACACATTGCGCTGCAAGTGCCTGCCATGCTGGATCGACCCGGAATCGGACGACCCTCGTGCCGTGGTCGACGCCTACGCCGAGGCGTATCGCGCCTACGTGCAGCGAGGGATTGCACACTTTGGTCCGCGGACCGAACTTGATGCCATGCCTCGTGTACTGCTCGTGCCTGGCGTAGGCATCATCGGCGTGGGCACCACAGCCAAGGCGGCTGCGGCTGCGGCGGACATCACCGAACACACGGTGCTTACCAAACTCGCTGGATTGGGGATGGGGGCGTACACCGGATTGTCGGAATTGGAATTGTTCGAGATGGAGTACTGGTCCCTTGAACAGGCCAAGCTTGCGGGCAAGACACCCAAGCAGATGGAAGGCAAGGTGGCGGTGATCACCGGTGGGGCCGGTGCCATCGGTGAGGGCATCGCCCATGAACTGCGGGCCGCGGGCTGTGAGATCACGCTGCTCGATCTGGATCTCGATGCAGCTCAAGCTGCGGCGGATCGTGTCGGGGGCGCACTCGCAGTGCAGTGTGATGTCACCTGTGAGGCGTCAACCGCTGCAGCCATGGATGCCGTGTGCCGTCGGTTCGGCGGCTTTGATGTACTCGTGCCCAATGCGGGCATCGCCCACAGTGCGTCGATCGCCACTCATGATGTTGCTGCATTCCGCAAGGTGGTGGAGGTCAATGAAACCGGTGCCTTCATCACATTGCAGGCGGGCATTCGCGTGTTGCAGACCCAGGGCACCGGTGGGTCGATCGTGCTGGTGTCGAGCAAGAACGTGTACGGGCCGGGCGCCGAGTTCTCCGCCTATAGCGCATCGAAGGCAGGTATGCATCAGCTCGGTCGCGTCGCCGCCATCGAAGTGGCCGGGGATGACATCGCGGTGAACATGGTGTTGCCTGATGCCGTGTTCGGGTGTGGCGACAACTCCAGCGGCCTGTGGGATGAGATCGGCCCTGATCGAGCCTCGGCCAAGGGCATCGATACCCTGGCGCTGCAGGCGCACTATCGCGAGCGCAATCTCCTCAAGTCTGTCGTGACCGCTCGAGATGTGGGTCGGGCTGTGCTGCACTTCGCGTCGCGCTGCACACCATGCACGGGCAGTGTGCTCATGGTGGACGGTGGAGTCGCGGCGGCGTTCCCCCGGTGAGCAGCCATTTCAACTTTGGCCACGGTGACCGGCCCAAGGTGCGTCCGCCAAAGCGCACAGGCGATCTCGTGCTGAATGTGCTCGCAATCGTCTCGGTGCTTGCTGGAGTAGTGGTGGTCGCATGGGCATGGCCCGGCCTGCCCGACACGATTCCGATTCACTTCAATGCTGCCGGCGAGGCCGATGGCTGGGGGGGCAAGGCCACGCTGTGGTTGCTGCCGGCGATCAGTGGTGTGATGGTGCCCGCCATGCTCGCATTGCAACGTGTGCCATGGATTGCCAACACGCCCATCGCGATCGACGAGACCAACGCGATGGTGCAGTACGCACTTATCGTCCGCCTGCTGGCTGTGCTCGCGTGCATCGTGGGGGTGGTGTTTCTGTTGATCGTTATCGAGACGGTGGTCACCGCCCATGGTGGTCGAGGGCCGCTGGGCGCCTGGATGTTGCCGGCCCTGATCGCCCCGATGCTCATCACGCTTGTCTGGTACATCGCCGCGGCGGTCAAGGCCGTGCCTGCGCCGGGCTCCGGGGGCGACGAGGATCAATCTGACCAACTATCCTCGGGCGCATGATTGTTCCTCGAACCGACCGTGACACGATCCTCGGCAACCTCCGCACGAAGATCGACAACCGCCAACCCATCATGATCGCCAGCGCCGGCAGCGGGCTTGTCGCCCAGCTGCTGGAAGAAGCTGGTGTGGATTGCATCAACACATTCAGCGGTGCACGTCTTCGTGCCAACGGCATGGGCACCATGTCGATGATGTGGCCGATCCTCGATTCCAACGAGCAGACACTACGGTACACCCGTGAAGACATCATGCCCGCGATCAAGGGCACGTCGTTCATCTGTGCCTGTCTGAATGCCAATGACCCGCTCAAGGACATGCGCATGGTGCTGCAACAGTGTCGTGACATGGGTGTGGAGAGCGTCAGCAACATCGGCCCGAGCCTGTCGTATGTGGACAAGGGGTCCACCATCCGTGCCGTCATGGAGAAGAGCGGCATCACCATGCAGAACGAGATCGACCTGCTCAAGCTCGCCAAGGAGGAGTTTGGCATGGTCACCGTGGGGTTGGCCTTCGATGAGGAAGATTCGTACGACATGATTCGACAGGCCGAGCCGGACATCTTCTGCTTCCATGCCGGCACCACCAAGGGTGGTCGCACGGGCTACGACAGTGGCGAGACGATTGAAGTGACCGCCGAGCGCACCGAGGTTGTCTATCAGGAAGCACGCACCATTTACGGCGACATCATCCTGGTGGCGCACGGTGCGGCGATGGAGAATCCGCCCGATGCGCAGTACATGCTCGACAACACGTCGGGCCATGGCTTCTGGACCGGATCCTCCACAGAACGACTGCCCATTGAACGCGCCGTCAGTGAAGCCGCCGCCGGGTTTACATCGCTCACGTTCAACGACGCATGAGCGACGCTCCACGTATCGCGGTGATCGCTACGCTCGACACCAAGGCGCAGGAAGCGTCGTACCTGGCCGAGCGAATTCGTCACGCCGGTGGCGAGCCTGTGCTGGTGGACATTGGTGTCGTGGGTGAGGCAGGCTGTGAAGCCGAGTTTGATCGAGCAACAGTGGCGGCCGCCGGCGGCTGTTCGCTGGCCGAACTGCTCGACAATCCCACACGGCAAGAAGCGTCGCCCGTAATGATCGCCGGCGCCACGGCGGTGTTGGCCACGATGCTCGCTGAGGGTCGACTGCAGGGGGCGGTCGGCATGGGCGGCACGCAAGGCACGCCCAACTGCTGCGCCATCATGCGCAGTCTGCCCTATGGCATGTCAAAGATCATGGTGTCCACCATCGCAAGCGGTGACGTGGGTGCCTTCGTCGACATCAAGGACATCACCATGATGTTCTCGGTGGGCGACATTCTCGGATTGAACCCGCTGCTGCGATCGATGTTGAGTAATGCCGCCTCGGCGGCCGTGGGAATGGCTACCCACGCCGTAGCGGTGACGCAGTCCGAAGGCGACAAGCCACTGATCGGCATCACCAATCTCGGTGTGCTCACGGAAGGCACGATGCGTGCTGTGGAGCGCTTCAGTGCACGCGGCTACGAGACCATCGTTTTTCATGCGGTGGGCAGTGGCGGCCGCGCCATGGAACAACTCATGCGGGAGGGTGTGATCGGGGCCGTGTTCGATTACGCCCTGGGCGAAATCAGTGATGAACTCTTTGACGGCCTTCGTGCCGCGGATCCAACGCGACTGACCACGGCCGGGCAACTTGGCCTTCCGCAGGTTCTCGTGCCTGGTGGCAGTGAGCACATCGGTCTGCTGGTGGACCCCGACACCGTGCCCGACGCGTGGACTGGGCACAAACACGTCTTTCACAATCCGGTGATCTTTGCGCCGCGTCTGTCCACCGAGCAGTTGAGGCAGGTTGCCGCATCCATCGGTGAGCGGCTGGCGCACACGCGCGACAAGTCCGTGATGATGCTGCCCATGGCTGGTGTGAGTCGGTACTGCATCGAAGGTGGTCCACTGCATGATCCCGAGTCGGAGCTGTCGTATCTCGAGGCGATCGAAGCGGCACTGCCCGACACGGTGCACTGCCATCGACATGACGCCGCCGCCGAGGACGACGTTTTCGTCGATGCATGCGTGGACACGCTCATCGGCCTCATCGAGGGTTGAGGCGGCGTCGACGAGTCGACATCAGTTCGATGACGCGCTGACCGCTGCGGCGAAGGCGGGCAGTAGTTGTTCAGCGGCATCGGATGGCTGCACGCACGTAGCGGCGAAGGTGTCGATGTCCATGCCCGCCACATCGCGCACGTACTTGGGGTACCGGCGCAATCGATCGAGCAGGTCGGTGTGAGACAGTTCGGGGTGGAACTGCGTGCCCCAGATGGGCGCCTCCCCCAGCCTCCAGGCCATGCAGTCGCCGTGCGATGATCGCACCAGCACGCGGGCACACGGTGGCGGCGCGGTGACCACGTCTTCGTGACCGAACTGTGTGGTGAACGTGTCACCGAGCACGCGAAACACCGGGTCATCTGCGCACGCCGCCTCGCAGTGCAATTCATGCGTGCCGATGTGACCACGCTCGGGCAAGTACTCCACCGTGCCGCCGCAGGCCATGCTCAGGGCTTGAAACCCCCAGCACGAGGCGAACGTGGGCATGTTCGACGCCACGATGTGGTGCATCGTCCTCATGGCGCCGTCGATCCAATCGCCACCACGGACGACCGAGTAGTCGCCGCTGCCGCCGATGAGCGCGGCGTCTACGGTGTCGAATAGGTCTCTTGGCGCAGGCCCGTCAAGCAGATTCCAGCGGTCGATGGCGTGGGGCGTGCACTGCAGATGTCGCGCAAAGCAGCCGACCTCATGGTCTGCCATGGGGTCGTTGTCATCGCGAAGTTGTATCAGCAGATACCGCACCTACTCACTCGCCGGTCAAGGTGCCCTTGGTTGACGGGTTGTGCATGGGGGGAAATCCTCGGGGAGAGGAGTATAGGTTTACTCGGTCTGCATTGGCGCCAGCAGCAGGGACCTCAGCAGGGCAAGCACGATCACGGTGGCAACACACGATGCGGCGATGATCCAGTTGGACCACACCGAGGACACGATCAGCCAGGCGGTGAGTCCTAGGTAGATCACCACGGGCAAGGGATAGAGCGTCATGCTGAACGCGCGTGGTGTGCGTTGCAGCCGGCAACGGATCGCGGTCACACACATGCACGCACCAGCCAACGTGAGCAGCAGGCCGGTGTACTCCAACAACGTGCCCACTGGTGCTGCCCACAGGAGCACGGTGGAGACACCGCCGAGGGTGAGCACTGCAGCGGTCGGGGCGCCGTTGCGGTTTCGTGTCCCGATCGGGACGGGCACATCGCCCTTCCACGCCATGGCCATGAGCACGCGGCTGCCAGTGAACATCATGCTGGTGAGCGTTGAAAACAGCAGCAGAATGATGGCGATCGTGACGACTCTGCCACCGGTGGCCCCCAGCAGCAATTCGGCGACGACGGCGCCGATGTGCACGATAGGTTCGCCCTCGGTATCCACCATGGCCGCCGGTTCGATGGCTCGAATGAAGACCAGATTCAGGAGCACATAAATCACGACGACGCCCAGAACGGCCAGAATCACAGCACGCGGGATGGTCGATTGCGGTGTCTTGATCTCGCCGGCGACGGTGTTGATCGACGACCACCCGGAGTAGGCGAAGTTGATCGACACGACGGCGGCGCCCACTGCGGCGCTCCAGAGTGGAGGGGCCGAAGGGGCCTCGGCTGGGGCGGTCATCTGTTCCACAGGGAGCGTGAAGCCTGCCACGATGAACACGGCCATGATGCCCACCTTGAGGAGCATCAGCACATCATTCAATCGAGCGCCGCCTACCACGTGAACGGCATGCACGGCTATCGGCAGGAGGATGAAGCACGACGCGATGACGCGTTCGTCGATCGCAGGGAGCAATGTTCTCATGTACGCGCCGGCGATCAGTGCGATCACGGCAGCGGAGGCCATGTAGCCGATGAACACGCTCACCAGTCCGTACACGCAGCCGACACTGGCACCCAAGGTATCGCGAATCGTTGCGTACAGGCTGCCCGCCCGGGGGTTGCCCGCGGCAATCTCCGCCACGATCAGGGCGCCACTGATGGCGATCACGCCGCCCATGATCCAGGCCAGCACGATGTTGAATGTGGATCCAAGTGACGCACCAAGCAGGCCTGGAAGGCCAAAAATGCCCGAGCCAATCATCGATGCGATGCAGAACCCGGCGGCTGACAGCAAGCCAAGATGGCGGCGCTGCGTGTGGTCGTCACTGCACGGGATGGGTGCGGAATCGGTCACGCTCACCGTCGATCCTACCGTCACATAGACTGGCGAGATGCGAATCCTCCTCCTGGCGATTTCGTTTCTGCTGCTCCTCTCAGCCCCAATGACCGCAGCAGCGGATCTCATTGCACCGCGTCGCGCCGCGCTTGCAGGCGACAATCTTCCACAGCTGCAACAAGCCATCGAACGCACACCACCGGATGCACGGTGGTGCACCATCTGGCTCATCGCACACATGCCGGAAGCCGATCTGGCCACCGTGGATGCCGATTTCCTCTTCGAGCATGCCTCGCATGCTTGGGACACATGGCAAACGTCCCCGTGGCGGGACCACGTGCCAGAAGCGGTGTTTCTGCAAGGCATCCTGCCGTACGCCAGCATCAATGAACGTCGTGATGCTTGGCGTGCGCCATTGGCAGCCATCGCCGCACCAATGGTCGACGGCGCAGCAACCACTGGTGAAGCGGCGGTGAGAATCAATCAGCAGCTCTTCCCGGCCGTCGGTGTGAAGTACTCCACCAACCGACCCAAGGCGGATCAGTCGCCACAGGAGTCCATCGATGCGGGCATGGCCTCCTGCACCGGCTTGAGCATCCTGCTGATCGATGCGTGTCGCAGCGTTGGCGTGCCCGCACGCTTTGTGGGTACGCCACTGTGGTCCGACAACAGTGGCAATCACTCGTGGGTGGAGGTGTGGCACGACGGCGACTGGCACTTCACGGGTGCCGCCGAGCCATCGGGCGACGACTTGAACAAGGGCTGGTTTACCGGTCGTGCTGCCGGCGCAATTGCCGGTGATCCGCGGCACGCCATCTTCGCAGTTGATTGGCGCTCGGACGAAGCGCACTTCCCGCTGGTCTGGTTGCCTGGCGACACCAGTTATGGAGCGCACGATGTCACGGCTCGATACACCAGTGCCGGACAGCGTCTGCCTGAAGGCACCGGTCGCTTGCGGATTCGTGTGCTCGATGCAGCGGGCAATCGTCTTGCTCACACCGTCAATGTGCTCGATGCGGATGGCAATCTGGTTGTGCGCGGCAGGAGCCGTGACGACACGGCCGATGCCAACGACCACTTCACCGTGCTGTTGCCACTCGAGAGCCGGGTGACGTTGCAGGTGGGTGATGCAAGCGAAGCAGTGCACCTTACCGCTGATGAGCAACGCTTCGACCTGCAACTGAAGGAGCAGCCCTTTCAGCAGCAGGCGGTGGCCAGTGCGATCGCAGCGTGGCGAGAAGCGCACGCCAAGGCGGCTCGGTCAGTATTGGACTCGGGCGAACTTCGCCATGGCGACCATGTGATGCCGATCTTCTTTTCCCGGCACGGCGAGATTCCCGCGGAAGGCCGGTCGCTGTACATCTCGATGCACGGCGGCGGGGGCGCTCCGGCGCACGTGAACACGCAGCAATGGAAGAACCAGCAGCGGCTGTACACCATTGATGAGGGCATCTACGTTGCTCCGCGAGCGCCAACCGACACGTGGAACCTGTGGCATCAGGGACACATTGATCCGCTCTTCGATCAGTTGATCACCGCCATGGTCCTGGCGGAGAACGTGAACCCCGACAAGGTGTATCTCACCGGGTACAGCGCCGGCGGTGACGGCGTGTTTCAATTGGCCCCCCGCATGGCAGATCGATTCGCGGCTGCAGCGATGATGGCGGGGCATCCCAATGAAACGAAGCCCGACGGCCTTCGCAATCTGCCCTTCACGTTGCACATGGGTGAGCGAGACGGTGCATACGATCGCAATGCCAAGGCGGTGCAGTGGAAGCAGTCACTGGCCGAGCTCGCTAAGGACGATGCTGGTGGGTATCCCCACTGGGTGGAGATCCATGTCGGCAAGGGGCATTGGATGAACGGCGACGATGCCGCGGGACTGCCGTGGATGGCACGGCATGTGCGCAGCCTGCGACCCGAGCGCATCGTGTGGCTGCAGGATGACGTCACGCACGACCGCTTCTACTGGCTGAAGGTCGATGCGCCCGTGGCGCGGGATCGCATGGTGGTGGAACGTCGTGGACAGGACTTTCACGTGCTCGAGCCCGGAGCCCCGAAAACGCTTCACATCCGAATGGACGAGTCCATGGTCGATGTGGATCAGCCTGTACGTGTGCTCAATGCCCAGGGCCATGTGCTGTTCGAAGGGCTGCCCGATTGCAGCTTCGAGCTCATCGATGTCACGCTGGCCGAACGTGGCGATCCCGCAGGCGTGTTTCCCTGCGAGGTGGTCGTGCAGGTGGGAAAAAGCGGCTCATAACGGGTCTTTTCACGAGTACGAAGAGTACGAGCGCACCAGTCACGGGTGGGTGTGGTTCTACTGCCAACTGCCCGATGGCACGGCGACAGCCACCGCCAGCACCGATCCCTGATCCTGCATCAAGGCAGGGGTGTGAGTTCCACTCTGCGGAACTCGATCCAGGCGCCTTCGCTCTGCAGGCCGATTCCGCCGGGGATCACCTCGCAGTCGGTGGCCACGTTCTGTTCGAGCCCGTTGACCACCAGCGACAGATCACCGCCATCGAGCGTGATCTCGTAGCGATTCCACTCGCCCAAGGGCTTCTCGTTGGTGTCGTGCGCCTTGATCGTGCGCCGGCCATGTGTTCGATCGGCGGCGGCCTGCATGGGGTAGTTGCCGATGTTCCAGATGTCGCCCGCATTGCGTGAGTGCAATTGTGCTTCGATCGAGCGAGGCCACACGCGATCTTCGCTGGTCACACGCAGCAGCACGCCGCTGTTGCCGGCACCCTTGGCTGGATCAAATCGCCATTCCACCACCAGTTTGAACGACTCGTAGTCGGTGGTGGTCTGCATGTACCCGATGGGCTGCCCCTTGCACTGCAGGATGCCGTCGACCACCTGCCACGCCGTGTTCATGTCACCCGGGCCGTCCTGATACACAGCCCGCCATCCATCGAGAGAGGTGCCGTCGAACAACGCGATGGTGTCGGCCGATGCGGTGGCGGCACACCCCGATGTGGGGCAGGATTGCGAGCAGCAGCACCCCGATGGAATCGCGGTGAGGCTGGTGAGCACAATCACTTGGACAATTCGCATGGACGCACCATACGGGCCAGCAGTAGGCTGCGCACATGGTGAGTCATGCTCAATCTGCGGTACTCGAACAGGCCCGGGCGATTGCCTCGACCCATTGGGGCATTCAGGGCGAGCCAACCCGGCTCGGCGGCGAGAACCTCAATGTGGCCTTCGACACTGCGGTGCTCAAGATCACGGTTGAGGCTCAAGCAGATCCTGAACTGGAGTCTGCTGCCATGGACGCCCTGGCCGAGGCGCAGCTCCCGGTGGCGATTCCACTGCCGTCGATCACCGGCGAGCTCTGCGTGCCGGTGGAGATCGATGCCCGACACGCCACGGCCCGCATGCTCACCCGGATGGAAGGCACGCCATGGCGTGCACAGGCGTGTCCGGCTGATGCGCTGGAAGTGATCGGAAGATCACTGGCCAATACGCACGAGGCGCTGCAGATCGTGTCGCTCGACGCTGCACGCCGAACCCATGCCTGGGATCTCGCCCAAGCGGGGCAGCACCGTGCCAGCGTGGGGTACATCGAGTGTCCCGATCTGCGGATGGCCGCCGATTGGGCATTGCAGTTGCACGACGCCTGTGACCTGTCCGACTGCCCGCGCGGGGTACTGCACGGTGACTTCAATGACGAGAACGTGCTGCTGTACGAAGGCGAAGTGTCGGGCATCCTTGACTTCGGCGATGTGCTCGAAGGGCCGATGGTGCTGGATCTCGCCATCGCCGTCGCCTATGCCTTGCAGCATGTGAACCATGATCTGGCCCAGGTCGCGCCGTTGGTGGCCGCGTATGACGCCGTTCGTCCACTCAACGCCGACGAACAACAGGTCCTGTTTCCCATGGTGGTCGCGAGATTGGCGACCAGCGTATGTATCAGTGCGGCGCGACGGGCCACGATGCCCGATGCGCCCGAGTCACTGCAATCGATGGACGGAGCCCTGCTGGCCCTGCACAACAGTCGGCCGCTTTGGGGTGAGCGTGTCCTGTGTTCCGGTTGCCGTGTGCACCGTCGTCCGGCAGGCGACTACGACACGTTGCGGCAACGCCGTGAATCACTGTTGTGTGATGCGCTGAGTCTGAGCTATCAGGATCCTGTTCACATGGTTCGTGGACGGGGGGCGTATCTGATCGATGCCGATGGCCATCCCTATCTCGATCTGGTTAACAACGTGTGCCATGTGGGGCACTGCCATCCGCACGTTGCTCGCGCGATCGCCGATCAGGCACGGCGGTTGAACACCAACACGCGCTATCTGCACGCGGGGGTGTTGGATCTCGCTGCACGGCTGACGGCCACCATGCCCGAGCCTCTGGACACGTGCATCTTCGTGAACTCGGGATCCGAAGCGAATGAATTGGCACTGCGAATGGTTCGTGCCGCCACCGGCCGCGATGCCGTGGCCGTGGTCGAAGGGGCCTATCACGGCAATACCAGTAACTGCATTGCCATGAGCCCGTACAAATTCGACGGGCCAGGTGGACGCGGTCTTGCCGACTGGGTCCACGTGTTGCCCATGCCGGATGCCTATCGGCGTGATGATTTATCGGTGCAGGCGATGGTCGGAGCGTCCACGGCGGTGCTCGATGCAGCTGGGGATGCGCTGTCGGCGTGCTTCATCGAGTCGCTGCTGTCCTGTGGTGGGCAGATCCCATTGCCCGAGGGCTGGCTTGCTGGTGTGGTTGATCATGTGCGGTCCAAGGGTGGTCTGTACGTGGCCGACGAAGTGCAGGTGGGCTTCGGACGTGTCGGGGACGCCATGTGGGGCTTCCAACTGCACGATGTCGTGCCCGACGTGGTCGTACTTGGCAAGCCCATGGGCAACGGGCATCCCATCGGCGCTGTGGTCACGACCTCGGCGATCGCCGAGGCTTTCGCGAGCACTGGCATGGAGTTCTTCAGCACGTTCGGGGGCAACCCGGTGTCGTGTGCAGCGGCGAGCGCTGTACTTGATGTGATCGAACACGAACAGCTGCAGGCACGTGCTGCTGCGTTGGGTGGTCACTTCCGAGCTGGTCTGGAGGCGCTCATGTCTCGCCACGCATGCATCGGTGATGTCCGCGGCGCGGGGCTCTTTCTGGGCATCGAGTTCGTGCAGGATCGCTCGAGCAAAGCGCCCGCCGCCGATCTGGCCTCGCAAATCGTCAACGCCCTGATGCCTTCGGGTGTACTGCTGAGCACCGATGGGCCACTGCATAACGTTGTGAAGATCAAGCCGCCGCTGGTGATCACGCGTGACAGCATCGACATGGTGTTGCGCCTGCTCGATCGGGCGATTTCAGCGCACGCGTGATACACCGACAAACTCGGCGAGCGATGCACACTGCGCATCGTGGGCCGTCACCTGCATGTGGCGTTCAGGTCTTGCCCCGCATGGTGGGCGGGGGGGCCGGCAAGCCATAGAACCCCTGGCCGGTGTTGACGAGCTCGCCCTTGGCGACCAGTGCATCCCAAACGTCGGTGTCGTATTGATGGGGCGGCAAGATCGAGTCGAAGTCAGCGTCCTTGCCGGTGCTCAATGGACTGCGGCCGAGGCGTGATTCATGATCGAGCTTGGTCAACTTCAGCCGCTTTCGGAAGGCTTTCATCGCTTCACGCAGCACGGCATCGTCGATGTCGGCGACGGGCGTTGGTGCGGGCGGCGTGTCGTCGACGGCTTCACCACGGAGCTGCTTGAGCAACCCAGCGAGTGCCGCACGATCGCGGCGCATCACCACGGTCGCGATGTCGGCTGGGGTGAGCGTGGACTTGAGCAGCGTCTTCTGCAGGGCACCCCAGGCGGGTCCGTCATCGCCCAGATCGGGGAGGGCAGCTTCGACCTCGTTGGCGATAGCCGTGTCAAGCGTGGGCCCCTTGGCGGGCACGACGTGCCCGGAGCCCTTCTTGTTTCGCTTGCCTTTGCGTGACTTGGCCATCGGCACACCAGCCTAGCCGCGGTGGGTGATCGGAGTTTCGCTGAGGGCACCCCACGCTCAACACACGGTGGACAGGGCAGTTGCATGCGGCAGCGGCGCGGCGATGGTGCTGTCAAGGTGCGCCAGCGTCGCGCACATCCTGCGCGGATCGTGCCTTTCCACATCGGCCAACAGGTTGTCCACAATGTGTGCGCGAAGTGTGAGCGAGCAGGCAAATCTGCACTGCAGCGATGTGATCGATAGTCTGAACCACGTTGGACTGGGTTCCCAACCAACTGGGAACCCACAAGTACCGACAGGAAGCACACAGGTAGTAGGGCACGCGGATGGCACGATCGTGGAAGTGGTGGGCACGGGGCAAGGCTGGGGCCGGACGATCGCCAGGTCGGCGACAGGCCGCGCGCCAGGTGGAGGTTCGCATCGGTTTGGATGTGGGCACGGCCACCACGGCCTGCGTGGTCAATGTGCTTGGGCAACAGCCATTCGACGATGCGATGCAGGCCATTGCTCTCGATGCTCACAGCGTGACCATGCCCAGTTCCTTCGCGATCGATGGCGACACGTTTGTCATTGGACATCGCGCCGAAGCCATGGCGTCGGCCCACCGCAGCGTGTTGATGTGGTTACCCATGTTGGCCGGCGAACGTGTCGAGACGGCCAGCAGTGGCAAGTACGACGGCCTCAAGCAGACCGTGTTCAATCTTGGTGACCACATGATCTCTGCCAAGGAGGTCATGGTGCTGTTCCTTGAACGGGTCTTGGGCCGCATGGTGACCGAGCTCGACGCTGCCTTTGGTCGTGGTGGGTGGTACGGCACGATGCACATCGCCTGTCCGGCGCATTCGGGGCAGGCCTACCGCGACCTGCTCAAGGACATCGCCGCGCTCGCCTTCGATCTGGCCATGGCTGGTGCCAGTGGCGACGGTCCGTGGCGGGCGCCCAGCATGACGGCATCACTCTCGGGGCTCACCGAGCGCTATCAACGTGGGTGCGGTCGGTCGTGTGACGGTGTGCTCGATATCGACATCGTGCCTGCATCACAGGCGGCAGCCGCAGCCGTGGTTGCCAGTGGTCGTACCGATGACGGTCGTCTGGCCATCATTGATCTTGGTGCAGGCAGCACCAACGCCACGGTGTGCACTGTGAACAAGCGAGGCGTACGCATTCTTGCTGACGGTGGCGTCTGGCACGGCATGGACGATGTCGACCAACTACTGGCCACAAGCCGCGCCGTGCGTCGTCGCCCGCCGCGAGACTTTCGTCGTGAACAAGGCCTCCGTCCCTCGGATCGCCCGATGGTGCGTCGAGGACTTGACCGAATGGTGGGTGTCCTGCCCGGACTGCTGCAGCGCATCACGTCGCGAAGCGGTACCGATGGTTGGGTGTCACGACGCCGCGCTGCATTCGACATCGTCTTGATCGGTGGTGGGAGTTGCTGCGAACTGCTTGTGGATGAATTCAAGCGGCGTGAGCAGTCGCCCATGCCCACGGTGGTGAGTTTCTGGGATGTCGACGTGTTCACACCAGTGCGTGGTGGCGGCCTGCCACTTCTGGGCGTGACGGACCGTCGCCGTCGCCACGTCGCCCCGGATGATCACGCGTTGTGCGTGTTGGCCTGCGGTCTTGCCGATCGCAGCGTGTCTGTGTCGATGCCCGCGCCACGCAAGTCCTCTCAGCCAGTCGACGACGTGGTGGAGACGCCTGTCGAACCCACGGTGGACACGCCCACATTCACCTCGCCCTTCTGAGGGCGGTTTCAGATCACGGTTCTTTGTGCGTGCCTTGCGCGTGCGGTGGCCAGCCATTGCGCACATCGTTGGGCGTAAAGCCGCGTCGATGTGTGCCAAAGCCGAACGGTGTGGGATCCCAATGGCCGACGAGTTCCACGTCGAGCCCGTCCGCGGGGATCGCGTCTTCTTCATGCAGTTGCCAGAGGACACCGTTGAGCAGGTAGGTGCGCAGGTCCGCGCTGCTCAGATCTTGCGCATTGCCCATGGTGGTGACCACGATGCGTTGCACATCGTGCTGGCGCGTGTCGGTCGTCATGGGACGTTCACGGAGCCAGGCCACTGGGTGCATCGGGTTGTTCTTCTCGCCCTCCAACAGTGGGTCGGTGGGCTTCATGCCGGTGAGCACGCCCCCGTCGAGCATGACGACCGCGTCTTCTGGCAAGCTGCGAATGCCGTACACATCGGTGGGGCCGAACACGTCCTGCACGCCACGTAGCACGGGGTGATCGGCATTGGCGGCGTGGGGGATGCCGCGTGTGGCCTGCACGCCGTGATGGCCGTGGTGGTTCACCCAAGTTTCGCCCACGATCTGTTTGCCAAAGCCACCGTCAGGTCTGTTCCACGACCACTTGGCGAACGGGCTGTCGGTGTTCTTGCGATAGAAGAACGGATGGGTACTTGTGCGCAATGCAGTGACCGGCTTGCCCGCGTCAACATGATCCATGATGTGCTTCATGTCTTGGTCGGCGTACTCGCGGAAGCGAAGTTGGAGCACGAGCACGTCGGCCGTGTTGACCAGTTCGATGCCGGGAATGTGATGCAGTTCTTCCGGGTCGATCACGCCGGTATCCGGGTTCTGTGAAAACAGCACCACGGTCTCGAATCCGTGCTTGGCGAACCCGCGAGCAAGCATCGGCAGTGCTTCTTCACTGCGGTACTCCTCGTCGCCGGCGACAAAGACAATGCGCCGTCCCTTCCCTGGAGCGGTGTCGGCGTCACCGGCGTAGACGAGCCAGCGCGGATCGTCGGGGATCGGTGGATGAACGGTGTCCGTGGCGGCGCAAGCGGTCATGGTCAAGGCACTCAGCAGCAGCGGGATCATGTATTGCATGTCGGCCATGCTAGTGTCGGAGCAATGAAGTCCTTGGTGATGGCAATCTGTGTGCTGCTGGGTCTTGGTGGCTGCGGGGCAACGCAAGTTGTGCGGGTGACCAGTTGGAACGTGCTGGTGGGCTTCCAGACCTACCAGCAGGAAGGTGACCCATGGCCATCGGGCAAAGAGCGTTTGGCTCTGGCAGAGACCTTCCTGCAGGACACCGAGCCGGACATCATCGGATGGCAGGAACTCAACGGGTGGACACCGTCGCGGCTGCGTTCGTTCACGGCACGCATCGGCCTGCCTCACGGTGAGTTACTCAAGGAGCGTGGGTACGACCTGGGCCTGAGTTCACGGTGGCCCATCTCGGTGCAGGAACGTCACCTCCACGGTATGCACCACGGGCTGCTGCATGCCACTACGGCAGGCGTGCATGTATTTGTGGTGCACTTCTCGCCGGGCAGCCACGCCCATCGACTGCGGGAGGTCGAACAGGTGATGCAGCGGGTGGAGCCGCTGCTCGCCTATGGCCAGCGTGTGTTGGTGATGGGGGACTTAAACGCCGCGTCAGGACAAGATGATGCGCTCTTTGGTGACGTTGGCCTGCAGTGGTGGAACGGCTGGAACTACCCGGTGAATGACAACGGTCGTCCCGTGACCGACGTGGTGCAGCGCGCACTCGATGGCGGGTTGGTCGATCTCTGGGTACAGCAGCGTGCGTCAGACACACCGCAGTTCGAGGCCCGGCCGCGTATCGACTTCATTCTGGCGTCGCCCAATCTCGCTGCAGCGTGCACCGATGCCCAGTGGCTGGACACCGATCGCTGTCGTGTCATGAGCGACCACCCGCCGGTGCAGGCGGATCTGCAGCTTCGCGTCAGTCCTTGACCGTCGCCTTGGGATCGACGTGTCGGATCCACACACGCTTGAAGTCGATGGGGTGGCTCTCGCCCTGCAGTGAGATCCAGCCGCGGTTCCACTCGAGATGCTCTGGATCGGTGATGAGTTGTTCTGCATCAGCGTCATTGGGATCCAGTTGAGGGTCGCTGTACTCCATGACGAGTGTCTCGCCCACGTAGTGCTGCACGTGTCCTGGGCGTACCTTGAACACGGCCGTCACCCATTGGTTGCCGTGGTAGGTCTGGCTGTTGGAATTGATGCAGTGTCGTCGATCGAGTGACTCGCCCATCACGACATGGGTGCCGGGCGTGCAGAGGTTCATCGTGGTGCGGTCGTGCCTGCCATCGCCGCCGAGAAACTGCCCTTCGATGGACACGGGGAACGCTTGGTCCTTGGTCATGGTCAGCGGGTTTTGGCAATGCAACATAGCGCCGGAATTGCGCCAGGCCCATCCTGGTCCGCCGGGTACCTGCTCGCCATTGAAGCGGTACTCCACCAGCAGGTCGTAGCTGTCGAACGGGTGGTCGTAGAACAGGTGCATGAACCTGTCCTTGAAGGGGGCGTCGTAGCCGTCATAGACAACACGCAGCAGCCCGTCTTCCACCTTCACCGTGCCGTAGGGGTCGTCGCCCAGTGCATGGCCGGCGATCTTGGGTGTCCACCCGTTGGTCGATGCGCCATCAAACAAGGCGCGCCAGCCATCGGCTCGATCTTCGGCTGCAGGCAGGGCGGCCGTGGCCTCAAGGGGCATGATGGCGTGGGCACACAGAACAATGACGGCACTGAACATGGGTCAGACTCCTCTTGAGCACACGCTAGCGGATGGCGTGCATGCCGTGTCCATTCAAGAAAGTCTAAACTTCGGACGAAGTGATCCATTGACAGATCGACCTTGAAGATGTGCGCCGTGTGCTGCGCGTGTCCCCTGAAGTGGTGGCGGTTAACGGTGCCGATGTGAGCCGGTTGTCATTGGTGCCGTGTGGCGATCAGTTGCGTACAGGGGCAGCGCTCAATGCGGTGTGCATTGCCAAGGGAATGCTCGAATCAGCCGCGGATCAAGATCCCGCCATCTGACGTGCGGTGAACCACTGCTCCAGACGCGGCCGCATCCAGATGGTGACGGCGAACAGCAGCAGCCCGCCGCCGATGCAGATGAGGTGATGTTCGTGCACCAGCAACGTGGTGCAGCACACCGCAATCGCCCACGGCCAACGCACCCAGGGCGAGCACACGTGCTTCAGACCCACAGCCAGCGTGAGTGCATACGTCACGTGCAGTGACGGTGTGTGGTTGTACTGGGACATATTGTGCAGGCCCAGTGGCTCGAACAGCCATGCGCCCCACACGCCGGTGGGCATGTCATTGATGAATCCCGGCTCGATGGGAACGACCACGAAGGAGGGTGCCGCGATACACAGTTGGATGAAGAACAGGCTCATGAGCGCTGCTGCGGGTTGCCATCGCGTGAACAGGAACGGGGCGATCATCACCACGACGTCCATCGAAAAGTACAGCGGCAGTGCCCACGCTTGAAATGGCAGCTGGGCTTCCCAATCGAAGTACAGCGGCCATCGCTCGGCATGCTGTTCGGTGAGCCAGTGGGCCCCGCCCCAGACCACGCTGAAGCCCACGGCATAGGCCAGGGTGATGAGCGTGAGCATCGTCCAGGGGCGTGCTTTCACCGTCGCAGTCATCACGGGCATTGTGTCAGGCCCGGGCGCCGCCTGCGGCAGCTGGACCACTACAATGGGGGGCTCTCACCATCCCGTCCCGTGACTCCATTGGACCCTCCCATGCCCAGCATCATCTATACGCACACCGACGAAGCACCCGCTCTGGCTACCCGTTCCTTCCTTCCTGTCGTGCAGGCCTATGCGGGCATGGCTGGCGTGAACATGGAAACGCGCGACATCTCTCTGGCCGGTCGCATCCTGGCGCACTTCCCGGATCGGTTGCGTGAAGATCAGCGCATCAGCGATCACCTGGCCGAACTAGGCAAGCTGGCCAAAGCGCCGGAAGCCAACATCGTCAAGCTGCCCAACATCAGCGCCAGCATTCCGCAGCTCAAGACCGCGATCGCCGAACTGCAGGCCCAAGGCTACGACCTCCCTGAGTATCCGGATGATCCCCAGACGCCCGAAGAGCGGTGCACCCGGGGCCGCTACGACGCCGTCAAGGGCAGTGCCGTGAACCCCGTGTTGCGGGAAGGCAACTCCGATCGGCGTGCCCCCAAGGCGGTCAAGGCGTACTCCCGCGCGAACCCCCATCGCATGGGGGCGTGGTCAAGCGACAGCGCCAGCCACGTGGCCACGATGGATGCGCATGACTTCCGTCATAACGAGCAGTCCGTGACCATCGATGCACCGTGCACGGTGGGCATTGAACATGTGGCTGCCGACGGCACCGTCACCATGCTCAAGCGTGATCTTGAACTGCAGGCGGGCGAAGTGCTCGACGCCAGTTTCATGTCGCGGGCGGCACTCGATGTCTTCCTCAAGGCCCAGGTTGACGACGCCCGCACCAGCGGGGTGCTCTTCTCACTGCACATGAAGGCCACCATGATGAAGGTGTCCGATCCGATCATCTTCGGTCACTGCGTGAAGGTCTTCTTTGCTGACGTGTTCGACAAGCATGCTGCCACGTTCGATCGCCTCGGCGTCGACGTCACCAGCGGATTCGGTGACGTGATCGCACGAATCGCTGAATTGCCTGAAGATGAACGCGCCGCGATCGAGGCCGACATCGATGCGGTGTTTGCCGCCGGACCGGGTCTGGCCATGGTCGATTCAGACCGAGGCATCACCAATCTGCACGTGCCCAGCGATGTCATCATCGATGCGTCGATGCCCGCGATGATCCGCACCTCCGGCTGCATGTGGAACGCCCAGGGCGACACGGAGGACACCAAGGCCGTCATCCCGGATAGTTCCTATGCCGGCGTGTATCAGGCCGTGATCGAAGACTGCAAGGCCAACGGTGCGTACGATCCGACCACCATGGGATCCGTGCCCAACGTGGGCTTGATGGCGCAAAAGGCCGAGGAATACGGCTCCCACGACAAGACGTTTGAGATGACCGCAGACGGCACCGTGCGTGTGGTCACCGAGTCGGGTGATGTGCTGCTGTCCCATGACGTGCAGGCCGGCGACATCTGGCGAGCGTGCCAAACCAAGGATGCGCCCATCCGGGATTGGGTCAAACTGGCCGTCACCCGCGCCCGAGCCACGGGGAGCCCGGCGGTGTTCTGGCTCGACGCCGATCGCGCCCACGACGCGCAGCTCATCGCCAAGGTGAACACGTACCTGGCCGAGCACGACACGGACGGCCTCGAACTGCACATCATGTCGCCGGTCGACGCCACCTGCTTCAGCGTGGATCGCATTCGTCGGGGTGAAGACACGATCTCCGTCACTGGAAACGTGCTGCGTGACTACCTCACCGATCTGTTCCCGATTCTCGAGCTGGGCACCAGTGCCAAGATGCTCAGCATCGTGCCGCTGATGAACGGCGGCGGGTTGTTCGAGACCGGTGCCGGCGGCAGTGCGCCAAAGCACGTGCAGCAGTTCGAGAAGGAAAACCACCTCCGCTGGGATTCGCTCGGTGAGTTCCTTGCCTTGGCCGCGTCGTTCGACCACTTTGCGTCGGTGCACGGCAATGACAAGGCACGTGTGCTCGCTGCGGCGCTCGATGAGGCCACCACGCAGTACCTCATGAACGACAAGTCGCCCGGTCGCAGTGTGCCCCAGGAAGACAATCGCGCCACGCATTACTGGGTGGCCCGCTACTGGGCCGAGGCGCTCGCCGCGCAGACGGACGACGCGTCACTGGCCGAGTCATTCGCCTCCGTCGCCGCTCGACTGGTCGACGCTGAGGATGCCATCATCGCTGAGATGACCGATTGTCAAGGATCACCACAGGACATCGGCGGGTACTACCAGCCCGATGAAGCGCTCGCCGTGGAGGCCATGCGCCCGAGCGGCACCTTCAACGGCATTCTGGATTCCCTCGCCGCGGCGGTGTCCTGAATTCGAGTCAGCCGCCCCAGTTGGTGAGCACCATCAGCCTTAAAGCCACCAGTTCGACCCATCTCAAACACCCTGAGGGGGCGTGGGAGGGGTTGCGCCACTCTACGCCCGGGCTGCTATGCGTGGTGCATTGTGACCTGCGTTGGGCGGTGCTTGACAAGCCCGCGGGCTTGCGCACCGTGACAGGCCCGGGCTCGGGCGGTCACGATGCCATTGAATCTCGGCTGGCTGTCGCATTTCCAGCGGCCACCGGACCACGCATCACACATCGTCTGGACATGGAAACCAGTGGTCTGCTCGCTGTGGCGTTTTCACGACCGGCCCATCGGTCATTGATGCGGCAGTTCGAGCACCGTCGAGTGGGCAAGGACTACGCGGCCATCCTGCAGGGTGAAGTGCTTGGCGACATTGGCGTGATCGAACTGCCCCTAGCCAAGGACCCCGATCACCATGTGCGACAACGGGTTGATGCTGCCGGGCGAGCATCACGCACGCTCTGGCGGGTGGTTGACCGTGGTGTGGGGGCCTCCGGCCCTTGGAGCCGAGTGGAGTTTCGGCCCGAAACGGGGCGGCGGCACCAACTTCGGGTGCATGCCGCCACGCCGGTGGAGGCAGGAGGGCTGGGCTGTCCGATCCTTGGCGACAGTCTTTATGGGGATCCGAGTGCGGCGCCAAGGCTGCTGCTGCATGCCCAAAAACTGGCTTTTTGGGCTCCTGGCACAGGGAACTGGGTGAAGTTCGCGAGTCCGGTTCCTTTCGGCCCACCGCTGGCTTGAGCCACGCGGTGGCGTAAGTCCAGTAAAGAGAAGGTTTTTGAGTGTTCAGCCCTTCACAACCGAGCAGTGGCCCTCTACAGTCGGCGCAGGAAAGAGAAATTTGGCTGCGGTGGAACGCGGCCTGTGCAAGGGAGAGAAGGACCATGACTTTCAAGTTCGCATGTGCAACAGCTGCTGTGTTAGCCCTGTCGGGTGCGGCACTGGGCGGCTCCTATATGGAAGCCAGCTACAACTGGGACAACGGCGGCACCATTTTGGGGTCGTACGGCAATCTCGGCAGTGCCACAGTGGTTGCTGATCCCATGGGTGGCAGCGACAATGTGTTGGCGTTGACGGAAGATCCCATCGGTGGCACACCGCAAGCCTATGTTTGCTGGATCACTGGCCTGACCGATGGCCACCAGATCGACGTGTCCTTCATGGGCCTTGGCAGTAATGACAACGGCTACAGTTCTTCTCGAATCTGGGCCCATTACGCGACCAGCGATGACATCACAGCCTACGAAGGCTCCGCTAGCGGCAACAGCACTTACAGCGGCAGCGAGTGGACCGAGTTGGGGCACAGCTGGACCTTCGACAGCAACGACGGTGAGCGTGACGCGTTGGTCATTGAGGCCCGCATCTACACCACCTCAGGTGACAGTGGCACGACCTACATCAAGAACCTCTTTGCGAGCGTGTTTGGCGAAGATCTTGAGGGTGTAGAGATTAATTTCCCTGCGCCCGTGCCCGCACCAGCAGCCCTTGCACTGCTTGGTGTGGCCGGCATCGCTACGCGACGTCGTCGTCGCTGAGCGTTCCGGATCAGTTTGAACTGACCTTCAACGGGGTCGCGGCATGCCGCGGCCCCGTTGTCTTTTTGACCCATGGAATGACTAGGCGTGGGTTGTGCTGCCCGCTTGGGTGGACTACTGGGCGGCAGGGGGCAGTTGGGTAGGTTCTGGTCAGGGCAGGTGGCTACAGTGCGGGGATGACTACCTTGCTTCGTCGTATGATCGTTCCGTTTTTGGCAATCTGCCTGGTACAGGCGATTGCCGTTGCGCAGCTGGATCATCTTCGTGCCTTCATGCAGCAGCAGGTTGATGACGGCAATGTCGTTGGCTGTGCCGCGCAGGTCACCAAGGGCGGGGAGACCGTGTTCTTCGAAGCCTTCGGCAATCACGAGCCCGGCAGCGATGCGCCGATGCGCACCGACACGATTCTGCGCATCTACTCCATGACCAAAGCGATCACGTCGACCGCCATCATGCAGTTGGTGGAAAAGGGCAAGCTCGGCATCGATGATCCGGTTTCGCAGTACATCCCTGAGTTCGGACACATGATCGTGGGTGTGGGCGAGAACGCCCGGCCGGCATCCCGGCAGATCACGATTCGCGACCTGCTCACTCACACGAGCGGCTTGGCCTACGACTTCTCGGCGCCACCGTCATTCAAGGCAGCCTATGCCAACACGTTCGTAGACACGACCAATCTAGAGCAGGCGGCCATTGCAATGGCCGAACTCCCGTTGGTGCATGACCCAGGCGAGTCGTTCACCTACGGGTTAAATACGGATGTCCTCGGTCGCGTCGTGGAAGTGGTCGCCGGGCAGACCTTCGGCGATTACCTTGGCGAACACATCTTCTCGCCACTGGGAATGACCAACACGTCGTTCGAGCCTCCGGCCGACTATCCGATCATGCCCATCGTGACCGGGATGCCCGGCGCCCTCGAGGTGGATAAGGCTCACTACGCCAAGGGCAGGACCGAGGCGCTTAAGCCTGGATTTGAAAGTGGTGGCGGCGGCCTATGGTCCACGCTGCATGACTACACGCGGTTTATGACTGCCATGGAGCGGCATGGTGAACTCGACGGGGTGCGCATCTTGAAGCCTAAGACTGTGGCTTTCATGACTCAGCAGCATTTGAGCCCCGCCTATGAAAGCCCTCAGCGCTTCGGCCTTGGATTCGGCCTTAATGCCCCAGTGATGACTGAGTACGGTCCGCGTGGAGGTGGGCGATGGACATGGGGCGGGGCGGCGAGCACCTTCTTTTTCATCGATCCCAAGACGGATGTGACGGCTGTCTTTGTGACACAGAAGTTTCCCTTTGACGCCATGCTCGGCGCAGCATTCGAGAAGGCTGTGTTGACATCCCTCAAATGAAAGGGTGTCAGACGCGTTTTTTTGCTGACATAGGCAGCGGCTTCGGCCGGGCGAACGTCAGTGTGTCATCGGCGTCGTCGATGAGGCGATAGCCCTCGGCATCGAAGTGGCGCAATCCCGCTGCGGTCTTGGGTTTGGTCACGGCCATCCAGCGGGCGAATTCGCCGCGTGATCGTTTGGCGTAGAAGCTCATGAACTTTGCGGTGCCATCGACTTCCTGCAGAAACTTCACCCGCACCACCGGTACGTTCAGTGCTTCGAACTGTACGGCGTTGGCGTACTCGTCACTGGCCAGATTCACGAGGCAACATGCATCACCCATGTCGCGTTTGAGCGCCGTGGTGATTGCATCGCCCCAGAACTGGTAAAGATTGGCGGCCCGATCGATCTTGAGTCTGGTGCCCATCTCCAGTCGGTAGGCCTGCAGCACATCCATGGGCCGCAGCAGGCCGTACAAGCCGCTCAGCAATCGCACCTGATCCTGGAGCCATTGCTGCTGCGGCTTGGTGAGGCTCGCGGCATCCAGCCCTTGATACACATCACCGCTGAAGCACATGGCCGCCGCCCCCTTGGGGGCACTGCGGTGGCCGAGCACGGACCAACGTCGGGCGTTGTCTTCAGCAAGCGCAGGTGAAATGCGCTGCATGGTCTGCAGTTGTTTGGGAGACTTACCCCGCATCAGGGCAGCGATCGTCTTGCGTTGTGCCGCGAATCGAGGACGGCTGGTCGCGATCTTCGGTGGCGGGCCGTCGAAGTTCATCGACTTGGCCGGGGACAGAATGCCGAATGGTGCCTTGCTCATTGGTTCAGCGCGGCTTCGACCTGCCGTGTGAGCGTGTCATCCATTGGGCCGATATTCGAGCCGAAGTAGGCCAGGGGCGTGCCGTCGCGACCCACGAGGTACTTGCCGAAGTTCCAGCGGGGCAGCACATCCGTGACCGCGTACAGGTCGCGATAGACCGGTGATCGTGTGGCATCGTCTTTGATCGAGATCTTCGCCATCAGCGGGAAGCTAGCGCCGTGTCCTGCGGCGCACGCGGTGATGGCCGAGGCGTCGCCGGGTTCCTGCCCGCCGAAGTCGTTGCAGGGAAAGCCGATCACGGCGAAGCCTCTGTCAGCATAGGTGTCATGCAGTAACTGCAGGTCGCGGTACTGGGCGGTGTAGCCACAGTGGCTGGCGACGTTGACGATCAGGGACACCTGTCCGGCGTGATTAGCCAGTGAAGCGGGTGTGCCGTGGACGTCGTTTAGGTCGTGTGTGTAGATGCTCGTGGGGGCTGGTGGATCCACCTTGACCACGCGACTGTCGCAGCTGAGAAGGCCCAGTGGAATGGCGAGCGAGACAATGGATCGGATCAATCGGATCAACATGAGTGCAGTGTAGCGATGCATGCGATGGCGTCTTGGCCTATCGTCGGGTTTATGACCAAGGGGTTCAAGCTGCATCCTGTCGAAGCCAGTGCGCTGCATGCGCGACGTGAGCGGGTATTCCTCGTGCTCGCCGGCTTGTTCCTCGGCACGCTCGCCATGCTCAACATCCTCGGTGTGCTCCGGTTCATCAAGCTGGGTGAAATTCACACGGAGAACTTTGACACACTCACGTTCGCAGTGGCGGTGGGCGTGCTCCCATACCCTGTGACCTTCCTGTGTACGGATCTCATCTGCGAGCTCTACGGTCGTGCGCGGGCCAACGCCGTGGTGTGGATGGGCGTGGTGCTCAATGCCTGGGTGCTGTTCATTCTTTGGCTGGGGGGTGTACTTCCAGGATTCGAGGAGACGCCCGGTGAGGGCACGTATTACGACGTGCGCACGCTGGCCTTTGGGGCCACCTTCGCCTCGATGGCCGCCTATCTGGTGGCGCAATTCACCGATGTCTGGTTGTTCCACTTCTGGAAGCGTCTCACCAACGGCAAGCACCTGTGGCTGCGCAACAACGCCTCCACGATGATTTCGCAACTTGTAGACACGGTGGCCGTGATCCTGATCACCTGGTCGGTGGGCGGGCTCGCGAGTGTCATCACCGACGATTCGCCGCTGGCGCAGCAGCTGGTGCTGTTGATGCTCACCGGGTACGCGTTCAAGTTCGTGTGTGCAGCGATCGACACTCTTCCGCTGTATTGGCTGGTGCCGCGCCTCGCGCGGTGGCTGCAGATCGACACCGCGCGAACGTAGAGCGGGTGTCAGACACCTTTTCGCATACGGGCCTTCAACTCGTCCAGATGATTCGTGTACACATCGCGGGGCAGACAATCGTGTTCGCGACACACCGCTGCGGCCATGCCCACAACTTCACCCATGCATCCGGTGGTCTTCATCACCCGCACTGCACCAAGGGCTTCATGGGTGACGGAGATGTTGCGGCCAGCCATGAAGAGGTTATCCACCGTGCGTGAATACAGGCTGCGATATGGGCCCCACCAAGGGCCGTCGTAGTCATAGCCCGCACCGCGGGTGTAGTCGGCAATGAAGGGTTCATCTTCAAAGCCCTCCACATAGTTCGGATGGGGGAAGTGCGTGTCGATGCCCCAGGTGCATGGATAGCAGCCGTCTTCAAACACTCGTCCGTCGCGCAGGTCTTCGGCCTGCACCACCACGTCGCCCAACAGTCGCCGCGACTCACGTTTGCCTGCGATGTAGGCCACCCAGTCGAGTCGGTGGGCGGGAAAGCGGCCGTCGACATTCTTGATTGCATCCCACGCCCCGAAGATCGCCCGCAGGTTGTAATCGCGGATGCGTTCCATG
The DNA here is from genome assembly GCA_022446965.1 of Phycisphaerales bacterium. GTDB lineage: Bacteria > Planctomycetota > Phycisphaerae > Phycisphaerales > SM1A02 > JABAAC01. The sequence goes on from JAKVBV010000015.1 coordinate 38,395, forward strand.
TCACCCAGTGAGTCCAGATCGAAGCCGCTCTCCCAGTACCAGTTTCCGATGCTGATGGGTTCGGTCTTGCCGGTCACAGGCACGGTCTTGCCCCACTCGCGGCCGGGGAAGGGGCGGTCACTTAGATCAAGTGCCCATGGGCATCTTGGGAAGGTGGCGTCTTCGCACACCGCTTCGAGCTCGGCGCCCAATGGATCTTCGTCTTCGCATAGGCAGCGGATGTTCCAGAGGTTGCTTGCCCCCATGTGTCCGGTCGTCGTGATGGCGAAGTCCGCCCCGGCCAGTGCGCCCACACAGCCATCGCCGGTGCTGTCCAGCACTAGTTCACCGTGCAAGCGCAGCCGCTGTCCGGTGCGAATGTTCTGGGCCAGTACTGCGTTGATGTGCCCGCCCTTTGCAGGCAGTTCCACGCCATTGACATGGGTGTCGAGCAGCAGCGTGATGGCGTCGTGTGACTGGATGAGATCCAACTTGCGATCGTCATCAAAGACCGCCGCCGCCTGAGCGTTCTTTGATCGTGGACCTTTGGCGGGGATCAGTTCCATCACCACGCTACCGATGGCAGGGTACGGCTCGTGCTGCACATGGCCTTCGGGCCACACCCGCACTTCCGACGAACTGTTGCCGCCCAGGACAGGGCGATTCTGCACCAGCGCCACTGTGAGGCCCGATCGAGCCGCGGTGATAGCAGCGCTACAGCCTGCGGTGCCGCCCCCGACAACGATCAAATCAAAGGGGCCCATGTCCTGGACCGGCGCCGCGAGTGCATCACGCCAGTCCTGCAAGGCGGCGCCTTCCGGTGGAGTCCAGTGCAGGTCCGAGTGCAGTGCGATGGCGTCGCATCGACCGTTGAACCCGGTGAGGTCATGCAAGGTGAGCGTGGTGGACTCGTCAAGATCCACCACACCGCCGTCATGCCACGCCCAGGCGTCGCCGTGCTCGCCGAAGGTGACATCAAGTGGTGTGCCCTCAACGTGCACTTCAAACCGACCAGGCGCCGGGAGGGGGCTTTCATCCGTGCTCCAGGGTGCAACCCAGTTGCGGGTGCGCACCCACACACGATGTGGGCCAGATGTCGTGTGCACCACGGTCGTGGCATCGGCAACAGGGCGACCAATGCCGTGGGCCAACACCATTGGTGATCCCATCAAGTCCATGAATTGTTGATCCACCACCCAGCCGCCGAGGTCATCGAACGATTCGGCCTCCACGAGATGGGGCGGGGCAAGCAGGACACACGTTAAGAGAAGGTTGGGCATCAGCATGGGGTGCCAGCCATCCTAGGCAAGGATCATGGCTCTCATGGGGCTGTAAAGGCCATCAGGATTCGATTGCGTCAAGTACTGGGGTATAGTCATGGCATGCGAATTAGGGACGAGACACAGGTCCGTGGAGGCTTCTCGTTGGTGGAGTTGATGGTGGTGATCGCGATCATCGGCATCCTCACGGCGATCGTCGTGGTTTCGCTGACGCGAAGCCAAGATGCCGCACAGTCCGCCAATTGTCTGGCCAATCAGCGGCACATCGTCCGGGCGTGGATGGCCTACGGGGCTGACAACAACGGCGAGTTCCCCGGGCCGGACACGAATCGCAATCCCGACGTCGACTGGATGCACTCCTTTGGCGCCAACATCGGTCCGGGCAATAGCGAACTCATTGGCGCAATCACCGATGGCAGCATGTACCAGTACATCGGGGATGCCTTGCTCTACCGTTCGCCGCAGGACCACACCGACCACATCCGCACGTACTCGATCAACGCCTTCCTCTCATCCGGCGAAGGGTCGCCCGACTGGGGCGGGCCACCCGTCGATCTGGTGTCCTCGATCGCACGTATTCGTAACCCTTCGCAGATGATCGTGGTGTTGCCCGAGAATGACCATCGTGGGCACAACATCAACGGCTGGGGCATGAACATCAACGGCAGCGGCGTGTGGATCGATAAGCTCGCCACGTTCAATCCCGGCCGAATCAACCTCTGCTATCTCGACGGCCACAGTGCCCAGCACGTGTGGACTGGCGTCTCCCCTTATGTGAACTATGACCTTGAGTACGCGTTTAATCTGCCCCAGACCAATGTGTACTTCCCCGGGGCCGATTACGAGTGGATTCGTCAGCACATCTTTGATCCGTTCATGTTCGACGAGGTGTACGAGTGACACGCACGCTGGCACAGCTGAGTGCCTGTGTACTGCTGCTGTGTGGATGCAGTGACGATCCGGTGCCGCCGCCGTCGTCTCCTTTACCTGCGCAGCCCGCAGTGTCCGAGCATGTCGCCGCACCAGAGCCCACTGGTCAAACACCGTCCGGGTACAGCCCATCTGGTGAATCTCGAGGCCCCGCTGCACCGCCACAGGTGCCAGGTATGGCGCCGGCCAATGGACGGCAGGCCATCCGTGGCCCGGCTGCGCATCCTCCGGCGCACAAGCCGATCGAGGCCGGTGCCAAGCCGCCACAGAATGAGCAGCTTGAGGTCACTTTGCCGCCGGCGCTGATCGACACGATCAATGATCCTCGGTACGCCGAGTTTCGGGCCCAGTGCCGGCCGTATCTGCAGCTGCGTGCGGACATGCGCCCGCTGGAGTTGGCGTTGGCCACGGGGACGGCAACCGATGAGCAAGTGGCGCAGTTCATGGCCCTCGACGCGAAGCTCACCAAGGAGCAGGAGCGGCTCAACGCCTACATCTGGCAGGACCATCACTCCAGTGAGGCCCGCCGCGCCATGGCCCTCATCATGACGCAGCCGTTGCAATAGGGGGCATTGCAGTGCGAATCATCACGGTGTTGATGATCATGCTGCTGTGCACGGGCTGCGCGGTGGAGGGGTGGTCGTTGCCGGCGGAGTATCATGTGGTCTGCGAGGATCGCCCTCGCAGCAGGTGATGTTCCTCGGAGACTCGACCGGTGGCCAATCCAATCGCTGTGATTCCGGCTCGGGGTGGGTCCAAGCGGATCGAAGGCAAGAACATCAAGCCCTTTCATGGTCGCCCCATGATCGAGTGGCCCATCGCCACGGCGCTCGCCAGTAGCCTGTTTGAGCACGTGGTCGTGACCACCGATGACGAGGCCATCGCGCAGGTGGCTCGTGATGCCGGGGCGGCGACCCCGTTTCTGCGTGATCCTTCGTTGGCTGATGATCACACCGGCACGACCGAGGTCATCGCCGACGCCGTCGCGCGATTGAGTCTTGCAGACGACACGCCGGTGTGTTGCATCTACGCTACGGCCGCATTTGTAACGGCACCGCATCTGCGAGCGGGCCTTGCCGCGGTCACAGATGGGGCACGCTGGAGCTTCTCTGTGGGCAGCCATCGGGCACCGATCGATCGGGCCTATGTGATGCGTGATGGCCGCTTGCAGGCGCGGTCGCCCGAGCACATGGAGATGCGGTCGCAAGATCTGGAGCCCACCTTTTTCGACGCGGGCCAGTTCTACTGGGCAACTGCGGCGACGTGGCGCGACCCGAATGCTCGTGTGTGGGATGAGGCTGTGGGTGTAGAGATCGAAGCCGAGCGTTGCATCGACATCGATTCCCCCGAAGACTGGAGATTCGCCCATCGCATGTTTGCGCTGCTGGAGCAGTGTCACGATGGTGATGTATGAAGGGGCAGAGAATGATCTGCCATCGCCGGCTATGAATCGAATGGTGTTGATTCGTGCTGATGGCTCTGCTGACATGGGCATGGGGCACCTTGTGCGGTGCATGGCGTTGGCCGATGCACTATCCGAGGCCAGTTGCACAGTGCATTTGGCCACTTGCCATCCAGAGTGCATTCCGGATTGGGTACTCAGTGGTTTTTCCGGTGAAGTGCATGCCGTGCCGCCACGACTCGCCCAATCTGATGATGCAGCTTATTGCATGGCTTTGTGCGAGTCGCTGCAGCAACCTGATTGGGTGATCGTAGACCACTACGAGTTGGATGCCCGATGGCACAATCCTGTGCGCGGGGCAGGAAGTGCCATTTTGGCGTTGGATGATCTGGCGAATCGGCCGCTGGATGCGCAACTCGTTTTGGATCAGAATCGAATTCAGGCTGACGCCGATGCGGCGTATGCAATGCATGTGTCAGATGAAACAACGCTCCTTGCCGGGCCAGCCTACGCACTGCTTCGGACGCCCTTTTTGAAACCACCGCAGCCGTTGGATGGGGAGGGGGCACGCGTCCTGGTATGCATGGGCGGCGCCGATGATGGGATGGCGACTGCAGCCGCACTCAGGGCGGTATTGGACTGCGGTGTAGCGGTACATGTCGATGTCATTGTCGGGCTGGAAGCGGCAGCGCATGCAGCACGTGCAGTGCCCTGTCCGGGTCACAGCACAGTGAGTGTTCACATTGGTGAGCCGGACATGGCTGGGCGAATCGCGGGATGTCGCGCAGCGGTCTCCGCGGCGGGAAGTACCGTGTGGCAGATGGCCTGCCTTGGTGTTCCCATGGTGTTGTGGGTTGCTGCAGACAATCAGCAGGTGGTCGCTGACTTGGCCTGTTCGGCGGGTGCGGCGGAGCAGGTGGATGAGATGGATGTCCAGGCAACCTCGTGTACGATGGCGTCCATGTTGCAGCATCCAGAGCGTCTCCTTGAGATGTCCCACGCGGGACGGCGTCTTGTGGACGGACAAGGTGCTCGCCGTGTGATCGAGGCGATGCAACTGGCATGACTGATGGCCGCACATTGCATTTGAGCCATCGTGCGATCGGTGACGACCATCCTGCGTTTATCGCTGCAGAGATCGGAATCAACCACAACGGCGACCTCGAGTTAGCCAAATCGATGATCGATGCGGCTGCTGACTCAGGCGCCGATGGCGTGAAGTTCCAGAATTACCGCACAGAGGACTTCATCGCCGATCGGTCGTTGACCTGGTCGTATGAGAACGGCGGCAAGACAGTTATCGAGTCGCAGTTCGACATGTTCAAGCGGTATGAGATGCCAGAGTGGTGGATTCCGGAACTCAAGAATCACTGTGACATGCGTAGCGTAGAGTTCTTTTCAACGCCAACATCGAGTGCGGGTATCGATGTGCTTGTTCGGCATGGTGTTGGTGTGATGAAGAACGGTTCCGATTTCCTCGGACATGTGGAACTGGTTCGCTCATTTGCTCGCTCAGGGCTGCCAACAGTGCTGTCCACGGGCATGGCAGTGCAGGACGAAATCGACGATGCGGTGTCGGCCTATCGCGGTGCTGGTGGAGACAAGTTGGTGCTTCTACATTGCACGTCTTCGTACCCCACACCGATGAGCGAAGTGAATCTCCGGCGCATGTTGTCCATCCGTGACAGGTACGAGTGCTTGGTTGGTTTTAGTGATCACACTGCTGGTCATGAATCGGCGGTAGCAGCCGTTGTGATGGGGGCAGTGTTCATCGAGAAGCACTTCACCCTGGATGCGGCGTTGCCTGGTCCAGATCACTCGTTCTCGGCTACACCGAGCGTGTTTCGCGATCTCGTCCAGGGCGTCCGCGACGTGGAATGTGCACTTGGAGCCGCTGGCATTCAGTGTGGTGAGAGTGAGGCGGGCAACCGAGACTTGTGCCGTCTGTCTTGTCGTGCGTCGAAGGACTTGTCGGAGGGGGCAGTGCTCAGTGAGGCGGACGTCTGCCTGGCCCGCCCTAGCGACGGGCTTCCACCTGCGGCGATCTGTGATCTCGTTGGGGCGACGCTCTCTCGAGCGTTGTCGGCAGGCGATCCCATCGACTCCAGTTGTATTGCGGGGGATGTGGCATGAGTGCCTCCGTCGATCCAGTTTGGGAGCAGAAGTACGCCACAGGCCATGCACAGCGCTATCCATGGGATTGCGTGGTGTCATTCGTGTTTCGCAATGCGCCTCCGGGTGTTCCACGAGACCAGATTCGTGTTCTGGAGCTGGGATTTGGCGCAGGAAGCAACCTTTGGTTTGCGGCGCGTGAGGGTTTCAGTGTGTGTGGTATTGATGGCAGTCCATCAGCGGTCGCTGCCGCTCAAAGCCGACTTGCGGAAGATGGGTTGTGCGGGGATCTGCACTTGTCCAGCTTTCCCACTGTGCCAGAGCCAGACGATTCTTGTGACCTCGTGATTGACAGGGCTTCTCTGACCTGCGTGGCGTTTGATGTTTGTCGAGAGACAATTCGGGAGGTGCATCGAGTGCTCAAGCCAGGTGGTCGTTTCTTCATGAACGTCTATGGTGATGATCACAGTAGTGCTCAGGCGGGGGAGAAATCAGCAGATGGTCGAGTGGAGAACATCACAGGTGGAACACTGACCGGTGTTGGAGGTATCTGCTTCTACGGGCAAGATGATCTGCGTGCTGTTCTCGGTGAAGGCTGGCGTGTGGTCAGCCGAACCCACGTCGAGGTGTGCGATGCTGACAATGACACCCATTCAGAATGGCGAGTCGTAGTGGAAAAGCAGGCCTGAGACTGCCCTGCCATGACCAACTATTCATGTGAGGATCTGATTGTCGGTGGTGGCATGCAGGGCATCATGGCCGCCCGCGCAGGTGTGCGTGCTGGCCGGGATTGCATCCTTATTGATAAAGCGGACGGAGTGGGAGGGATTCTTCGTCCGCGCATGATCGATGGTGTGTCTGTGGATCCGGGTTGCCACATATGGGGTGCGCAGGAGACTCTGAATCTCAACTTCATGGAAGACGATCTCGGTATTGCGCTGGAGCCGGTGCTCGGGCACTGTGAGGCCTCGTTGACGCTTGGTGATTCGATCGCTCGCCACCTCTCAACGCCAACCTTCGAGTCGTTGCCTGAGCATGTACGTATGGAGGCGGCGGATCGAGCTCGTATGCATTCGGCGGATGAGATTGCTGGTGTGCCGATGGGTGAACTCTGGAGCGCAGCCTTCGGTGCTGAGATCAGCGGCATGCTCATGCAGATGGCTACTCGGTTGTACGGTCGAGATCCGCATGATCTTGCACTGTGTGCTGCCACCCAAATGGGTATGTCTAGATTGAAGCTGCACACCTGCGATGAACTTAGGAACATGGTCGGTGAATCGCTGGGGCCCTTGCTGTGCTCGCATCCACTGGACACCAAGCGTGAGGCGGTGACGAAGTTCATGTATCCCAGGGGCGGGCTTGGTCAGTTTCTGGAGCGAGTCGCTTCTTGGCTCAGTGGCCATGTTCAGGCGGTCCATACCAACTGCAATGTTCGCGGCCTGGAGATTCATGCCGATGGCGGAGTGGTGCGCACGCCAGATGCGGAGTTTCGGTTTGAGCGTCTCCTGTGGTGTTGCAATCCACTGGCATTGGCAGGGCATCTCGGGATTGAAACGCCTGTCAAGGCGGCAGTGGCAGGCTCGCCTTGGCGGTCGTTCTTCTACACGTGCTCGCAGACGGACATTGCTGTGGAGTACACACATGACTTCCGCATCGCCTCGCCGATGTTTAGGTCGTGGTCGCCGCCCGCATGCATGTCCACGCAGATCGATAGGCGAAGATGGGTGATCGTTGAATGCCCGGGGGTCGGCGAGACGGATGAGACAGTGGCGCAAGTCGGTCGCGAGATTGAGCGATTGCACCGGGTTCCGGAAGGCTCGTGCAAGTTCATTGCCTCACAGGCTCAGGTTCGGTTCTATCCCACTTGCACCTACATGTCGTGGCTGCGGGACCTGTCGGACTCATGTGAGACGTTGGCCCGGCCTGTGGCGCTGCCGCCGGTTCCTTTGTATGGCAAGGATGTGATCGCACAGTGGTGGTCTGATGCAGTGGTTGGCATCGGAAACTCGGATGATTGAGCTGATGTCGTATCATGCTCCTCAGTAACACGGAATGATCAGTGGTGCGTTTGGGCAAGCGAAATGACTCCTCAGCCGACATTTAGAGACGACGACCTGGCGAACGCCAGTCACTTTGATGCTTCGGCCCGCGCCCACAAGCACGGTCATCTGGCGGTGGACTGGGGGTCTGCGTCTTCGCAGCAGTTGCGGTTTGACGTGCTGATTCAATTGCTCGGAATCTCAAGCGGCATGCGGGTGCTCGATGTGGGATGTGGCGTCGGTGGCCTGCTCGATCGACTCGTCGAATTTGGCATTGACGTGCAGTATCACGGCATCGACATCTCGCAGGAGATGATCGATATCTGTCGGTCGCGACACAGTAGCCACACATTTACGCTGGGCAGCGTGCTGGAAGTGGATGTGCCTGCCTGTGATGTGGCAATTGCCAGTGGCATCTTCAATCTGAGGCAGACATCGCCCATGGACTTCTTGCAGGCCGTTGCAAGCAAGATGATGCAGTTGTCTGAGCGAGGGATGGGGTTCAACTGCCTCTCATCTGAGGCAGACTCCAAGACGCCCGGCGAGTTCCATGCCTGTCCTGGTGAAGTGCTGGCGTTTGCGCACACATTGGGCCGGCATGTTCGATACGACCATTCCTATCTGCCGCATGACTTCACGATCGCGGTGCTTCGAGCATCATGATCGTCTCGATCAACCAGCCTGCCTACTTGCCATGGGGTGGGTACTTTGATCGCATCGCCAAATCTGACCTGCATGTGGTGCTCAATCATGTGCAGTTTGAGAAGAACAGCCTGGTGAATCGCAATCGCGTGCTGGGCAAGGGTGGACCAGCATGGCTGACGGTGCCTGTGCGTACCAAGGGGCGTTTCGGTGAATTGGCAATCGACACGGTCGAAATCGACAACAGCCAGCGATGGGTAGGCAAGCACCTGAAGACGCTGCAAGCGTGCTATGGAAAGACGTGTGGGTTCGACTTGGTGTACTCGGATCTCGAGGCCGTGTTAAAGCAGGAGCATCGCACCTTGGCCTCGTTGTGTGCAGCAACGACGGCCAAGCTCATGGCCGCGCTGGAGGTCGATGTTCCCATGGTCTACAGCCGTGAGATCGGGATTACGACAGCCAAGAGCCAGTTGGTGCTCGACATCTGCCGTCATGTCGAGGCCACCACCTACCTCAGCGGCCCCTTTGGTCGGGACTATCTCGATCTGGAGGCATTTGCGGCGGCGGGCATTGCTGTGGAGTTTCACTCCTGGGCCCCAGAACCATACGATCAAGGTGGTGATGGGATATTCGATCCCAAGGTGAGCGTGATCGACGTGTTGTGCCGCTGCGGCTCAGCGGCGGGCATGGCTGTTTTTCGGTAGTGGGTTGGTGACAGGAGCGCAACTGTGGGTCTGTTGAAACAGAATGGTCCGGTGCTCGTTGTTGCGGCGCATGCCGACGACGAGGCCTTGGGGTGCGGTGGCTTGATGGCGAAACTCGCTGCTGCTGGGCGTAGTGTGCATGTAGTCTTCATGACCGACGGCGTGTCGGCACGCGGTGAGGGTGATGCTGATGGTCGGCAAAGTGCGGCATCACAGGCCGCGGCCGTGCTCGGTGCGCATGAGCCTGTGGGCTTTGACTTTCCGGACAACGCAATGGACTCTGTTCCGCTCATCGAGATTGTGAAGGCGATCGAATCAGAGGTTGCTCGCGTTCAGCCCACCACGGTTCTGACGCATCATCATGGTGACCTCAATGTGGATCATCAGGTAGTGCATCGTGCTGTGTTGACAGCGTGTCGGCCTCAGCCCGGGTGCAGTGTCCGCGAGTTGCTCTCATTCTCGGTTCGGTCAAGTACAGAATGGGGCGTGGCCGACCCAGTTCAGCAGTATGCTCCCACAGTCTTCGTGGACATCTCGGAGGCGCTTGCGACGAAAATGAAGGCACTTCAGTGTTACACCGAGGAGATGCGAGCTGCGCCACATTCTCGTTCCTTGGAGGCTGTTGAAGCAGAGGCCATCGCTACTGGGGCTCAAGTTGGTGTGGCAGCCGCAGAGGCGTTTGGCTTGATCAGGTGTGTCTGCCATGGTGTCTGACGGGGTCGGTTCGGCGTCACCGTGTTCTCTTCGCCTTGCCACCATGGATGACGCGGCATGGCTTCTGAGTATGCGAAATGATCCCGAACTGATTGCGTTGAGTTCGACGCAGCGGGCGGTGGAGGAGGCGGAGCATGTGGCTTGGCTTGCGGCGTCGCTCGGGGCTCATGACCGCAGGGTGTTGATCGTTGAAGATGGGGCAGTATCGCGCATCGGATACGCCAGGCTTGATCTACTCGACCCCTCAGCGGCAGAAGTCACGGTGGTGTTGGCCGCACCAAATCGCGGTCAAGGGCATGGTGTGGCTGTCATGCATGCCGTGTCGGAGTGTGGCTTTGGTGCGTGGCCCGAGCTGAGGCATGTGGTTGCATTCATCAGATCAGAAAATATGGCGTCAGTCCGTGCATTCAAGAAGGCCGGCTTCAGGCAAACCGTGCAGTGGTCACGTGATGGTCATGCCGTGTACGCGGTAGAACGGGGAGCGGCATGATCAGGCTTCTCGCAGTAGCGACAGGCCGCGATGGTGGCTCGATTGTGCAGCATCTCGATCGAAGTGCTGGAGACATCGAAGTCGCACTGCACCTGGGTGGTCGAAAGGGCATTCGTCCGGACATCAAGGCATCGTCGATGTCCCGTTTGGACATGGGCTCAGGCCGGCTCGGTCACGTGATGCAGGATGGGGAGTTCATCGGGGCTGCGCAGTCGCTGATGCAGGCTCCTGATGCGGAATCAAAGCTCGATACGTTCATGGATCAGTTGCATCGGTACTCACCGTCGGCCTCGTATCGCACGCATCAGCTGCATTCGATGTACGACTACATGGACTACTGGCACATCCTCAGCGATAGGGTTGCCGGGATGATCGAATCGCATGGCATCACCCACTGCCTCTTTTTCAACATCCCTCATCTGACCTACGATTTCGTGGTGAATCAGGTTGCCAGTGCCATGGGCATTCCTTCAGTGATTCTCACGCATTCGCTCTTTCCCAATCAGTTCTATTCCATGGCCGATGTGAGTGACTACGGCTGCTTTCCCGATGGTGATGCGCCGCCAATGTCGGTCGATACGGGCGGCGGGTTGGATTTGTTCTATATGAATTCCGTGGGGCAGTCAGCGGGCGCTTCGGGTCATATTACGCCGAAGTCGATCATGCAACTGATGGCGCATTTGGCAACACGGCGGCCACTGAAAGCGTTTGATGTCCCTTGGCTGCTTCGTACGGTGCGTCGCATGCATGCTGTGCATCGGGCCTTTCCCAGTTGGCGTGATCCGTTTGCCAAGTTCTTCCATGAAGATGCACTGGCCTACTTTGAGCACCTCGCACAGTATGAGCGTGCTGAAGTCGATCTCAACCGGAGGTTCGTGTACTTCCCGTTGCAGTATCAGCCCGAGATGACGACCTCGGCAGTTGGCGGTGTGTTTCGAGATCAGGCGCTTGCGATCGAATCACTATCGCGCAGGCTGCCCCAAGATGTGCTGATATATGTGAAGGAGAACCCCAAGCAGGGCGGGTTCATGCGTGGCCCGATGTTCTTTCACCGATTGAGCCGGATTCCCAACGTCCGCATCATGCCAAGTTTCGCAGATACCAAGGTGCTCACTGCAAACAGTGAGTGCATTGCAACGATCACGGGCACAGTGGGCTGGGAGGCCATCTGTATGGGGAAGCCGGCGATCGTTTTCGGATCGACTTGGTATCAGGGGTTCTCCGGGGTCACCTCATGGTCGGAGGATTTCGATTTCGATTCGTGTGTTTCGGGAGCCATCGATCATGCAGCAATTGAGCATGCAGCAGGTCAATTGACTGCACGGGCGCACAGTGGGGTTGCCTCTCGGCATTTTGCTCGGCAGTTGAAGCGTGCTCAGCCTGATTTCGATGAAGCGGCTAACGAGGCGAAGGTGGCTGCTACCATTGGTGGTTTGCTTCGAGGCGAAGTCGAGTTCACGTTCCAGAAGTGACCAGATCGAGCAACGTGGATGCCACGGTGGTCTGGTCGTCTTCGGTGAGATCGTGATACATGGGTAGGCAGAATGACCGGGCGTAGTACGCCTCGGCATTGGGGTAATCGCCCGCGGTGAACCCACGCCGTCGCCAGAACGGCTGCGTGTGCACCGGAATGTAAAGCACCTGCACGCCGATGCCTGCAGCTCGCATGGCGTTGAACACCGCCGTGCGGTTGTCCACCTGCACCGGGAACAAGTGCAAGGCCGATCGGCTCCGCGGGCACTGGTGAGGCAGTATGACGGCGTTGGTGTCCAGCAGTGATTCGTACCGCCGAGCCAAGGTGTGGCGATGGCCGACGAACGCGTTCAGACGCTGCATTTGGCTCACGCCCAAGGCCGCCTGCAGGTCGGTCATGCGGTAGTTCCAGCCCAGAGCCACCTGCTGATAGGCCCAGTCGCCGTCCAGATCGCCTTCGAGGAGATCGGTGTCTTTCGTCACACCATGCGTGCGCACCAACTGCATTCGTTTGGCTAGTTCGGCGTCGTTCGTGGTGGCGCAGCCACCTTCGGCCGTGGTCACGATTTTCACCGGGTGGAATGAGAACACGGTGATGTTGCTGTGCGCGCAATTGCCTACAGGAGCACCATCGAACGAACCACCAATGGCGTGGGCGGCGTCTTCGATGATCTTGAAGCCGTACCGATCGGCAAGGGCCGCGATGGCGGTCATGTCGGCGCACTGCCCGGCAAAGTGCACCGGCATCACGATTGTGGGCAAGGTGCTATTACGCTGAGCCTGTTCGAGTTTTTCCGCGAGTGCGTTGGCGCACATGCAGTACGTGCCTGGATCAATGTCGACAAAGTCCACTTCGGCGCCACACATGAGGCCGACATTGGCCGATGCCACAAAAGTGTTCGGTGAGGTCCACAGGCGTCCGCCTGGGCCCAGTCCCAACGCTAGACAGGCCATGTGCAAGCATGACGTGGCGGAATTGCCGGCCACAGCGTGCGTCGTGCCAGTAGCGGTGGTGATCGCGGCCTCGAAGGCGGGTACGGCCGGCCCTTGGGTGAGCCAATCCGATTGCAGCGTGTCGAGCACTGCTCGCACGTCGTCTTCGGTGATGTGCTGTCGCCCGTAGGGGATCATCGGTTCAGTACGTGCCGATGGTGTCGCGGTTGTCGTTGATCCACGAGCCAAGCGCATCAACGCTCATCCAATCAGCGTTGTTGTCTGAGGTATAGACGAAGTCATCCGCCACCTTGGCGCCATCCTTGATGCGGGCGGGGTCTTTCGACCAGTTGTGGATCGATGGAATGATCTTGAAGTAGTCGTCGTACTCGTAAGTGTGCGGTGCGTCTTCACTGCCAATCATCTGTTCGTGCAGCTTCTCGCCGGGGCGAATGCCGATGATGTCGTGCGTGGCACCGGGGACGGCGGCTTGGACAATGTCGCCGATGGTCATGGACGGAATCTTCTTCACGTAGATCTCCCCGCCTTCCATGTCTTCCATGGCGTGCCAGACCAGGTCCACGCCCTGTTCGAGCGTGATCATGAAGCGGGTCATGCGAGGGTCGGTGACGGGCACCGTGCCTGTGTCAGCCAGGGACAGAAAGAACGGGATCACGCTGCCACGAGAGCCCATCACGTTGCCGTATCGCACCACGCTGAAGCGGCACTTGTCGGCGCCCGAGTATGAGTTGCCCGCAACGAAGAGCTTGTCAGAGGCCAGCTTGGTGGCGCCGTACAGATTGACCGGACTCGAGGCCTTGTCGGTGGACAAGGCGACGCACCGTTTCACACCGTTGTCGAGGCAGGCGTCGATGATGTTGATGGCCCCGTTGATGTTGGTCTTGACGCATTCAAAGGGGTTGTACTCGGCCGTCGGGACGATCTTGGTCGCGGCCGCGTGGACCACGTAGTCGACACCGTCCATGGCGCGATGGAGGCGGTCGCGGTCACGCACATCGCCGATGAAAAACCGCACCCGCGGATCATCGCCGTAGATCTTGGCCATTTCCCACTGCTTCATCTCATCACGGGAGTAGATGATGAGCCGCTTGGGGGCGTAGCGTTCCAGGGTCATGGGGACGAACTTGGAGCCGAATGATCCGGTTCCCCCCGTTAGCAAAATGGTGGCGTTGTGTTCCATGGCGATGTGGGGCAGGGTATCCCAAACCACACCTCAGGATCACGTGGAAAGGGATATGCGGCGCCCCAGCATGACACCAGGCCTCGCAAGGAGGCCTGGTGCATGAACTTGAATGTACCCGGCGGTCAGTGCTCGCCGCCACGTGCCTTGAGGCGGTCTTCGATGCTGCGAAGAACGGCCTTGGCCTGCTCTTCGCTCATGCGGCCGCTCTCCAGGGCATGGTGCAGGCGCTCACGGACCTGGTCCAGGTTGATATCGCGATCGCCAGCGGGTCGATCACCGGCGGGCCGTTCTCGCTCCCGGCGGTCGCCGCCGCGCTCACGCTGTGCTGACATGCGCTGGCGAAACTCATCCATGGCCTTGGAGGCCTGGTCTTCGGTCATCTGTCCTGCCGCGACTGCAGCGGCGAGGCGTTCACGGAGGTCACGGAATTGCCCACGCAGGCTGTCATCGCGGCGATCGGGTGCGACATCCCGTTGCCGGGCGGGTGCAGTCTCGTGGGATTCGCGTGCGATGGTCTCTTCAATGCGACTGCGCATGGTGTCCAGTCGGCGTTGGGCGTCGCGCTCGGACATGGCGCCCGATGCCACGGCCTCGCGAAGATGCTGCGCGGTTTCGCGGTACTCCTCCCACAGGTGGCGGTGTGGATCGGCATCACGCTGGCGGCGCTCCCGCGTGCGCTCCGGGGCTCGGTCTGTGGCTCGATCGGTCACGCGGTCCGTGACGCGGTCGCCGCCTGCCAGTGCGTTCAAGCGTCGTTGCAGTCCACGCAGGTGGGCGATGGCCTCTTCCGTGGAGAGTTCGCCGTTCTCAAGGCCTGCAGCGATGTTGCCGATGGCCTCTGCGACGCGTGCGTTCACTGCACTGTCGCCGGTGCGGGCACGGTCGCTTTGGCGGCCATCATGGCGGCGGGCATCGTGTTCGCCATGGCCGTCGTGTTCACGG
>JAKVBV010000016.1 GCA_022446965.1 Phycisphaerales bacterium
CCAACCGAAGCCAGCTAAATAGCTATACACCGTTGGGCCATTGGCCCCATCAAGTACGGCGATCAACGTTCCATCGGTAGCGACATCAATGCCGAAGGTTTCACTTTCATCTGCATCTGTAATCGTCGTCTCATATGACCACACACGATCATTGCCCCAGCGATACACCAGCACCTCATTGGTTCCAGTTGCGGTCACCATGAGATCACCTTCCACTGAGACTCTTGCCCCGAAGAAGTCCTGCGCGCTTTCGCTCGCGTATTCGGCGCGAATGATTTGCCACTCATCCAATCGAGGCAGATCAGCAGCGGCGAGACCGCAGGGCAAGAGCACTGCGATCACACCACAACACAAGGCACTCATAACGTTGTCCAGGTCTAGCATGACTTCTCTCCACACTCGTGATCCTCCCCATACTCGTCGGACCACGGCGCAGTTCTCACTATTGCAAAACACGAGCTGATTGCAATGCGCAATGGGCAAATCAACGTGGTCCAGGCGTGTACAGACTCATCAGTAGGCCAAAGGGCCGCTTCAACAGGGGCCGAAGGCGCTGATCACCTGCAGCACGTCATCGATGTTCACGACACCGTCATCGTTGGTGTCACCGTTACAGCCACCGTTGCAGTCTTTGCCAAACTGTCCAATCACCGTGAGTAGGTCGTCGATGTTCACGATGCCGTTGCCATCGGTGTCGCCGGGGCATGGGGCAGGCTCGTCCACTTCGCGCATTACCAGTTGACCGTTGCCACCGACAAGACTGTCGCTGCTACCCCCACCGATCGTGACCAACTGGCGGATGCCGTCGCCGTCGATGTCACCCATGCCGATGAGCTTGGGAGAGTCTCCAGAGGAAAGATCCATGCTGGTGAAGTTCAGGCCACCTTCATTCACGAGCACGCGGACGATGGGGTTGCCTTCGCTGTCTACGGTGATGGTGGCCAGATCGATGTCGCCATCATCATCGACATCGATCGCTTCGATGTCCTGTGGATTTGTGCCCACGGGGATCTGCATGCTGGGCATGAAGTCGGAACCATCCGAATTGCTGCGAAGCAAGGCGATCGAGTCGTTAGCCCCAGAGGTCACGGCGATGTCTACAAAACCGTCACCAGTGACATCCTTAAGCGCAATACCGCTGATTCCACCGCCGGCGGGATAGACATCGAAGCTGAGCCCGCTGCCGGCGATGCCTGGGACATCGGTACCTTTCAATCTCATCGCATTTCCGGTACTCGTGCCGAATGCAGCGAGCGTACCCTTCTGGCCCTCATCTTCACTCGGGTCGCCAAACACTGGCACACCCGAAGGTGAGTCGCCATTGCCACCACCGCCGAGCCCGCCGCCGAGCAACTGCGATGTGCCGACCCAGTATTGAAAGCTCCCAAAGCCGTCGCCGTCGGTGTCGTCGATGCCGGCGATCAGATCAATGCCGCCAGTGCCGTCAAGATTTACCTGGATGAGGCACATGACCGGTCCGATGGTCGATAGGTCCTGCACCGAGAAACCATCGGAAAGGTTGCCGGTGTCGTTGTAGAAACCACGGACCCAACCACTGGCATGGCCCACGGCAAGATCAGTGTTGCCGTCGTTGTCAAAGTCGCCCATCGCAAGGCTGGTCGGAAAGTGCAGAGTGTTCTGCACCAGTTGCTGGCCCACGCCACCCGATCCGTCGTTCTCGAACACGATCAGTTGGCCTGGCTCACCGTCGAATACCACGCAAATTTCATCTGCGCCGTCGTTGTTGAGATCAACTATCTCCATCGCGATGGGTGTGCCTGAAACGGTAAGCGAGTTGGGATCACCAAAGCCCAGAAGGCCTGAAAGACTTACCACCTCAATAGCCGCTTGCCACGAACCGTCGCTGGTGCCCGGTGCGGGGCCGTAGGTTAGCGCAAATGCCTTGTCATCAGACAAAGCAGGCAAGATGGCTGCGCCAAAGCGATCATTTCCTTCAGATGGTGTAGTAGCAGAGTCGATGACCACGAACCGGTCACCGACTTGAACCGTTGTGGTGGCCTCGGGCTCGATCCAGACACGCAAGGAACCGGAGAGATTGACAGATTCCGTCACGGTGTAGATATGACCCGACTCAGTCTCATAGCCCAAAGCCATCTCTAAACCCGAGTTCGATGCCAAACTAAAGGTGCCCTGAGTGGTTAGACGGCCGAGTTTGCTGATGCCTAACCGGCCGGCTTCACCAGCGTCCACATTCCCAATATCTGTGTCACCAATCAGCTTCAGGGTGCCCCAGTCAACCATCATGCTGCCGGCACGCACCGATGGGTTTGATCCAAGTTGTAATGACAAATGTTCCACTATGGCGCTGTCGCCATCTTCATCTAAAACGAGGATTGGTGAGTCAAAGGCCACCTGAATATGACCAACTCGCAGTTGGCTGGTATTGCGGAGGAACACGGGGTATGGATCTGCTTCGAGGAGCGAGAAGACGTAGGTGCAATTTGGCTGCGGGGGCACGGTCCAGTTGTTCGGGTCAGTGAAGGTGCCACCGGTATCGGCTTTCCAATTCACAGTTCGGGCCAGTTCTGTGGTTGCCAAGGCTGCTGGTGGGGCATGATTTCCCGAACGGTCATTTGTGAACATAAGCGTGTTGTCACTGATGGCCACGCGTCCACCAAGGTCATTTATGTCCTCTAGGCCCATTGCTTGCACACGAGTATGGAGCAGGTAGTTGCCGTCATACCCACGCAGGTAGACCTCGACTGAGCCTGTGTCTGGCCCACGAAAGGACTGGAAGCCGGGTGCGCCCACACATGCCCAGTGGTCCTTGCCATCATGGCTGATGGCCACTGAACGGCCAAAGCCCCAATGGGAAGGCCATGATGCGGTAGGCGCCAACATGTGTATGGTGCCGCCGCTTGTTACATCCTCGATCAGCATTGCAGCGCCAGCGGGGTAACTGTCAGTTCCACCAGGCTGGCCAATGATGACATCGTTGTATCGAGCGTCTATGGCGGTGCCGAATTGGCCACCCCAATCTGAAGTCGGAGGCATAGAAGACGGAAAGTCGTCCATGTGATCCCAGCCGATATTCTCGGCCAGCACTCGGACAACGCCCGTATCGGCGGCCATCGAGTCATCCCAGTCATAGAGAGGTGCGCCGACATAGGCGACCACCGTGCCGTCAGCAGGTCCAATCGCAACAGCAGTTCCAGTTGCATGCAGTCCAGCAAAGGGTTGCTGGGCGCTGTGCACAAGGGTCCATTCATTTTGGCTGGGGTACTGTTTGTAGATGGCGTAAGCACCGTACGTAAGCACTCCGCCTGTATTGATGTCTATGCCAGGCGCACCAACAATGAGATAGTGCACATCGCCTTCCATTGCTTCTACTGTGAAGAGGTCTATGTCGTAACCAGCATGAGCCTGAAGGTGACTAAATGGTTCTAGTGTTTGGGGGTTGGTGAGTGATAAGTCTTCCGCAATATTCCAAGTGTGCACTTGTCCTCGCATACCATTAGCGTTTGGACTGCCCACAGCGATGCGCCCATCTGTAATCGCTACGGCAAAGCCCATGTGATCACCGATGGACCCAGATAATTCCCCGATAGGTGTCCACATGCCACTGCTGCGTTGCATGACCGTTGCACTACCGGCGCTGTTGTTCGCATCAGGGAAGCCGACGACGGCAAAATCACCAAAGAGATCAATCGCGTGAGGCTGGACCTCGGCATCGTTGATGTCAATCAGCGTTGCAGCGGTGGTGGGAACTGGGTTGGAGATAGCGGTTTCGCCGTCGCCGTCGAAGTTGAAGAAGTAGTTCACCTCTCCAGAACCATCGACTGAACTGGGGGCGCCTACGGCGACTCCGTTGTAATGCATGGCGAGGGACGCGCCCATAGCATCGCCAGCCTCGCCCCAAGCTAGACCTGTTTCTTCTATCGAGGCACCCGTAGGCGGGCCATCAGGATTGTCAGGGTTCTCATTCCATGTGTAGCGATACGCCTCAATCAAGCCAGCACCGCCATTGTGACCGGGCGCACCCACAACGATGTTTTCGCCATATATCGCAACGGCATCACCGAAGCCAACATCACCCTTGCCTGCCGGACTACCGATATAGAACATCAAGAAGTGCTTCTGCTTTTCTACGGAATTAGGGTCGTACATCAACCCCCACACAGCGCCGATACTGTCCACCACCGGCATCTGTGGCGATCCGATCATGAGCACTTCATTATTCACAGCGATCGAGCTACCGATGGCCCCTGCTTGCCACGGCAGGTCAAGTGATGGCATATCCACAAAGTTCACAGCACCATCAATGAGTTGGTAGAAAAACACTGCGCCGCCGTAGTGGTTGGGTGCCGAGGCGTAGATGCGGTCATTGAAGATGGCGACGTCATGACCAAGATTGCTGTTGCCCGTGCCACCAGTGGGGCCTTCATTAAAGATAGGCCACCATTGACCACCGCTATCTTTCACTTCCTCGAACACGAAAACGCGGCCATTGCCCGTTGGTGCGCCGACAACGGCATGGGAACCATGTATGTCGATGGCCGCACCGAACCGTGCATCCACAGGTAGGTCATTAGAGCCTGCAATGGTTGTCGCATGGCTCCACCCGAGATTTTCATCCTTGTACCATGCTTCGAGGACACCCTTGTCGCGTCCAGGCACACCGACCATCGCCACGCCATTGTCTGAAATCGCCACACCAGCACCGGCTTCTTCGCCCGGGTCGTACCAATCAGAAATGGAGACGTAGTCAAGGATCCACTCGGGTTCCTCCCAGCGATATATCGCGAATCCGCCCGCGCTGCCATTGGACTCCGGTGCTCCAACGATCATGTAGGAGTCGGAGGCATCAACCGACTTCCCGAAGTTCGCGGAACTATCGATTGGTGAAGACAGCACTTGGTCGGGTTGGGGAAGCTCGCCATCACCTGCAAAGCCACTCGTGCTCAGAGTGAACATGGCACAAGCAGTCAGAACCAATCTCATCAATGGTCGGCGCACCTTCTCCTCCACTGCGGCCGATGGGCCCAAGAGGCCCTGCCGCACCTTTGAGTGTGCCGTGATACGCCCCAAGATCAAGCGTTAGAGGCTAGAATCGCGGGTCATCGCGCGGCCAACAACGGCTGAAGGCACTGTGGGGGGGTACACTTCCCCATTCGTATGCCTGAATCCACCACAAAATCACCTATGACAGCCCTCCTTGACCTGCTCAGCAGCGTGAAGTTGGGGCTTGTGCTGATGGGCATTTTGCTGGTGTATTGCGCTGTGGGATCGGCTGGGGTACCCGTGAGTGTCGCGTTCTGGGAACCGGCGACTTGGGTGCAGGTACGTGAGCATCCGTGGCTTGAGATGACCGAGATGGAGTGGTTCCAATGGTGGCCATTCCTCGTGTTGGTCTTTGGCACTTGCCTTGTGATGGCCGTCACCACCATTCGTAAGATCCCCTGCACGGTGATCAACGCCGGCGTGTGGATGGTGCACACGGGCCTCATCACGATGTCCATCGGGTGCGTGATCTACTTTGCGAGCAAGCTCGAAGGCGATGTCGCGGTACCGCGTGGCGTGATTGAAATTCGCACCGCTGATGGTGGCACCGGGCAACTTGTTGCCATGCCGGGCAATGCGCTCAACATGCAGGGCGAAGATGGCGAGTGGTCGTTTCGTGTATCCCAGATCGATCCCGAGTGGGAACTGTTGTCCGGTGACGACAAGGGTACGCGAGCGTACGCTGTCACCGTGACAGTCCGTCCACCGGAAGGCGGTGAGCACGGCCCGTTCATGCGGCAGTTGATTGCCGGGTTTCCGC
This sequence comes from Phycisphaerales bacterium, assembly GCA_022446965.1. Lineage (GTDB taxonomy): Bacteria > Planctomycetota > Phycisphaerae > Phycisphaerales > SM1A02 > JABAAC01. The sequence continues at coordinate 5,783 of JAKVBV010000016.1, forward strand.
AGTACACCGAAGACATCATCCGCAGCAACAATGCACACCAGCCCATGGCGCGTGCGAAGAAGGTGCTTGGACGGCCGTTGGTCGATGAATCACTTGACATGCAACTGCAGCCAGCTGTCGTAGACCGCTTCTATCTGCAGGCCGAACCAGCGATCTACCTTCGGGAGGTCACTGCGGAGGGTGCCACGCCGTGGGTGGAACGACCGGTTGTCAATCTGCCACGATTCAATGATCGTGTGTCTGCAATTGAACGTGTGTGGCCGGTGCCCGGCGAACGCATCGCGTCGCCAATCGACATCGCGGTGCCCGCGGTTGACCCCGAAGACCCGATTCCGGGTGTAGACCTGCGTGTGACCGACTACCTCCGTCACGCACGCCTGCAAACGCGCACACTTCCGGTGGACAGCGGGCCCATCGCCCCGGCCGCCCGCGTCACGTTGTCCACTGGCGATGGACGTTCCGCGACATATGAGTTGTTCGCGCTGGACCAGGCGTCCAACACGGCCCCGGCCGACTTGATGACGTTCCGTCACATCACGGATGAAGATCAGCTGCAGGCAGTGCCTCGCATTCGATTCGAGATCCCCGAATCCGATGTGGATGTCATCCTTCCAGTGCATGGCTTCGCCGACGCCAATCCGGCGATTGAGCTGCAGGCCATCGAAGGCACGCCATTCTCCTGGCGGGTGCGGCGCGTGGATGATGACCTCAAGATTGCTGGGCGAACGTTGTCACTGGCCGTTGTTGAGATCAGTGATGGGGAACGCACGTGGGATCGATGGGTGTTCGATGATCCCCAGCACAACGGCGATCTCTCCAAGGCCGATGCTGAAGACGGCGGCCTTCAGAAGGTGAATCCAGCCGATGAGCGCATCGTCACCACGTACCTCCCGGCGACGGGCAGCATCGTGCCGGTGACGTTGGTGTCCGGGCCGGGCCATGATCAGATCCGGTTGCTGTCGCGATTGCAGTTGGAGCCAGAGTTGATCGACCTGACGGTCGGCGAACCGCATCAACTGGGCGAAATCGCCCGTCTCACGGTGGACCGATTCGCACTGCGCACGGCGACCGACACCCGCCCGGCCATCACACCGCGGGCCCAGCGAGATCGCAGCACGATGGATCGCCTCAGCATGTTGCGGGTTGTTCTGCCCGATGGCCGGCAGTCCGCATGGCTGAGCATGCATCAGTACCCGTTCGAATCACCGGAGCTGGCGCTGACCGGCTTTGGACATGCGCCCACGCGAATCCACCTGCCCGATGGACGACACATCGAGATGATGTACTCGCGCGCGAGTGCGCCGATCGGGGGCACGGTGGAACTTGACGGGTTCCGCATCAAATCGCATGTTGGCGGCTTCACAGGCAGTGTGTCGAGTGTGCTGAACTGGATCAGTGACATTCGGTTCGACGGCGGCGAGCAGACATCCGTGGCCGTGAACGATCCGAAGCACTTCAATGGGTTGTGGTTCTTTCAGAGCCAGTGGGATCCACCAGATCCGTCCGGCGTACGTACCGGCGGCGTGCCGTCGATGGGTCGCAACTTCACCGTGTTGGGTGTAGGCAATCGAAGTGGCGTGTGGACCATGCTGTTCGGCAGCACACTCAGCGTGATCGGCATGTTGTATGCCTTCTATGTGAAGCCGTTTCTGCGTCGCCGCCGCATCGCACAGGTCATGGAACACGCGAAGGCTGCAGCATGAGAGTGATCGCCGCCATCCTGATGGTTCTGTTTGCCGCTCCCGTCTTCGGACAAGGGAGTGCCGTCGCCCCACAACAGTCGTTCTACGAGCGACTGGATCTTTCACCACTTGATGGAGTGGCTGTGTGGCAGGAAGGGCGACTGAAGTCGTTCGCCTCCGCTGCCCGCAACACACTGAACTTCGTGTCCGGCCCGCGTCTGCCTGGCGGCCTGGAGCACAAGACCGCGCTGCTGGATCTGGCACTGCGGCCCGATGCGTGGAATGGCGTTGATCTGCATTGGGTCAAGAAGAAGGTGATGCGGGCCGAGATCATCGAAGCCCTCAAGTCATCGCCCACACGTCCGGCCATTGCCACCGATGAGCGTCTGCAGCGGTTCTTCGACCACGGTCTTGCTCCACGCGAGTTCCTGGAAGATCCAGCTGTCCAAGCGCATCTGGCCACACTGAAACTCGACGTGCTGCGCTACGCACGGCCGGTGGAGGAAATCGAGACATCTCTGGTGGTGGCCAAACCCGAGGTGCTTCGTCGTGAGCTGTCGATGATCTCGCCAGTGGGCGAGAGCGCTCAACAGCGACCTTGGCAAACGCTCGACGACTGGACCATCGCCAATCCCCAGTCGCCAGCTGGTGCTGCTTGGGGCAAGGTGGAAACAGCGTGGCGAAGCGGTCAGCCAGATGCGGTGAACGCCGCAGTGGTGGAGCTTGCCGCAGCGTTGCCGCAGGTCAACCCGGCCATTTATCCCGATGGCGACCGCATGCGGATGGAAGCGATGTACTTCCGTATGGGGGGCTTCTCCAAGACTTGGATGCTGTACCTGCTCGCGTCCATTCCGCTGCTGATGTGGATCATCTATCGGTGGAAGCCGGCGCTGACCGCCGGGTACGCGTTGTTTCTGATCGCGTTTGCATTCCACACCACCGCGATTCTGCTGCGTTGGTATGTGGCACAGCGATGGCCCAACACCAACATGTTCGAGGCCGTGACGACATCGACCTGGTTCGGCGGGTGCTTTGTCGTGTTGCTTGAACCTTGGATCCGACGCTCGCGCATGGCGGGTCTGTTCGTGCTGGGTTCTGCCGTGTGTTCAATGATCGCGCTCATGGCGGCGCATCTCGATCCGGTGCATCTGAATCCCAACATCAGCAACCGCATGCCGGTACTGCACGATGTGTGGCTGTACATCCACACCAACGTGATCATCTTCAGTTACGTTTTGATCTTCCTGGCCAGCGTCACCGCGGCGTTGTATCTGGGCCGACGAATCGTGCTCAAGATGCGCGGCGGGGAACCGCTCGATGTGTCGCGTGACTGGGCGCGGGCTGGCGGTGCGGGCTTCCTCATCGTCCCGAGGGCCAACGGCGAAACAGCATTGCAGGCGCAGTCCACCAGTTTTGGACAGGTACTCGACGGTGCCACGATGGTGCTGGTCGAACTTGCCACAGTATTACTGTGGGCAGGCACCATCATGGGCGCGATCTGGGCTGATCATTCGTGGGGCCGGCCGTGGGGATGGGATCCCAAAGAGACATTCGCGCTGGAGAGTTTCGTGATCTTTGCGATCCTGATCCACATTCGATTGACCGCCAAGGACCGCGGATTCTGGACCGCCATCCTTGCCGTGATCGGGTGTATCGCGATGCTCTTCAACTGGATCGTCATCAACTTCACGATTAGCGGCCTGCACTCCTACGCCTGACCAAACGGCGTATAACGCTGTCCCCTCAGAACGGAGGTGTGGACATCAACAACGATGCCACTATCGACGTTGGCGACATTTTGCAGTTGATTGCTGACTTTGGTCCGTGTTGACCGGTATCAGGGGCAGTCGCCGAATTGAGCTATGACCCACAGCAGATCCGACACATTCACGTACCAGTCGAGGTTGCAATCGCCAGGACAGGGCTCGTCCGGTTCGTCGGTGTCGGGGCATTCGCCCCATGCGGCGATCACGATGAGAATGTCATTGGTATCTACCACACCATCACCGTTGGTGTCGCCGATGCACAGGTCATCGCTGCCGGTGAGGGTGATGTCTGCAGCTAGGCCGATGCCTTCCATGTTCACCGTGACCGTGCCGAAGGGCCAACCGAGGTCGTACTCGTGAGTGCCCATCTCCACATTCTCGACCGTAACCACAAGGTTGCCCTCGTCACTGACTGCCGTGAGGAAGTCGAAGGCCATGGCCAGGTCAGCCGGCGGATCGGGGAAGAGAAACTCACGGTCGGGGAATGACAGTGGCGTGGGGCCGAACCCAAGCGTGTTGTAGTCGGTGTCATCAAGCATGTCGGTGACATCGAACGGGCCGAAGTCAAAGCCGAGATAGCTGACCCACGCTTCGATCAGGGTGACGTTGTAGTAGTTCTCATAGAAGGTGGCGTTGGTCGTCACCGTGGTGGGACTCACCCATTGCACGTCTACGCCGAATGACTGTGCTTCAACGACCCATTGGCCGCTGTCACCGCCGAACAGAAGTGTGGTGGTCAGTGCTGTCGCGAGCAGGCTCATGCTGCATCTCCTCTGAACGTTCTACCAGCCCCGTTTCCGTGCCCTTCAGCATAGTTCCGCGCGAGCCAAGGGCAAGCGCCAGATCGCCAAGCCGCTTCAGCATTAGGGTCAGACCCCAATTGCACAGACCAGCGTTTTTCAGCCATGAGGGCCGATTTGTTTGGAAAAACTGCGAGTTGCCAGGTGCCGCTGTGTCGTACCGGAGTCCTGCGAGCCAAGCGTGATTTTGGTCGTGCTCAGATTCCGGTCAGGCGACCGGTGGAATCACCGAAGCGTGGCTGGCCCGCACCGAGGCGATCGAGCATCGATAGAAACAGATTGCACAAGGGCGTGTCTTTGGCGGCCTGCACATGCATCGACGGTTGAAGCGTGCCTGCACCGTGGCCGGCCAGCACGATGGGCAAGTCATCGTGGTTGTGGCGATTGCCGTCACCGATGGCACCGCCGAAGAGCACCATGGAATTGTCCAGCAGCGTGCCGCCAGGGCCGTCGGGCGTTTCACCCAGTCGCTTGAGGAACCACGCCAATTCCTCCATCTGGAAGCGGTTGATGTCGCGGATCTGCTGGATCATCGATGCATCACCGCCGTGGTGCGACAGATGATGGTGCCCCTCATGAATGCCCAAGTGCGGGAAGCGGCGGCCTGATCCTTCGTTGGCCCACATGAAGCTCACCACGCGAGTGAGATCTGCCTGCCACGCCAGAATGATCATCTCATGCATCAAGCGCAGGTGTTCACGGTAATCCGCGGGTACACCTTCGGGCAATGCCATGTCGGCAATCGGAGGCGTGCGATCCGGCGTGCGGGCGGCACGGTCAACACGACGCTCCAGATCGCGTACGCCGTCGAGGTAGTTGTCGAGTCGCGCCCGATCGGCCACGCCGACAGTGCGGCGCAGCAGATTGGCGTCACGTTTGACGAAGTCCAGCACACTTCGGCGGGTGTGCAATCGCTCGGCTCGTGCCGCATCTGATTCACCACGTGGACCGCGAGCAAAGAGACGGTCAAACACCCGGCGCGGGCTGATCTCTTTGGCCATGGGGGTCTCGGGAGATCGCCATGAGATGTTCGCCGAGTACGCGCAGCTGTAGCCGCTGTCGCAATTGCCACTGGTGAGGCCAGGATCACATCCCAATTCGAGCGACCCGAATTTGGTGTTTTGCTGCATCGCTTGTGCAGCGATCTGGTCAACAGACACGCCGGCGCTCAGATTGGCGCCACCGGTCTTGTATGGATGCACGCCGGTGAGGAATGTGGCGGATGACCTCGCGTGGTCGCCAGGGCCGTCGCCAAGCGCTCGTGCGTTGTCTTGATTCAACCCACTGATGACACTTAGGTGCTTTCGCAGAGGATTGAGCGGCTCGAGCATGTTGGGCAAGATGGCCTTCATCCCGGAACCCTGTGGCGCCCAGTCGGGCTTGTGCACGCCATTGGGAATGAACAGGAAGGCAGCACGGTTTGTGCGGGCCATCGTGGCCGCAGCCGCATCCGGGGCCAGTGCTTCGAGCCACGGCAACGTGATCGCCGTGCCCATGCCCCGCAGCAGCATTCGTCTGTTCATTGACATGCCCATGCATCCATCCTACGACGGCGCCCCTCGATAGAGAAATGGTCTCGCCTCGATCACGGCTTCTAGCAGCGATCGCAGGGTTTGCGCCTCGATGAGGCGAGCTGCGACAGCGTCAATGGCGTGTTCATCCAGTACGTCGAAGCCTCGGCCCACGGCATAGGTCAGTGCATGCCGCGCCAACGACCGCGGTAGGGCGTCGGTCGAGAGCACCCAGTCACGCAACCCTTCCATGCCCTCCAGTGGCACGCCACCGGGCAGTTGCCCCAGGTCATCGGCATCCTCCACCTCGAGGCCGACCACGTTGTATCGCTCCATGGCGAACCCTAATTCGTCCATGCGCTCGTGGCAGGTGGAGCAGTTTGGATCCGCACGGTGCTTCATGAGCAGTTGCCGCAACGAGGCACTGTCATCGCCCCGGCCGTCATCAGGCAGACCATCCACGCCAGGAGGCGGGGGAGGTGGCGGTGCATCGAGCAGCGCTTCAAGCACCCACTTGCCGCGTTTCACCGGACTGGTGCGTGTGGGGTTGCTCGTGGCCAACAACACCGAGGCATGCGTGAGTACGCCACAGGCAGGCCCAGTGCGCGACACATGTGCAGCGGTGTTTTTATGAGCGATCCCGTAATGGGCCGCCAGCGCAGGGCTCACCGTGCTTTCGGGTGATTGCAGCAGATCCTGCCATGTACCGCCACCTCGAAGCACGGTGTCGAACATGCCAACCGTCTCCTCCAGCATGCTCTGGCGGAGGGCTGCATCAACACCGGGATACTGCTCGGGATCAGGCACGATGGTGTCGAGCCGACGAATCTGCAGCCACTGTGGTGCGAAGTGCGCCGCCAGGCGTCGACCCCGTGGATCGTCCAGCATGCGATGCAACTGCGTCGCCCGACCGTTGGGTGTGTTCAGCGACCCATCAGCGGCGGCCTGCAACAAGATGTCGTCCGGCACCGATGACCACACCAACAACGCCATGCGGGCGGCGATCTCATTACCGCTGAGCGCCCGCTCCGTGTGCCCTTCTTCTGGATCCTGCTCCATCCGAAGCAGAAACTTCGGGTGGGACAACATCACCATCAATGCTGCGCGAACCTGTGCAGGCCATGGCCGGTCCGGATCCCACGCCAGTCGCACGATTCGGTTCACATCACCTGGCGATTGCTGCCCCCGCCAGAGTCGCGGGAGCAGCCGGTTCACTATGGCCCGCAGATCGGCGTGCCGAACCTTCAAACTGGCTTCGACTGGAAACTGCTGCTGGAAGGCGGAAAGCCGTGGTTCATCGAGCGGACCGACCAATGACACTGCGACAACCGCCGCATTGCGGTCACGCTGGTTCGGGTCGGGGTGATTCGGGCGATAGAAATCGTTGATGAATCCCACACTGATGGTGGTCGGACCACGGTTCAGATTCACCTCGATGGCATGCTCGGTGGGCTGCGACTGCGGCACGTCGATGGTGCCCACGGGTTCGTCGTTCACGATCACGGCAAAGCGGACCGGGTCTTCGCCAGCTTGTTTACCGAAGACGTCGGCGACGATTCGATAGCGACTAGTTCGTGGTACGTCGAAGGTGGCAACCGCTGCCGACGAGGAGTGCATGTGAATGCGATTGCCGCGTCGTGTTCCCGCGCCTGTGATGTCCAGGTCGGCCGCGTCCACCCGAATGGTGTCGAACACCGCGTTGTCCGGATCCTGCATGGCTGCGGCGGCTGCAACTTCCGCCGCCTCGATGTACCGCTCAAGAAGCGGGGGCGACAGCGACAACGTGTCGCCCACCGTGTCGAACCCGTGTCCGATGTCATCAGCTGGCAGCAACGTGTTGACATCGACATGCACGCCGAGCGTGTCGAGTACGGCATGTTGCCATTCGTATCTGTTCAGGCGTCGTCCAGCCGGGCTGCCTGCGACTGCGTGCACCTGCGCCTGCGCATCGATGATCTGTTCGACATGGTGCAGCACGGCCTCGTACTCAGATGGCGGAGGTCGAAAGTCGGCTCGTGGCGGCATGTCCTGGGCCTGCAGGCGAGCGCGGATTTGGTCCCAGGCCCGCAGGTCGTCTACCGTGGCCGCCTCTAGCGGCAGTGCTTCGAGGTCGAGCCCACCCTTGGCAGAGGCGCCGACGTGGCAGTCAACGCAGTGCGCATTGGCGAATGATTGCCAATCGGCCTCGACCGGGAGCGTGAAGCACGCCCCGGCGGCACAGCACAGACAGAGTTGAAGGCACGGCCTCATGGTTCAACGAGCGTACCAACGCAAGCCGCCCATGCGATGGGGCTCGCATGGGCGGGGCTTGCAGGTCCACGAAGTGGACCCCGAGGGAGTGCGGGCGTCACGGCTGAAGCCGGGCCCGCGCAGAGAGAGAGGAGCGTCTAGGTTGAAGCCCTCGGCATGGAGGGCAGGTGGTTCAGGAGGGGGAGATACGCTCAGGTGAGAATCAAGGTTCGAGGAATTGTTCGTCCAATGTTGCGCCCAGCGAGCGGCTGCCCGCTGTGGTGCGTCTATTCAACGTGCAGGAGAGGCCGTGATTGCCCATCAGGGCCAAAAAGCAGGTTTTGGGGCATCCAGAGGTTGTCCACGGGGCGTCTGCCGGTGTCAGCCACTGGACGAGCCGTGGGTAGGATCACACCACCGGGATGATTGAGCGTCGATTCATCGCCGTCGAACAGCCGCTTCTGCCAGCACTGGCCGAAGCCTTGGTGGCCACTGCGCCCGCCTCAGGCCGCGTGGATCTTCGTGCCACGGCGGTCGTGCTGCCCACCTCGAGGGCGTGCCGTCGACTCCGCGTGGCCCTCGATCGCGCGGCCGATGGCAGGGTGCTCTTTGCGCCGGTGGTGTGCACGCCGTCCATGTTGCTGCAGCAGTGTGTCACGCCGTCGCGCATGATCGCGCCGCCGCTTGCTGAGGTTTTGTCGTGGCAACGGGTATTGCGACAGGCAGACGACACCACCTGTTGCGAACTGATGGGCATATCGATAGACCAACATCGCACGGTGACAGCTTCGGAGCGTCAGTCACTCGCTATGAGAGTGCAGCAGGTCACGGCGGAACTTGCGGCCGCTTGCCAGACGCCTGCTGATGTGTCCGCCACCATTGCCCGACTGCATCTCCCCGGCGACCGAGATGTGTGGATGTCGATCACTGCATTGCAGCAAGCGATGCGCGAAGACCTCGACACTGCCGGCCTGCAGGATGCCGACCAAGCGTGTGCCCAGGCGATTGCGGAGGGCACCGTTCAACTTCCAGGTGTGACGAGGCTGTACTCCGTCGCGGCATTGCCCTCACCGCGTGAACAGGCCGTGCTCACAGCGCTTGCTGCCAGCGGTGTATCAGTGACGGCAATCGTGCATGGCGACGAATCGCTGGCGGATCACTTCCACGCCGACGGCAGCATCAAGACCGACGTGTGGGCGTCCACCTCGCTCGACACGAGTGGTGCTGCGCACTACTCGTGTGAGACCACCGAGGATCAAGCAGCGGTCGTGCTGGAAGTGATCGCTGGCAAGGGCGAGTGCGATGCTCGAGACATCACACTGGTGACGCCCGATGCAGCTACAGCAGCACCAATGCACCGGGCGTGTGCTCAAGAGCAGGTGCATCTGCACGTTCCCGAGTACACGGATGCGGTGCACACCTCGGTGGGCAATGCGATGGTTCGCCTGCTGTCCATGCTCGATGCGCCCACGGCGCAGTCGTGGGGGGACCTGTTGCGTCATCCGGTGCTGGCGAGCCATGCCCCTGACGATGCCGCTGAGTTGTGGGACGTGATGTGGTCTCGACATCTGCCGCGGTCCATTGATGATGCCGCAGAAGATGCAGTGAAGAAGATGAACGTGGCGCTGGGCGATCTACCATTGCTGCTGCGACCACTGCTGTCAGACTCCACAGCGCCGGCGTGCGACTGGGCGGCGCCCATCAGCCGCGTAATGCAGCATCTTTTCGGCGATGCCCAGCAGGTGTCTCCCAACGACAACCGAGTGCTGGAGATGATCACATCGCATCTGCAGACACTACACGAGCTGCCGCCCGATGGCCTTGAGGTGCACGCCATCGACGTCATTCGTGCGATCGTCGATCAGATGGCCGGAGAGACACTGCCCAGCGCTGGTGGCGGAGAGACCATTGAAGTGGTCGGTTGGCTTGATGCGCATCTCGATGATGCGGCCACGTGCATCATCACAGGGCTCAACCAGGGGGTGTTGCCGGCGAAGCCCAACACGGACCCGTGGGCGCCCGATGGCCTGCGCATGCATCTGGGGCTGCCTACAGCGGCCACTCGACGCGCTCGTGACACATGGTTGATGTACGCACTGTTGCACAGCGGGCGAGACGTGCATCTGGTGACGCCAAGAACCGACATGGACGGAGCGCCTCTCATGCCCAGTGCCTTGTTGCTGGGCCTCGCAGGTACACCGTTGGCCACGCGCACACTCGCGTTGCTCAAGAGCGAGTCCGGTGCACGTCTTGAACACCGCCACCCAGCCTGTGAAGACGAGTGCCTGATCGAGAATCGACCTCTCCCCGAGAGCGATCCCGTGATCGAGCACCTTCGTGTGACGTCATTCAAGTCGATGCTCGCCAAGCCGTGGGAGTTCATCATCGAGCACGACCGACGCATTCGCAGCCGCGAGGTGAACGACCGCCAAGACTTGAACACGCCCGACTTCGGGTCATTCGTACATGATGTTCTGGAACGCTGGGGCGAGGCCGAGTCCAAACACGATGCGCCGACATCGGATGTGGGCACGATCGAGCACGATCTGTTGGTCGCCTTGCAGCAGGAGACTCTGGCGCGATTCGGGGCGCACCCCATGCCCGGCATCAAGTTGCAGGTGGAGATCGCTGCACATCGCCTTCGCACGTTCGCATCCCATCAAGCGCTGTGTGCCGCGGCCGGATGGAAGGTGCACCGAGTGGAGTTGTCCTTTGGCAAGGGCACGCGACAACTGACTCCACCAGTGCTCCCTGTACAGGGCGGCTTGCCATTGCATGGGCGGATCGATCGCGTAGACCAGCACCCGGAGTTGGGCTGGCGAGCGATCGATTACAAGACCAGCATCTCGCCGACCAGCCCTCGAGATGCGCACATGCAGAAGGAGGCGTGGGTTGATCTGCAGCTGCCGCTGTACACCGTGTTGTTGCGCACGTTGGGAATCGATGTGCCCGGCACCCAGTTGGCCTACATGAATCTCCCGCCAGGACCGACAAAGTCCGGGCTGGCTCTGGCCGATTGGACTGAAGACGAGATTGCATGGGCAATCGAGTACGCCGAAGAACTCACAGGCGATGTCCAGAGTGGTGCGTTGATGGAGACACTTCGCGAGGCGGTGCTGGGATGACGTCGCCACGCACCATGATCACTGCCAACGCCGGATGCGGAAAGACGTTCAGTCTGGCCAATCGCGTCATTGGTTGGATGATCGAACGCTGGCGTGAGACCGGTGACATTGGTGCCGATGGCATCGTGGCAGCGACATTCACCCGCAAAGCGGCCGGCGAAATCCTGCATCGCATTCTGGCCCACCTCGCGGAGTCGGTGCTGGATCAAGACAAGCTCGATGAGTTCCAGGCATCGATGGGCCTTGCCAGCCCTGCCACACAGTTGGAGTGCTCAGCAGTACTCGACATGCTCATCGGTTCGTTGCACGTCATGCAGGTGGACACGCTCGATGCGCTGTTCGGCCGCATCGGACGAGCGTGTCCTGGACTGCTGGATCTTCCAGCCGGTTGGCAAATCTGCAGTGATGACGCAGCCGCTCGATTGCGCCGTCTGGCCATCGATGACCTGCTCGAAGCGTGCAGCCAAGATGACCTGCAGGCGATTGTGCACGCCGCCGAAGAGGGCGTGCTCAAAGGCAAGGCGCATGATGGCATCACCGATGCCCTGTGGGAAACCAAGCTCCTGAAACTGTGGATCAGCACGATGGGCACGCCTGTTCGTGCAGCGTGGGAGTGGCTGCTCATGCAGCCAGCCGATGCGATCGCGCCCGGGGCACGGCGGTTGTCAGATGCCGAACATGCACAGGCCGTGGAAGCGTTCCGAACGGCTGAACTGCCACTCAACAAATCGGGCCAACCCAACGGCAGCTGGGTCAATGCGCGAGCCGGCAAGCTCGCGAAGATCGAGGCAGGTGAACCGCTGACCATGCTCGATGGGGCGTTTTCCATGCGGTTGTGGGATGGCCAGATCTTCAGCAAGGCCGTGGGTACGGAGGAGATTCTCGCCGCCGGACGAGCGATGGTCGCCCACGACAAGGCGGTGTTGGTCGAGCAGGCGCAGGCACAGATGCGTGGTTGGCTCATGTTGGTGGGCACTGCTGCGACCACGCTGTTGGCGAGAAAGCAGGAGTCGGGTCTGTTCCAGTTCTCCGACATCGCCAGCCGGTTGGCGGCCAGTGCCTTCTTCGGGTCAATGACGGCGAGCGACCTGCAATACAAGTTGGACATGTCCATTCGTGATCTCGCGTTGGATGAGTTTCAAGACACGTCCGCCACACAATTCAATGTGCTTCGTCCCGTGGTCGACGAGATCCTCGCAGGCAAGGGCGCGCACGACGGTGATCGAAAACTGCTGGTGGTCGGGGACATCAAGCAGTCGATCTACGGATGGCGGGGCGGCACGCCTGGTCTGCTGCAGGAACTCGCCGAGGTCGGTGGCGACAACATCGAGCAGATCGCACTGCAGAAGTCATGGCGCAGTGCCAAGCCGATCATGGACTTCGTCAATCGAGTGTTCGACGGCATCGCTGGGAACGGCGCTTTGGGATCACTTGATCGGACACCGGTCGACTCTTCCGCCTTCACGGATGCGGGGTTGCCCGATGCCACGACCGGGTCAGGGCCTGTTGGTGAGGCGTTGTCACGGTGGCCATGGTCAACGCACTTCACCGCGAAGGAAGACATGCCTGGCGCGGTGGTCGTGCATGGGCTGACAGCGCTGGAAGAAGAACAAACGGCCTTGGATCGCGCCGTGCAGGCCACGGTGGACATCGTGCAAGAGCGGATCGCGCACTGCGAGTCGATCGGTGTTCTGGTGTTCAAGAACGATCACGGTGCCGCGATCGCAGCAGCACTGCGAGAGGCGGGCATCGACGCAAGTCAGGAGGGCGCCGCTGCCATCAGTTCGATGCCAGCGATCCGATTGGTGCTGCGCGTGCTTCATCTGGCGGTGCATCCAGGTGATCGCAAGGCAGGCTTCGTGGTGTCTCACAGTGCGCTCGCGCCGTGGCTGGGCCTGTCGCCACTCGAGTCGATTCCAACAGACAGGCAGGCGCCTGCATTGCAAGGGGCTGCGGCCACCGTGCGACGTAAGGTGCTCGATCAAGGCCTCGCCAATGTGATGCAGGAGATGAGCGATCATCTCCATGACCAGTGCGATGCACCCAATGCACGTGCGCTCGGGCACGTCGTGCGGCTCGCACAGTCGTGGGATGACAACGGAATTCGATCGCTCACCGCGTTTGCCGATCATGTCAGGCAGACCAAGCTCGGGTCGTCCAGCGGAGGCCAGGTGCGGGTCATGACCGTGTTCGGGGCCAAAGGGCTTGAGTTCGACGAAGTCGTGCTCCCGGTGATGGAAGACACCCTGGTCAGTTCCAAGAAATCGTTGTTGGTGTTGACCGACGGCCCAGCTGGAAAACTGCTCGGCGTCTCACCGAGCGTGAACAAGGAACTCCGATGGGCAGTTCCGGTGCTTGAGGGCATTGCGCAGCAGAGCCTCGCGTCGCAGATTGCCGACCGGCTCAGCACGCTCTATGTGGCGCTCACACGAGCACGCCGAGCAACGCATGTGCTGCTGGCAGTCGATCGGGGAAGCAAGGGCGAATGGAAGCCAGCTGACCGGCGATGTACCCCGTCCACCATTCTTCGCAGTGCCATTGACGAGATCGACCAGGCGCTCGAGCGCATACCGCTTGATGCCCAAGGTCCGGTGGAGTGTTGGGTGATGGAACAAGGCGACTGGCGCGAGGCGCAGCGCAAGGTGCCACCAGCACCGCCGCCTGTCCATCGTCCATTACCGATGGAGGCACCGCCGCCTCTGGCAGAGGAGCCTCCCGTCACTGTTGAGGTGCGTGCCGGCAAGCCGCGTCGTGAGGGCATCGCCCTGCACGAGTGCCTTGCAGATGTGGAATGGGCTGACAGTGCCCAGTCGGTGGACTTCAGCGCCGCGTTCGACCGCGCCGCGCGACAGATGGGGCGGCCGATCGGCGCCACGCAGCGTGCGGCATTGTCACGCCGCGTACAGGACGCAATGAACGGCCCCATGGGTGATGCGATGCGACCAGAGGCCTTCGCCGCGTGGGAGACGGACACACTCGAGGTGCTCATGGAACTCACGTTGGTTGCAGACGGCAGAGAACACCGTCTCGATCGGTTGGTGTTGGGCCACAAGGATGGCGAGGTGGTGCGGGCGTGCGTGCAGGACTTCAAGAGTGGCATTCGTGATGCTGAACTCGCCCAGGCCACCTATCAGGATCAACTGGACCGGTACGTGGACATTGTGGCCGCCACATGGGAGCTCTCCGAAGCCGCGGTTGACGCCCAGTTGCTCCTTATTGACGCCTGAACCGTACGATTCCAGATCGCATGACCGTGAATGTGCTGATCACCGAGCATCTCTCTGATGCAGCCGCTCAGTGGCTCGCTGATCGAGCCACCGTGCAGCGCTGTCGTCAAGATGAAGACGGCTTCGCCGACGCACTGGCGCAGGCCCACGGGCTGATCGTGCGCACCTACACACAGGTGAATGCGGCGCTGCTCGATGCAGCCCCCTCACTGCAGGTAGTGGGCCGAGCAGGCACAGGATTGGACAACATCGACCTGGATGCCTGCGCCGACCGCAACATCACCGTGGTGCACACACCTGATGCCAATCGACAGGCTGTAGTGGAGTACGTGCTTGCACTCATGTTGCACTGCACGAGACCGCTGCTTCCCATGCACGATGCTGTGGACGTCAAGGCGTGGGGGCAGCTTCGTACTGATGCCATGGCGCCATGGCAGTTGTCCGAGCTGACGCTGGGCATCCTTGGCTGTGGCCGAATCGGCACGCGGGTGGCGCAGGTCGCCCGGGCCATTGGCATCGAGACCCTGTGTTGTGATCTGGTTGATCTTGATCTCGATCAACTGCACGGGGCGAGGCAGGTGTCCATGGACACGCTGCTCCGGGACAGCGACATCATCAGCGTGCATGTGGACGGCCGACCGGAGAACAGGAATCTGCTGGGTGAATCCGAATTTGCCGCGATGAAGCCCGAGGCGATCCTGCTGAACACGAGCCGAGGGATGGTGGTGGACGCGGCGGCACTGGCCACGGCCCTGCACGCCAACACGCACATGCGAGCGGTGCTCGACGTCCATGATCCAGAGCCCATCGAGGCGGGCCATCCACTGCTGGGCTGCCCTGGTGCGTTATTGCTGCCCCATGCCGCCTCTCGAACACAGGCTGCGCAGGAGGCGATGTCGTGGGTGGTGCGTGATGTGGCTGCGGCCTTGAACCTACCCGTCGACTGACCGCATCGCGGGTACAATTCGCCCCTTCCAACCGCATCGGGAGCAACTCGCAGATGCCATTTTCAATCGTCGATGTTCAATCTCGCATGGTGCTGGACAGCCGTGGCAATCCCACGGTTGAGGCACAAGTGGAACTGGCCGGTGGCGGCACGGGACGAGCAATCGTGCCCAGTGGCGCCAGTACTGGTGAGCATGAAGCAGTCGAGCTTCGTGATGGTGATCCTGATCGCTGGTGCGGCAAGGGTGTTGATGGCGCCGTGGCCGCGGTGTGCGAACAGCTCGCTCCAGCAGTGCTTGGGAGCGACGCCCGCGATCAGGAAGGCATCGATGACCTCCTCGTCGAGGTCGACGGCACCGAGAACAAGTCCAATGTCGGCGCCAATGCCACATTGGCTCTGAGTCTGGCCGTGGCCAAGGCCGCCGCGATGCAGAGTGATCTGCCATTGTTTCGATACCTCGGCGGCGCCGCGTCGCACGTGCTGCCGGCGCCGATGTTGAACATCCTCAATGGCGGCAAGCATGCCGACAACACGGTCGACTTCCAGGAATTCATGATCCAGCCGGTCGGCTTTGACATGTTCTCCGAGGCGTTGCGAGCCGGCACCGAGTGCTACCACGCGCTCAAGGGTGTGCTTCACGACAAGGGGCTGTCCACCGCCGTGGGTGATGAGGGCGGTTTCGCGCCCAATCTCCAGAGCAATGAAGAAGCCCTCGAGGTGATTGCCGCCGCCGTGGAACGGGCAGGCTACGACCTCGGCGAGGACATCGTGATCTGCCTCGATCCGGCCACCAGCGAACTGGCCAATGAGGCCGCCGCCAAAGGCAAGGAAGGCTATTGCTTCTTCAGCAGCGACCCCGATCGCGTGGCCTCTGCCGATGAGCTCATCGACCTCTGGGCCGACTGGTGTGATCGATATCCCATCGTGTCTATCGAAGACGGCCTTGCCGAAGAAGACTGGGACGGATGGGCGAAGCTCACGCAGCGCCTGGGCGATCGATGCCAGCTGGTGGGCGACGACTTGTTCGTCACCAACACGGCGTTCCTAGAGCGCGGCATTCGCGAAGACTGCGGTAACGCCATCCTCGTGAAGGTGAATCAGATCGGCACGTTGTCCGAGGCGCTCGAAGCAGTTCGGATGGCACAGCACTGTGGCTGGAGCGCCGTGCTCAGCCATCGCAGTGGGGAGAGTGAAGATTCCACGATCGCCGACATCGCCGTGGCCACGAACTGCGGGCAGATCAAGACCGGCGCACCGTGTCGCAGTGACCGCACCGCCAAGTACAACCAGTTGCTACGCATCGAAGAAGCGCTCGGCGACACGGCGGTCTACGGATTGTGATCAGGCCACTCTCGGACACATTGGCGGGCTGCTCGTGATCGAGATCGACGGTCAGGTGGTGGTCTCGCCCCGTATCAGGTCAGCCATCGGCAGGCAAGCCATGCTCACCCTGCACGCGCACAACAAGGATCTGCTTGATCGGTTCGTGCAATCCAACGGTGGCAGGCCATTGGCAGAGCTTGACTGATCACGTCCCGCGGGCCGTCCGGACCCGTGGGTCGAGCCAGGCGTAGAGCACGTCAACCAGTAGATTCATCAGCACAAGCAGCGTGGCGTACACCAACACCACGCCCATGATCATGGTGAGGTCCTTGCCGAGCACGGCATCGACGAAGTGCATGCCCAGCCCCGGAATGGCGAACACCTTTTCGATCACGAACGATCCCGTCATTGCGGCGGCTGTCGCTGGACCGAGGTAACTCACCACCGGCAAGAGTGCATTGGGCAGCACGTGTCGCAGGACGACGGTGCGATCAGGCAGACCCTTGGCTCGTGCGGTGCGCACATGATCCGACTGCATCGTGTCGATCACGCCGGTGCGGGTGAGTCGGGCGATGTAGGCGGCAAAGGGCAGCGATAGCGCCGTGGCAGGCAACACGATGTGACTGAACGATCCCCATCCGCCTACGGGGAAGAGCCCGGTCCAAACACCGCCGGCGAGCAACAACACGGTGCCCACCACGAACGCGGGAATGCTCACGCCGATCACACTGAGTGTGTGGGTGACCAGATCCAGGTGGGTTCCCGGCCGCAATCCGCCGATCACACCAGCGATCACACCCAGCACGATGGCCAAGGCGATCGCCGCTAGGCCGACGGTCATCGACACGGGCAGTTGACCGGCGAGGATTTCGTTCACACTCCAGTTCTCGTGCCGCAGGCTGGGGCCGAAGTTGAACACCGGACCATCGCGATCACCAGCGATCCACGCAACGCCAGTGGCCTGGTCGAGATAGGACCAATAGAACGTCCACGGATCGTCGAGGTTGTACCGGGATTCCATCGCCGCCTGCACTTCCACCGGCGGACGCCGGCCCTCACTCTTCTCCAATGGTGATCCGGGAATGAGCCAGGCCAACACGAATGTCAGCGTGTAGACCGCAAGCAACACCAGCGGCAACTGGGCCAGGCGCCAGAGCACGAGGCGGATCATGGCCCTTCCTCCCGCGGCCGCACTTCATGCAGGTATTGCACGAGTCGGGGATGGGCGGTCATGCCGTCAAACCGACCTGGATCGAACATCGTGACTTCGACCACCTGACAGATGGGCAGCAGTGGCACTTCATGTTCCATCAACACCTGCTCGGCGAGTGTGAGTTTCGCCATGCGATCCGCGGGATCCGTGGCGATGTCCGCGGCGTGCATGGCAGCATCAAATTGGTCGCTGCGCAGCCCCGAGTCGTTGTTACCGTTGGTGCTGCGGCACATGTTGAGAAAGGTGGTCGGGTCTCCCCAGTCGCCGTACCAGCGTCCTCGAGCCACCATGAAGTTGCCTGCCCGGCGATCGGCGCCAAAGAACTTGGAATCCTGCCCCACGAGCTGCGCATCCACACCGAGTGATCGCTTCCATTGGTCTCGCAGCGCAGCAGCCATGCGGCGGAAGCGAGCACTCGACGTGGTGTAGAGCAGATCCACAGTGGGGAACGGGCGGCCATCGGCGTCTTCCCGCACACCATCGGCATCACGGTCGATCCAGCCGGCTTGGGTGAGCAGGGCATCGGCCTGCTCGACGTCGTAGCCCAACCCCGCAGGTGGTGTGTAGCCAGGAATCGACTCGGCCGGCGTGAATGCACCCGTCACCGGCTCTGCAAGCCGTGTGACGTGATCCACGATGGCTTGCTTGTCAGTGGCCAAGGCGAAGGCCTGTCGTACACGAGGGTCTGCGAAGGGATTGATGCGACCATCGGGCAGCGTGGGTCGACAGTTGAATAGGAAGTAATCGGTGCCAAATGCAGGACGGGCATGCACGTCGTCACGTGTGCCTTGAGCGCGCTCCGTGAGCAGGTCAGTACGGCAATCAGCGCTCACACCGGTGAGCCAGTCCACCTCGCCTGAGGCGAAGGCCAGAAGCGCCGTGTTGGGGTCGGGGTATGACCGCACCAAGACCGACTGGGGCATGTCACCATTGGCGCCGTGGTACTCGGGATTGGCGGCCAGACGAATGTCACGGCGGTATCGCCAGTGCGTCAGTACGTAGGGACCGTTACTCACCCATGTGTCTGGGCGAGCCCAGAGCGGGCTCTGTTCGAGGCGGCCGGTGTCGGGATCGATGTTCACGAAGTCACGATCAGGCCAGGGGGGCGGTTCCACGGTGTGCCAGCCGTCACTGGTGTCGATCGAATCGGGCCACCCTTCCACGGTGGGGCGATGTACCGGCAGTAGCGGGGCGAAGGCGAGTTGGTCCGCAAGCCAGGGCACGGGCCGTTCCAGCTCGATGCGGAGCGTGTGGTCGTCCTGGGCCACCAACGCCACCATCGTGTCGAAGGCGTCGTCGATGGCGTCGGGATCAGGTGGTGTCGCGCCGGCGAGTTGATCGCTGCGCCACTGCCAGAAGGCCTTTGCCCCTTTCACCGGGAAGAGCAGGTTGGAGTAATCCGCGGCGGTGTCGGGCAGGAGCAAGCGTCGCCATGACCAACGCACGTCGTGGGCCGTGACAGGATCGTCGTTGCTCCAACGGGCATCCGGCCGCAGATGGAATGTCCACACCAGGCCGTCATCCGATGTGTCCCAGGATGATGCCAGCGCGCCGCGCATCGAGAAGTCGTTGGTGTTCCAGGCGGTGAGACCTTCGAACAACCCATAGCCCAGCCGCATGTCCGCCAGCCAGCTCATGCGCTGCGGGTCGAGCGTGAACACCTCGTTCTCACTGGCGAAGACAAAGTCCGCCGGTGGTGCCGGATCGTCGAATTCATGCAGCACGATCAGTACTAGCACGAGAAGCAGCAATGGGATCAGCAAGCGAATCATGGACAGCTGCCCACCGAATGGGCGGACGATGAGAACATGCTACGAGTGTTGCCCGGGTCGGGTCAGCCGCGGTGTGCGGCCCAGCGGCGGGCAGCTGTCTCAACCGGGCGACGATTGCCATCGAGGACAGCCTTGCTCAGCTGTGCATCGGTGGGATCACTCTGGGTGAGGATGGTCAGCAGCAGTTCGCTTTCATCGAGGAAACGGGCTGCGGCGGCCAGAGATCGCGGGTCTTGTCGGATGGAGTCCCACGACTGCAGGATGGCATCGTGGCCGCGAGCGAGCACTGGCACCACCGCATCGGCGATGGCCGTGCGCGTGTCGTCGTCGCCGGCGGTGAGCAGTGTGGACTGCAATTCAGTGGTGGCGATGGGCAGCGTCTGCACGAATTGGGCCTGCCCGGAGGCGATGTCCTGCAGGGTGTCGGCCATGGCTTGTGCAAGTTGTTCGATCGCGGCGTCTCGCACGGCGTTCTGGCTGGCGTCCTGGCCACGCTGGTTGGCCATGGCGTTGGCCATCGAGAGGATCATGCGTCGGCGGACGGCCCAATCGGGCTCTTCACAACAGGCGATGGCCAGTGATCGAAGTGCTCTGGTCGTGCGGCGCTCAGATACGGTCGGCATGGCGGTCAGGGTGCCAACGCCACCTGCAGCCCACACGCGGACGGCCATGCGTGGTTCGTCCTTGGGGTCGATGCGGTCGGTGAGCATCTTCACGGCGCCGTCAGTGCCGAGCGTTCCGGCAACTTGTGCGGCCATCACCGCGGCCGAGAGATTGTCACCGGCCATCAACGCACGCAGATGGGGTTCGAGGAGGGCGGTGTACTGTTCACGGAACAGCGGCGACACACGTCGTGTACGTGACTGCAATTCGCCAACCAGCTTGGTGCGGGCTTGCACGGCATCGGCGGGCACATCGGAGGCCAGTCGCGGCGCTTCGCGATCGATATAGGCCTTGATCGAGGCGAGGTCGGCCTGCGAGAGCGACGATGCGCTCACGTAGCGACTCAGATTCGGTGGCGCGATGGGCCCCGACTGTGCCATCGCGGGGGCGGTGACGAGCAGGGCGGCAAGGACGACGGCTGAATTGATCAATCGCATGGGTGAAACACCCCCTTCCGAGGGGGCCAAGGCCGATGACGGTACCAGTGCAGACAATGCACTGTCAACGGCTCAATGGCCTCAAGCCCCTTTGGAGCGTACCATCACGCACACTGATGGCCGCATTTTCTGGAATCGGGTTCGTGTTGGCTGGTGTGCTCTGTGCTGGGGGGATCGCGCCCGATCCGCCTGAGGCTGACGGTGCGGCGCCAACACCCGCCGCACTTCGCCTGTCCGATGCACTCGTTCGGTACGCCCGCTTCGTGCTGACCACCGATCCACTGCCTGTGGAAGGGTGGGCGGCCGCCCGCAATCTGCTCACTGAAGCGGGTCAATTCAATCCAGATCAGCCCTCGGCCTGGCGGATGTTGATGGACATCGCACTGGAGCAGCAGGATGACGACCTGCTCCAACTGTCCCTGCAACATCTCGTGCGATTGGATCCACAAGACTCCGCCGCCCGCCTGCACCGACTGCTTGTCGCCCTCGACGGCCACCAGACGGTGGACGGTCAAAACGCCATGCTCGAGCGGCTGCTCGCACCAGACCGGATCGACGCGATCGGAACGGATGTCGGGTCGGCATTGGCCTTGCACCTGAGCACGCTGCATCGCCAGCAGGGCGATGACGAGGCTGCACAGGCGTGGCTCGATCGGGCTGCGGCGCTCAATCCATCCCATGCCGCTGTCATCGCCATGCAGGTGGGGCGCGCTCATGAAGATGCACAGCAGTGGGCCGAACATCTTGCTTCATTGCTGAAGGCCAATCCGGCCGATGCCGACACGGCGCTGCGACTTGGATTGCTGATGCTCGAGCACGGTAATCCCGCACAGGCGGTGCGATTCCTGAGCATGTCTCGCGATCTCACGCTCGCGACTGGCCAGGACGCCGGTGTCGAGCTCGATGCCGATCTGATGATGGCGATGGTGCTCGCCGGCGACCTCGAGGCCGCTGATGCACTCATGGAGGATCGCCGCGAAGCGTTGGACCGAATGTTCCAGCAGATCGCCGAGCAAGACTCTAGTTCAGCTCGGTCACCAATCGAAACTGCTCGATTGCAGGCGCCACTTCCCCCGAAGTTCGCAGCCGCCGCGCTGTTGCTTGCCGAAGCCCACGGCCGAGACCTCGTTGCTGCCGGCGATGCGCTGATCGAGGGTGCCAAGTGGAATGACCTGACGCTCAAGGAGACTGGGCAGCCTGAAGGCGTTCGGGCCCGCCCACTCCGCATGGCGGTACGGCTCGCCATGGCGCACAACCTCTCCCAATCTCAATTGGGCGAGTTGGCACAGATGCTCGCCGATCTGAATCAGCCTCTGGATGCTGAAGACGAACTAATGGCCGCAGCCACAGCGTTGAGTGAAGGTCGGAGTGAAGAAGCAATCGCCGCCTGGCAGAGCATGGTGGATGTGGAGCCCACGGCCGGTTTGGCCCTGGCCAGTGCGTTGGCGGCGCAGCGTGAACGCCGTGCCGCCGCGCTTGAACTGGTCGGGGTCGTGCAGCGCCATCGCGGCACGATCATCGGTGCGCTGGCAGCGGTTCGTCTCGCAGACCTGTTGAACGTGAACGTGCTCCCATTGGATGACAATGCCCGGGCGTTGGACACGATTGCTACATCGATCGCTCCGGTCTGGACCAGGTTCGGCAATGAAGCATCGTTGGCGGTCACGCTTCGATTGGCGCCGCAGCGACGAGTGGTGCAGTTGTTCGATCCACTCATTGTCAATGTGGAAGTACGCAATCACCTCGATGTGCCCGCAGCGATCGGGCCGCAAGGCCCGTTTCAGAATCTGGTGGCGATCGAAGCTGACGTACAGCGTCCGTATCAGGCCACCATTCCGCCCTCATATGTCGTGATGGACATCGGGCGGCGGCTGTATCTGCAGCCCAATGAACTCCTCTCCGTTTCACTGAATCTGAGGGAGTACTGGATCGGGCGAGTTGCCGACACGGGCGCGTTGGTGGGCGCCACGATCGAACTCAGTGCCGTGCTCAATCCTCGAATTGCGACAGCACCAGCATCTGGTGTGGGCATTCCGGTGCCTGGGACGCTGGGGATGATCGCCGAATCAGGTTTGATTCAAGTGCAAGGCCGGCGAGTGATGCCTGATGAGGTCGACAGTGCCATCGAGGCCATGTTGGCCAACGAGACCGATGAATCGGTCAAGACGATGGCTGTGTTGGCCATGCTGCTGGTGGACACGGTTGGCACCGAGTTGCGACCTCCACTCGAAGAAGCCCATCGCGAAGCTATCGAGGGTGCATTGGCAGAGAAGTGGCCACGGTTGGGCCGAGCAGAACAGGCGTGGCTCACCAGCGTGCTCCCGGTATCAAGTGAGTTGGGCGCGTTTGGGGATCTGATCGACGCATCATCAGACCCACTCGTGCAGCAGGTGCAGTTGTTTCAGGTGTTGCACGGACTCAAGCCCGAACAAGTCCTTGATGACCCACGCTTGATTCGCGCGATGCGAAGTTCAGACCAGATGCTGTACGACACGGCCTCGTTCATCGAGTACGTGGGCATGTTGTCAGCGCAGTATCAATTCGAGGCTGAGCAGGGACGCTGATCAATCTTCGTCGGGATCGATACCCAGATCTCGAACGGTGAACATTGAATCGAATCTGAAACCGGCCGCTTCGACTGCTTCGCGTGCGCCCTGCATGCGATCTACGGTCACGAGGATCTGCACAACCTGAGCGCCCGAGGCTTCAAGGTCTCGAGCCGCTTCGATCGCCTGCCCGCCCGACGTGGCGATGTCTTCCAGCAGCACGACCTTGTCACCTTCTTCCAGCACGCCTTCGAATCGCTGTGCAGTGCCGTAGTCCTTCTTCTGGTTGCGTACATACAAGCAGGGCTTGTCCGCAGCCATGGCGACGGCCGCCGCGAGTGGCACACCACCCAGTTCTGCCCCGGCCAACCGTGTCGTGCCCTCTGGCAGCATGGACGTGGCCAGTTCGGCGATGCCGCGGAGGACATCCGGGCGGGTCGTGAATCGGTACTTGTCGATGTACCAGGTGCTCGTGCGGCCACTTCGCAGTGTGAAGTTGCCTCGCAGCACGCTGGACTCGGCGATCTTGGCAGCCAGTTCGTCGCGTTGCATGGGCGACAAGGGTACCTACTTGGCGGCTACCATTCGCCCTCTGCGCAGGACGACTTGCTCATGACCGACATCATTGATCGCCGACTCATCGTGGGAATGGAAGTGCATGTGGAACTGGCCACCGAGGCCAAGATGTTCGCATTAGGCCCCAACGTGGCGCATCCCTCACGATTCGACTCGGCCCCCAACACGATCTGCGACCCGGTGTCGGTGGCGCTCCCTGGCGCCCTGCCCACGATGAACCACGACGCCCTCGAGATGGCCATGCTCGTGGGCACGGCGCTCAACTGTGAGATTGCCGATCGCTGCCAATGGGACCGCAAGAACTACTTCTACCCCGATCTGCCCAAGGGGTACCAGATCAGTCAGTATGAGCATCCGATTTGTGGCCGCGGTGAGTTGACCTTCGACGGTCCTGACGGTGCCGTGACAGTGCGCATCACCCGGGCGCATCTCGAAGAGGACACCGGCAAGAGCGGCCATGAGCTGCCCGGCGGCGAAGTGATCGACGGCTCCATCGTCGACTACAACCGCAGCGGATCACCGCTGCTCGAAATCGTCACCGAACCGGACATCACGTCCGCCGCGGATGCGGTGGCGTTCGGTCGGGAACTGCGTTCCATCTGTCGAGCGCTGGGTGTGACAGAGGGCATCATGCAGAAGGGGCACATGCGCTTCGAGCCGAACATCAATCTCGTGCTTACGCTTGGAGACGGCCGCGAAGTGCGAACACCGATCGTGGAGATCAAGAATCTCAATTCGTTCCGGGCTGTGGAACAGGCGATTGCCCATGAAGTGACTCGGCAAGAGGCACAGTGGCTTGACGATGGCCTCGAGATGGGACCGGGTGCGAAGTCCACCCGCGGGTGGGATGAGAAGGCACAGCGCACCGTGCTGCAACGATCCAAGGAAGACGCACACGACTACCGCTACTTTCCTGAGCCCGACCTCGTCCCGCTGGAAGTGGACCAGGCATGGAAGGACAAGATCGCAGCGCGTCTGCCGGAACTCCCCCGAGCCCGACGAGCACGATGGGTGGATGTGCTTGGACTGACGGCCAAGGATGCAGCTGCCCTTGCCGAAGAGCCACCGACTGCGGACTTCTTCGAGGCGTGCGCCGCAGCCATGGAAGCACAAGGCATGAGCGCTTCAGATGCGGCGATTGCAGCGGCCAAGTTGTTGCTCAATGCCGGCACACGACTGGCGAACGAACGCACCTGTGCCGTAGAAGCACTCGGCATCACGGCGGACCAGATTGCGGGCATTGCCTTGATGCGTGCCGCTGGTGATCTGGGCTCCACCGCAGCCGATGAAGTCTTCGAGGTGCTGTGCGACTCCGAGGAGTCGGCCGCAGCGGCCGCTGAGCGATTGAATCTGCTGCAGGTGAGCGATGCCAGCGCGCTCAATGCTTGGATCGATGAGGCGTTAGCGGCCCATCCACAAGCAGGTGAAGACTTCGCCGCGGGCAAGGATGCTGCGATGGGCCGCATCATGGGTCACGTGATGAAAGCCAGCGGCGGCAGCGCCGACGCAGGCATGGTGCGAGCTCGATTGATCGAGCGGCTGCGCTGAGCGAATCAGTCGATCGCGCGGACGGTGGACATCACCTGCGGTGAGCGAGGTGCATCGCCCGGGCCCAGGTCGGTCGCTGCAATCGTGCGCACGGCATCGAGACCATCGACCACCTTGCCGAAGGCCGTGTATTGCCCATCGAGATGCTGGCAGTGCTCGCGGCCAAGGCACACGAAGAACTGACTGCCGGCGGAATCAGGATCGCTGGAACGCGCCATCGACAATACGCCCTCGTCGTGGGATCGATCATTGAATTCGGCGTTCACGGTCCACCCCGGACCGCCCGTACCGTTGCCGGTGGGACAACCACCCTGAATCATGAAGTCAGGAATGACCCGGTGGAAGGTGAGGCCGTCATAGAAGCCGTCACCAGCCAGCTTGAGGAAGTTGGCCACGTGGTTCGGGGCGACGTCATCCCACAACTCAACGGTGATGGGACCAGCGTTCGTGTCGATGCATGCTTTTGGATATGCCATCGGGGCAGTGTATCTGCCGCCGCGCACTCACCGCGACAGATTGGACCGCTCACGCGGCACCCGCCAGCCCGACGGCAGCAGGTAGCGATGGTCCCTGTAGTGCTGCAGGGCGCCGCTCACGAGCAGCGGCTCGCCAGGACCGTGCTTCCGCGTATGCGCCACGATCTGGGCCAAGGCTCTGGAGGGCAGCAGCACGAGCGGGGGATCTGCCGTGGTCCGACCATCAGCGTCTAGCACCAGCAGCCAGGCCCCAGAAGGTGCACGTTGCACTCGGCCACGGCGTGACACAATCAACAGATCGTCGGCCACGTCGCCGGTGGTGTCGACATCAGTGCCACTGGTGCGAATCCCGCGCCGCAGGCTAGCGACCGACGATGATAGATCCGCCACGATGTCTGCGACAGACTCCCCATCACCACCATCACCGGAAGGGGTGCCTTTGTCGGTCAGATCCGGGGTGTCGTCGGGAACCGCAGGCGAGGCGGCGATGGCGTCATGTTCAATCTGTACAGGGAGGATCCAGTTCCGCCCCCCATACAGCGTGAGGACACCAGTGACGTGCACAGGGGTATTGGGCTGGTCTCCAGCGAATCGCTCAAGGTCTTCAAGCACACGCGATGGCAGTACCGCCACGCTGCGCATGCGGCCATCGGCGGGGGCGTCATCGCCGATGAGGCGAAGATGCAGCCCTCTGCCCTGGGGCGCATGTTCAATCACAGCCTCTGCTTGTGCCATGATGGTGCCTTCAGGCAGCAGGGGTGCCTGCTGCACGGGGTCAGAAACCGTCATCAAGGCACACATCACCAGTGAGGCAATCATGGGAGGCAGCGTATCCCTTTTTCACCTTCAGGAATGGCACAGGAACGACTATCCTGCCCCTGAATCGCGGTGTATGCTGCCCCACCCCCGGCCGTGTACCCAAGTGGACTAAGGGGACGGATTGCAAATCCGTTATTCGTGGGTTCGAATCCCACCGCGGCCTTTGCGGCTCCTAACTTTGATGTCAGGCCTGACTATACTGTCAGGCAGATAACCAGCCCCCCCTCAAGCCCCTGAGTGAACTCTTCGAGTTCCTTGGGGGTTTTTTCCTTCCAGTCGCCCCGTCCAAGCTCAGTGGACGACCGCAGCGTGGGACAATGGACAACGCAATGACGCAGCGTGTGTTGATCATCGAAGACGAGCCGGAGATTGCCGCGATGATTCAGCTACACCTCGACCGCGCGGGCTTCCAAGCAACCATCTGTGACAACGGTGAGGATGGCCTCGCGTCGATTGCCGCGCACGCTCCGGATCTGGTCATTCTTGATCTGATGCTTCCGGGTATCGATGGCCTCGAATTGTGCCGCCAGCTGAAGTACGACGCGGCGACTCGAGTGATCCCCATCATCATGGTGACTGCGCGAGGCGAAGAATCAGACGTCGTGTCCGGATTGGAAATGGGGGCGGATGATTACATGGTCAAGCCATTCAGCCCACGCGAATTGTCAGCCCGAGTTCGCGCGGTCTTGCGCCGGCGCGCGGGTGATCTGCCTGAGGTCGACGAGTCGACCGCGGTTTCGGGCATTCAAGTCAACACCGATCGCCATGAAGTCAGCGTGGATGGCGTGTCGGTCGATCTGACGCTGACCGAGTTCCAGATTCTGCGCTTTCTCATGTCGCGGCCAGGCTTTGTTCGCACACGGGATCAGATCATCGAAGCCGCGCATGGGCCGCATGTGGTCATGTCCAAGCGAACCATCGACGTGCACATCACTGCACTGCGCAAGAAGCTTGGCCGAGCTGGTGATGCGATCGAGACGATTCGAGGCGTGGGATACAGGCTCGAGTCGGACGTGATCGCGACAGAGCCATGAATCGCACCGCCTTTGCCATCACGCTGGTCGCGGCGGGCACGATGACGCTCTGTGCCGCCATGCTGGCACCGGGCGGTGCGTTTTGGGGCCTGCTCACAGCATGTTGCGGCGTGCTGGCTGTCGGCGTTGGTACGACGGGCCTGGTGCGCGTGGTGCAGGTGGGCACCGGCCCCTCTGGCCGTGAAGAACGGCTCCGCAGCATTCTGAACAGCATCTCAACCGCAGTCATCGCAGTTCGTGGGGACGATGTGATCCTCGGGCTGAACTCCGCGGCCACGGTGTTGCTCGATCTCGACGACGCCGATCCCGTTGGTGTGCCGCTGCATCAGGCGGGTGTTCCCGAGCCGGTGCTCGCCTTTGTCGCGGCTGCTCGTCGAACAGGCAGTTGCAGCACGGCTGAACTCTCCATCGACAGTGACGATCACCAGACACTCATCGTGCGGAGCGAGCCCTTGGTGGTGGACGGTGACGGACAGGGCATGGTGCTCGTGCTGGACGACGTCACTCGAATGAGACGGCTGGAAACCATGCGCAGCGATTTCGCTGCGAACGTATCTCATGAACTCCGGACGCCGATCACCGCCATTCAGGGCTATGCCGAGTTGCTCGACGAGTCATCTCAGGGCACCGACAAAGATCATGCTCAGGTGATCCTTCGCAACTGTCGCCGGCTCTCGGCGATCATCGAAGATCTCTTAGCACTGGCCCGGCTCGAAGGTGAGTCTCAGGCTGCATTCACGGTCGAGGATTCCGTGCCGGTGCATGACCTGCTCGATGCCGTCACCCGCTCGTGTGCGGATGAGGCGTCCCACGCGTCGATCACCATGCGGGTGGACTGCAACGATCAACTCGCCGTGCAAGGCAGCACGGCCCTGTTGGAACAGGCCGTCTCGAATCTTGTGACCAATGCAATTCGGTATGGGGGTTCCGGATCAATGGTGGAACTGCGGGCAACGCAGGCGGGCGACGCAGCTGAAATCGCCGTGGTGGACCACGGCGGGGGCATTCCTCTGGAACATCACAGTCGGGTGTTCGAGCGCTTCTATCGCATCGACCGAGGCCGTAGTCGCCAGGTTGGCGGCACAGGTTTGGGCTTGGCCATCGTCAAGAACATCGTGTTGGCCCACAAGGGCAGCGTGGCGCTCAAGGAGACGCCCGGTGGAGGCTGCACATTCGTGATGTCGCTGCCGGCGGTCTGACGGAGTCAGAAACTCACTGGCCGTGGGGCGTGCCGTGATCGTGGGCGTGCCCATGCGAGTGATCATGATCATGGGGATGGTCGTGATCATGCGGCACGGCTTCAAAGGCGGCCGGCGCTGGGGCGTCACTTGCGGCATACCACGGTGCGACCGCGTCGATGGCGGCATCGAGGGCGTCACACGCGGCGGGGCCCACCTGCTGCTTGCACTGCATGGCCGACACGAGCACGGCATGGAAGCCTTGGAGTTGCGCCAGGTAGGTGGCGTGGCCAGACTCTCCAGCGGGGACGGCCTTCACGCGTTGCGTGAGGAAGTACTGCGACGCAACATGCTGGATGTTGGTGGCATGCGTGTCCTTGGCTATCACCCACCGGGTGGCTTGATTGAAGCCCTCAACCGTGCCAGCGGCATGGTGTTTGCGCATCTCGACCATCGCCTTGCGGATGGTGGCGGCGTCTTCGCGCATTGCCGCGATGCGGGCAGCGTCGTCGTAAATGCCACAGGGCACTTCACAGTGGGCAAACGCATCTCCAGATCCAGCCAGCAAACAGGCTGCGATCAGAGAGAGGGTGAAGATGGCGCGTCGAATCATGAGCATGAGGGTGTTCCTTCCAAGGGCTGTGGAGCATACCCGGTCCACTCAGGCGGGCTGGAACGATCCCGCCTGTGCGGCGTTCCAGTGTGCCTGCCAGTCTGCGCTGCCGCCACCGTCCCACAGTTCGCCAGGCTCCAGATGTTCGTACAGACGCGCGAATGAACGCACATCGGTGGGAGAGGTTCTCCGGCAGACATGCTCCGGCGTGAGTTCCGAGGGGTGATCCAGTCCAGCCGCGGCCACAACTTGGGCCAGCGCTTCGAGCGTGTTCTTGTGGAAGTGGTACACGCGTTGTGCCTTGTCGGGGATGTCCAGCCCCCGATAGAGCCGCGGATCTTGTGTGGCCACGCCGGCGGGACAGGTGTTGGTGTGGCATCGCTCAGCTTGGATGCACCCAACGGCGAACATGAAGGCGCGGGCCGCATTGCACCAGTCGGCACCCATGGCCATGCGAGAGGCGATGCCGAATGCGGTGGCAATCTTGGCCGACGCCACCAACCGAGTGTGCTCTCGGATATCAGAGCCCACCAGCGCGTTCTGGGCGAAAAGCAATCCTTCGGTGAGCGGCACACCCATGTGGTCGAGGAATTCTTCTGGACCGGCGCCAGTGCCGCCCTCGGCGCCGTCAATCACGATGAAGTCTGGATAGAGCTTGGTTTCCGAGATCGCCTTGCAGATGGCGAGAAACTCATGGGGGCGACCGATGCACAGTTTGAAGCCCGCCGGCTTGCCACCGCTGAGTTCGCGCAGCTGATGATTGAACTCCAGTAGCTCAATTGGCGTGCTGAACGCCGTGTGATACGCGGGACTGATGCAGTCCTGGCCCACATTCACGCATCGCACTGCGGCGATCTCTGGCGTCACTTTGTCGCCCGGGAGCATGCCGCCGTGGCCCGCCTTGGCCCCCTGCGACACCTTGATCTCCACCATCTTGATCTGATCGATGGAGGCCATCTCCTTGAACATGCCCGGATCGAAGTTGCCGTCCTTCGTGCGGCATCCGAAGTATCCGCTGCCAACTTCCCACACCAGATCGCCGTCGTACTTGCGGTGATACGGGCTGCAGCCACCCTCGCCCGTGTCATGATAGAAGCCGCCAAGTGCAGCGCCCTTGTTGAGCGACTCAAGGGCGTTGGGGCTCAATGCACCAAAGCTCATCGCGGAGATGTTGAGCACCGATGCGGAATATGGCTTGCTCGTGAGCGAATTCCCCACCTGCACACGAAAGTCCGGGTCAGATTCTGGACGTGGCGTCACCGAGTGGGAGATGTAGGCGTAGTTGTGGCCGTACACATCGAGTTCGGTGCCGAACGCCTTGACCCCTTCGACATTCTTCGCTCGCTCGTACACCACCGTGCGAACGACGCGGTTGTACGGCATGCCGTCCATGTCGGCCTCGACGAAGTACTGCATCAACTCCGGTCGTACCGATTCGAAGATGAACCGCAGATGGCCCAGGATCGGGAAGTTTCGCAAGATGCTGTGCTTGGTCTGGAACCAATCCCACGTGCCGATCACGGCCAATGGAGCGCTGAGCACGAGCACGAGGAACCAGGCCCAAGTGTGCTCGATGCCCGCCCAGATGCACGCACCGGTGGCCAGTACGCACGCCAACCAAAGTCCGATCGCCGCGCCTCGCATGTGTCCTCTCCTGTCGCAGCGGTACCGCCGCGCAGTCGAGACTACCACCTACAGGCGGGGCAAGGACACGAGGGAGGCCTTCCACCGGCTCTGCGATGGTCTGTTCAACACGGTCGATGTAGACCGGGCGCCGCTACGCATCTCGGACATCCGCGATCGTCTCCACGGAGGTCGGTTGCAGTTGGGCAAGCGCAAGAAACAGCAGTGTGGTGGCGGTGGTCATGGGGCGGCAATCCTACGGCAATTTCAAAAACACAACGGCCCGGCGACGAGGCCGGGCCGTTGACTCTCTCGCCCTCTCGGGGCCCCGAAAGACTACTCGAATTCCAGTCGCATGGTGCCGATTCCGGTGGCTGCTTCCCAGCCGCCGATTCGGACGTAGTACGTCTCGCCGGCCGTCACGGGGAAGTCGTAGATGCCGCTGTATTAGGCTTGGCACCCGCTCTCCACGCTGGTGTCGTCGTTGCAGGCCACCTGCTCGAGTGCACCGCAGCTTGCACCCTGATACAGCACCAAAACGGTAGGCTCTGCGGCATGCTGACCGCGATATTGACCGCCTGCGCAGTGCTCTCTCCAGGTGATCCACCCAACATCATCTTCGTGTTGGCGGATGATCTCGGGTACGGCGAGATGGGGTGCTTCGGCCAAGAGCACATTCCGACACCCTCCATGGACGGCATCGCCGCCGACGGTGCCATGCTGACTGAGCACTGGGCCGGCAGCCCTGTGTGTGCACCATCACGCTGCGTGCTGCTCACTGGCCAGCACCCTGGCCATGCGCCAGTACGCGGCAATTGGGAGAACGCAGGGTGGGGCAACGATCAGCCTGAAGGGCAATACCCATTGCCTGAGGCGTCCATCACCATGGGGGAGGTGCTGAAGGATGTTGGCTATGCCACGTGCTTCGTTGGCAAGTGGGGCAATGGTGGCCCAGGATCACATGGCCATCCAAATCGGCAGGGCTTCGATCACTTCTACGGGTATCTCTGCCAACGTGTCGCACACAACTACTATCCGACACACTTGTGGCGCAATGACGAGCGTGACATGCTTGAGGGCAATGAGGAGTGGTTCGCGGCGCATCAGAAGATCGAAGCGCCGCTGAGTTCGGATGCCGAGTACTGGGATCGATACACCGCTGGAACGTGGGCGTGCGATGCCATGATCGACGAGGCCGACGCATGGATGCGCCAGCAGATCAAACGCGACACACCGTTCTTGTTGGTGTACGCATCACCGGTGCCGCATCTGGCCCTGCAGATTCCACCCGATCAACTTGAGCCCTTTGCGCATTTTGAAGAGACGCCCTATCTGGGCAACAAGAGTTACCTGCCTCATCCGCGACCACGCGCCGCATACGCAGCGATGATCAACGCCTTCGATGCCGAGATCGGTCGTTTGATGCAGACGCTTGAAGAAACGAGCCAGACTGAAAACACAATCATCGTGGTGACCTCGGACAACGGCCCGTCCTGGGTGGGCGGTGTTGACATGGCGTTCTTCAACTCACAAGGTGGCCTGCGAGGCCGCAAGGGCCAGATCTGGGAAGGTGGCCTGCGCGTGCCCACCGTGATCCGTTGGCCTGGCGTGGTGGTTCCCGGATCGAGTGTGTCGGTGGCCAGCGGGTTCGAAGACTGGTTGCCGACCTTTGCCGCCGCCGCGGGCGCACACACGCCGGCGGAAGTGGACGGCATGGACCTTCGTCAGGTGCTCACAACCAACACTGGTCCGGAGCGTGTGCTGTACCGCGAGTTTCCCAGCACAGGATCGCAGGCAGTACGCATGGGGCCATGGAAGGCAGTGCGAAACAGGTTGAAGCGAGGTGATCTCACGATCGAGCTGTACAACGTTGAGGTGGATCCGGCTGAATCCAACAACGTGGCTGACGATCACCCAGATGTCGTGGCACAGTGTGCCCGCATCATGCAGGACGAGCACGAGCCGTCTCCGGTGTTCCCATTGCCGGGCATTGATACCGACTGAAGCTGGTTCAGAGTGGCGCGGGCATACGCGCACCGGTGTCTTCGCGCCAGCTGCGCAGCAAGGTGCGCATTGCGTCGCGGACGACAGGTTGCGTGTCGGCCAGATTCTCAGTCTCGCCCGGGTCGTGATGCAGGTCGTACAGTTCGCACTGGTTCGTCTCGTGAAACTCCAGCAACTTGAAGTCGCCGATGCGAATGGCTGAGACCGGCGTGCTGCGCCACGGGCCATCCACGGCTCCGGCAGCAGGCAGGTATGCGGGGAAGTGCCAGTATTGCGGTCCGCGGTGCACGTCCACATCGCCTTTGAGCAGTGGCCACAAGGATCGCCCGTCGTGTGCGGGGTCGGCTGGGGCGCCCGCGGCAGCGAGCATTGTGGGCGCCAATTCGTGCAGTGACACCGGCGTGTTGATCACGCGGCCTTCATCGACACCCGGTCCGGAGATGATGAGTGGCGTGCGGAGGCCACCTTCGTACAGCTGGCCCTTGCATCCCTTGAGCACGCCGTTGTTGGCCAGTCGGCCCACGCCGCCGTGGTCGGACATCACCATGACCAGCGCGTCGTCTGAGACATGTTCGAGCACACGCCCAAGGGCTGCATCGGTTCGTCGCACCATGCAGTCGTACACCGCCTGCCTTCGGGTCCAGTCCGGGTTCGCTTCCAGAACCTGATCGACCTCATCACGGTTCGCCTGCAATGGCGTGTGCACGGCGAAGAAGGGCAGGTACAGAAACAGCGGTCGTTCATCATCCTTCTGCAGCAACGCGATTGCTTCGTCGGCGAGTCGATCCGTGAGGTGTTCACCATCCGGGCCGTCGGGCAACTTGGGATTGCTGTACGGCGCCGTGTACGACTTGGGATGTCCCTTGGCGGTGCCTGCAATGTTGCTGTCAAAGCCATGGTCCAGCGGGTCGTTGCCCAGATGCCACTTGCCCACATGGGCGGTGCGCCAGCCGGCATCCTGCAGGTGTTCAGCGATGGTGCGCGTTGTCTTGGGTAGCGAGGTGCGATTCCGTGGTGGGTTGAGTGTGCGCAGTTGGGCTTTGCCTTGCTTGGCCGGCCCCACGGTGAAGATGCCGTGCCGGGGCGTCCACTGACCGGTCATCAAACACGCCCGGGATGGGGCGCAATTGGGCCCGTTCGCCGTGGCGTGCGTGAACAGGGCACCACTTGTCGCGAGCATGTCGAGTGTAGGTGTCTGGTGCCGGCCGTCGGGCATGCACGACGGATCTGCCCAGCCCATGTCGTCAATGACAACAATCACCATGTCGGCCGGAGCCGACATGGTGCTTGCAATGGATAATAGTGCCGAGATCAGCATCAGGCGGCGTCGGCCACCTTGCCGGGGCGGGCCTTGTCAATGGCCTCATTGATTACCTTCTCAGTGTGTTCACGTCCCATGAAGCCCACTTCGATCAACTGGATTGTGCCGTCAGGTCCGATGACGACCGTGTGAGGAATGCCGCCGACGTTGTACTTCGAACCGACGTCGGAATCACCCATGAGCAGCACGTTGATGTCCCACCTGTTGCTATCAAGGAATGACGTGATCGTTTCCTTGGGTTCATTGACATCGATCACCCACAGCTCGACATCGTCGCTTGCGCGGGCCTTGGCAATGTCGATCAGCACCGGCATGCCAGCCTTGCACGGGCCGCACCAGGTGGCGAAGAAGTCGAGGATGACGGTCTTGCCACGAAGGCTGGCCAGCGTCACGGTGTTGCCGTCGAGGTCTTCAAGAGAGAAGTCGGGGGCGGGTTTACCCTGCATTTCCTTGATGGCCTCGTCGCCCGGAGCATCTGGCGCCTCTGCCATGAGATGCTGGAACAGATCGTCCACCTTCTCGGCGCCGTCGGGCGCCTTGAACGCGAAGTTGCCTTCGCCAGCCTTGAGCGGCTTCCAATCACTCAACTGCATTTCCAATGTCATTGGTTGGCCACCAGCAAGCTCGGCGGGCACCTTGAAGTACACGGTATGAAGCCAGGGGGTCTTGCTCTGGGCAAAGACCATCTCGATGGAGATCTCCGTCGGGATCAGGCCGCCAGCTTTGGGCGTGAGCACCAACACGTCGTACGTCTTGCCGTTGATGGTCTTGGTGCCACCTGAGGCCACTTTGCCCATGTCCTTGAACAGGTTCTTTGCCGGGTCGGCGGAGAGCAGCGGGAAGAAGAACTCTGGAAGGCCGCTCATCGATGCGAGCTTCTCAACTTCCATGAGGGTCTTGGGCGCGGCTTGTTCAGAGTAGATGTTCTCTGCTGCGATGCACGACCATGCAGTCTTGCCGTTGCTGACGATCTGCAGGTCGCCCATGCCAGGGCCCATTTGCTGCTGCATCGTGAACTGGTTGGGCTTGACGGCCGTGTACTTGGTCGTCATGCCGGGCATGCCGGGCATCGGCGCTTTGAGCTGCATCGAGGCGGAGGCACCTGGAATGCCCTTGTAGTAGGTGACGACGCGGTCGATGGTCGCCTTGGCATCCGGGGCGATGTCAGGGCCTGCCATCGCGACGGCAAGAACGAGTGATGCGGTGAGCATGGAAGGGTCTCCGAAGTGCCACGATTGCGGCGGGGTGTGTTGAGGCTGTGCGTGGCCGCACGTCCAGGGGTGATGGTCACCCTTCGCTGGGCGGCGTGGGTTGCATACGGGGGAGTTCGGGGTCGAGTTCAAAGGCCTCTGGTGAAAGGTCGCACGGCGCCCAGCCTTCGAAGACAACTCGGGTGAAGATTTCGCCATCGGGCGGCACGATGTCAGCCTGTCGTATCCATGCGGGGCCAGCAGCAGGCACGACCACGCCGATCATGGTTCCCGCACGAACAGTGCCGATCATCTTGGCGACCTTGAAGATCAGCACTTGATTGTCACCCATCTGGCGAACTGACACACTGGACATGTCGCGGGTGAGCACGTCCATTGGTTTCTTGCACATGAGTGCGGCGACGAGCCCACCCGAACCAGCAATCGACTCACCGCCCAGTTCGCGTGCTTCGCGTATCGCCTTGAAGAGCGACGCAGGTGCAGGAGGCGCGTTGTAGTAGGCACCCTCTTGACGATTCACACGCCACCGAGTGCGTCCGTCGCTGGTGGTCAGGATGTAGCCGTCGGCCGTGATTCGAAAGCAGCTGGGCTTCACGATCTCAATGCCGCGCACCTGCTCATGAATGATGCGCGTTGGTGCCGTGATCTGATGTCGTGCGGTGCACTTGATGCCCTTGAATGGGGCGTAGTGCTTGATGACGCGATCGAGTACAGCACGCGCTTCAGGCGACACGTCGGGCGTGAACGTGGGCGATGGAGTGGTGTCGGGCGCCTTGTGCGGGGCGTCCTGAGCCTGTGCAGTGCCACACAGGGTTACAGCCAAGACAAGTACGACACGGGAAATGCGGTTCACGACACGCTCCTGTTTCATGCAACACACTCGATCGATGGGCGTAGCAGTGGTTCGTCAATCCTAGCGAGGCCGCAAACGGCCCGCCGTGGTCCAACGCATCATGGTCCTGAGATGTTGCACTCTCAGGCTGTAATGAATGTTCTTCAGCAGCCGTTGCCTACACTGCACGGGGCTTGTGGCGGAATTGGCAGACGCAGCGGCCTTAAAAGCCGCGGCCCCTGACGGGGCGTGTGGGTTCGAGTCCCACCAGGCCCATTGCCAATTGGGAGAGTCACATGCGAATTGCACCGTCTCAAACGCAGGTCGCTGCCGCGTTTGGTCGGATCGAAGCATCGGATGCAGTGGCCGAGAGTGCATCTCTTGTTCGTGAAGGCAGTCAGCCGCTTGAGATGCTTCAAGCCATGGCCGCGGCCCCCGATGTGCTCGCGGGCTTCGCCGCCATGAGCGAAGGCGTGTATCCCGGCGGCTCGCTGAGCCGAGATGTGCAGGAAGCGGTCATCCTGGCGGCTTCGGTGCGCAACGCATGCCAGTTTTGCCACCAGTCACATATCGACATCGCCAAGGCAGTAGGCGTGGCATCTGATCCGCAAGCGTGGATCGATTCACCAGCGACGATGTCTCAGCACCAACAGATCGCGGTGCGATACACCGACCAGATGCTCGACGACGCCAATGCGGTGTCTGATGCACTATTTGCTCAGGTGCACGAGGCGTTTGGAGACGCAGGCTCCGTGGAGCTGACGATGTTGGTTGGGTACATCAACATGCTGAACATGTTCAACAACGCCTTGCAGAATCGGTACCACGGCGAACTGGGCGGTTGATGTTCACCCTTCGTCGGTTGGCAGCATCCCCCGCAGGCTTTCGCCGCCGTGGTACAGCATTGGTTCGGGGACGCACTCTCATGCAACAGCACACTGTGCGTCGAGTAATCGCCAGTGGACACCTTCTTCGCCATCGTGCAGTTCACGGACGAGGTGACGAGTCAGTGCGGCAGATCCAGTACCGCCGGGCACCGCATCGGCCGACTTGGATGACCACAAGGCGAGTTCATGCACTCTGACGTCGCCTGAGGGCGCCACACGTTGGCTTTGCACTCGCCACACACATGGCCAGCGTTGTTCCAGCACGGTCTCCACCACTAGGGGCACGATGGCGGTGCCCAGACGGCAAGATGTTCGTGTGCGCAGCACCACTCCGGCGCTGGCACGGACACGGCGAACAAGATCGTCAGGCAGGCTGCTGGCGTGCTGGACGAACTGATTCTGGTAATGGTCGAGCAGGTCCCCTACTCGCGGCTGCTCCAAGTCGATCATGGACATGGGGGTCTCCTGCGCGGCCGGTCGTGGCCAACGCGTATCGACTGGATCCTTCGATTTGAGTGCCCACGAAGCAAGCAGATTCCCAAACTGACGCGAAACCGCCCCTTGCACGAGTAGAATCGACGGCCATGTGATCCTCTCTGTCGAGGGTCGCCACAGGGCCTTCGGCCCTTGGATTGAGGTGTCCGGCACTGTGTGAGGGCATCTGCATTGGGAGATCGGTTGCATGCCGCTGACGGTCAGACATCTGGACGGCCCGTTCAAAGGTCAAGCCCAGACATTTTCGGATGAGATCGAGCACATCGTCATCGGGCGTGATCCGTCCGTGTGTCAGATTCTGCTACCTCCCGATGCCCGCATGGCCGGCCGAGAGCATTGCTCACTGGATCGAGTCCGTGGTCGATATTTGATCGACATGAACGCTGACCGCCGCGTGACCCTCAATGGGCACACGTTGCTCGAGGCGGGCACGCCGCTTCCAGAATCGTGTGAGCTGCAGATTGGTCCTGAAGGGCCGCGTTTGAAATTGTTGGTCACGCGTCACTCGCAGATGGCCAGCACGGCAGATCAACACATCGATCAAGACGAAGTCACGCGACGAGCGGCTCGTCCAGCCAGTGAAGTGGATGTTGCTGCCGTGGCCGAAACGGCCGGTGGATCACGCCGCATCGGATTGATGGCCGGCATGCTGTCGCTCTTCGCTGCGGTCGGCGGGTTGATCTTCTTCTTCGTTACCAGCAACGACGTGGCCGAGCTGCAGACCGCTGACGCTGAACAAGAAGAGGCGATTGGTGATCTTGAGGGCCGTGCGGATGAAATGGAAGAAGATCTGGTGATCCTCGGCGCCGACCTGCCCGAGATCATGCAGATCGCGCAGAATTCCGTGTACTTGGTCGTGATCAAAGATCCCAATGGTGGCGAGACGGGGATCGGCACAGCATTCACCGTTGCCGATGGCGACGTGGCGACCAATTCCCACGTGGCCAAGTGGTTCGGACAATTGGAAGACGGCGAACGCATGGTGCTTCGCAGCAGCGCCATCAATGGCGCTGAGCCGATCGACATCGATGTTACAGGCGCCACGCACCACCCTGGCTACGCGGCGTTCGCCGAACTCTGGCGCGACTACCTGCCTGTGCGGCTCAATGCCTCCAAGGGCGTCGATCCTGTGCGCAGCGCCGGCTCAGCCTGCGATCTTGCTTTGTTGCACGTGGATGACGCATCACAGTTGGGGCCAGCCCTGCCGTTGGCGTCCGATGCGCATCAGGGATTGCTGTTGCCTGGTCACGCCGTTGCGGCCATCGGCTATCCGATGGAAGGCATGGCCATGGAAGGCGTGAATGTGCGTCAGCCGGTGCCGCAGTCTCAGATTGGCCGTGTCACATCGTTGACCACGTTCTTCAACACATCCGAAGATGAATCAGAATCCGGGCCCGGCCAGCGGAACATTCTGTTGCAGCACTCTATTCCTGGCACCGGGGGCGCCAGTGGAAGCCCAATCCTCAATGGTGCAGGTGCTGTTGTAGGCGTACTCAGTGCCGTGAACTTCGCCATCATCGACGGCCAGCGCATTCCTACTGGCGTGGGCGTGAACTATGCCCAACGGGCGACGTTGCTCGAAGAGTTGATGGACGGCACAGCCGACACTCGGCTGCCGGCACGCATTGCGAACTGGGACGAAGCGGTGAAGTTCCTTTATCACAGTGGCAAGTTGGTCAAGGGGAATGCGGGCATCGATGCGCTCCGCGCCATCTGGCGTCGACAGGTGCAGGACAAGGTCGGTAGCGATGAAGTGGTGCTCACCCACACCATCGCGAGGGAGTTCTATCCACTCACGTCACTGGAGGCTGCCCGCGGGCCAGATGGCGGTGTTGCCTATGACATCACGACCGACATCACCGTCGAGACGGGCAAGTTCTATCTGCTGATGGCCGAAGCAGACGCGTCGATCACACTGAATCTGCAAGACGATGCCGGCCTCGCCATAGATGTTCAACACATTCCGTTGGGCAGCTTTGCTCAAGGTCTGACGTTCCAAGGTGCGGGCGATGGCACGATTATCGGCGTGGTGTCCACCACCGAGGCGGAGAATGTGACTTGGGCGTTGGAAGAGGGTGAAAGCGTGGCCGCGGTGCCTTCAAACTTGCTCCGTCTTGCTCGCTCGCAATGGCGTGACGATCTGCACAGTCGCTGGGGTGCTGAAGTGCGGGATGCTGGGGGCATGTCTTCTTCGGGGTTCACCGTAACGAGTGATCCCGCAGGCCAGTTCTACGAAGTGGAGGAGATCGATCTGCCCACCTATGGCCGCTACATGATCGCAGTGATCGCACCGGATCGGACCAACCTGGATCTCAGGCTGTATCAGATCGACGGCGAGAATCGAACACTGCTCGCCGAGGATGTGCAGCAGGATTGGTATCCCTATCTCGTCGTCGACAGCGATTATGCATGCACCCTTGAGGCTGAGATCATCTCAGACGAACAAAACATCGACTACGACGTGTACCTCTTCCGTGCACTGGTGGCTGGCGACACTGACGGCGATGACAAGGTCGGTGCGGGTGATCTGGTCAATGTGGCACTGAACTTCGGTACCCAGAGCCCCGAAGACGAGCCGGCTTCTGCGGACATCGACGAGAGCGGCTCAGTCGGCGTGAACGATCTCCTGAAGGTGCTGGACAACTACAGCCAGGAGTGGCCCATCGAAGCACGCGAGCAACCCAAGCGGCTCATCTGCATGTTCACTTTGGGTGGGTCATATGGTCAGGGCGTGGCCGATATCCACCCGGTGCTGTTTAATCTCGAAGATGGTTGGCAGGCCATGGTGAGCAATCGAGTGGCACCATTGGTGGACCGGCTGGGACAAGGCACCTTTGACTGGTGGGGCCACAATATCTGCGGATATTGGCGCGGCCACGATTACTACTGGGCCAGCGATGAAATCACTGAGGTCATGACCTTCGACCAACTCGCATTTGCGCGGGCGGAGTATCCGGAGCTGACAAACTTCGCTCCACTCCACTTGTATGCCCAGAACAATGGCATTGAGTTGTACGGGTACATCGGGCAGCCTCGAAGTTATGAGCGTGAGAATACGCCTGGCGGTATGCCGTTCGATACACAGTGGTCTCATGGCGACACAGCCCAGTTCGACCACTACTACGGTGAATTCGCCAGTAGCGAGTTCATTGGGATCGGGCATGATGCCTCAGTCCATCAACCGTCGGATTCTCCATGGCTCATTCAGATGGTGCCGTACCTCAAGAGTCGAGGCATCGACGTGTTTATCGAGGCGGTTCCAAAGCGGGCCTCCCCGCATCTATTGGGCATGAACGTGGTGGCAGAGAACCGTGTTTGGGAGCTCTTTGGCAATCATCCCTCGATCTGGTTCACCCAGGAGGAGATCCGAGCAACAGGCGCCCGCATGTTGCACATGATCACCTGGCCGCTTGGTCAGGCGCCTGGTGATTTAGGGTACGACCCTGATTTTGACAACCATCAATGGCAGTTCAACAAGGCCAAGGAACTACTGTTGGCTGGCGAGACTGTGGTGTGTCCGATGTACGGCCTGCACACGCGTGGGTATCCGTTGGAGGAGCTCGTCGATGCCGCATCACAGAGCGCGAATGTCAAGGTTGAGTGATCAGCCGCACGGTCCCCACGCAGCAATGACATTGAG
The DNA here is from genome assembly GCA_022446965.1 of Phycisphaerales bacterium. Classification (GTDB taxonomy): domain Bacteria; phylum Planctomycetota; class Phycisphaerae; order Phycisphaerales; family SM1A02; genus JABAAC01. The sequence goes on from JAKVBV010000016.1 coordinate 47,280, forward strand.
CAGGTCAAAGACATCAACATCACCATTGTCATCGACGTCACCTTCGCCGCCGCCATTGCCCCAATTTGAGAGCAAGATGAGCAGGTCGACGACGTCCGTTTGACCATCACCGTCGAAGTCGGTCGGGCAACTGCAGTTTCCGCCCACGCTGTTCCCACCTGAGTCGATCCACTCGCCGTTGATGTCATCGGGTGAGTTGCCACAAACGGTCGTGAGCGAGAGTTCGGCGGCGCATTGGTAGGCGTGCATTCCGCCACCTGCCTCGGCAGTGTTGTTGAGAACTCGGCAGCCCACCCAATGTGACGTGCTTGTCACCAGAGCGGCGCCACCTCCCACTTGGGCGGTGCAGTTTCGTAGTGTCACATCTACTGCCGTAATCTGGCTCGTCTGGGCGTACAGGCCACCACCATGTGAGGACAGGCCGTCCTGTAGTGTAGTTTGTGTGACCTCAAGCGTTGATGACAAGAGGTCAACGAGTCCGCCAGTCTCAGCAGCAGTGCCGAGAGCGCATTCGGAATCGGCTAGTGTGGCGTGGCAATCACGCAGCGCCAGCACGCCGCCTCGGGCAACAGGACTGCCTTGCATGTCGACATGCCGTAGTTGCAGCGCACTGTCGCTGCCGTAGATGCAGCCGCCGGCGAGGAGTCCGTCGCCCTCCGTGTGGCCAGCCCCGCCGTGCATCTGCAGTCGGCGAATGTCGACATTCGCGTTGTTTTGAATGCGAATGGCTGGTCCGGCGTCGTTGCCGGCGATGCCACTGGCGTCGTTACTCCATCCTCGTACAGAGGCTTGGATTGAGTCGATGGTCAACGGTCCGGTGTGCATGCCTGATGCGAGATGCAGGATGTCGCCATCTTCCAGTGTGAGTGTGGACAGGTCTTGCGGGTCACCCTGCACGACGAGGTCGGTTTTCTGATCCAACTCACGTTGCAGTTGTTCCCAGACCAGCCCCGCGAGCAGGTTGGCCGAGGCATCATCGCCGTAATGCACACCATCCGGCAGGACGGTGCCCTGAAGATACGCATGTGCTCCGGCGGCGAGGTGGAGATTGACGAGTCCAACATCGGCGGTTTGCATTGCGATATCTGCGAGAACAAGCGCAATGCGGTGGTGCCGATCACTGTCATCATTGGTGCTCCATGGCGCAACGAGGAGGAAGAGCGGGTTCGCATCAGCATCTACAGCCAACGCGGCAGAGCGATACCGATCGATGAGTTGAGTGACATGCGATCGCCAGAGGCCTTCAATATCTTGCATCTGGGCCCAGGACATGTTCTGGCCAAGGAGGATCATGAAGCAATTCGGTTGCCGGGTAGCTAGGAGATATCGCTGGAGCGCTTCATCGTCGTAATGGCCGGCCTCCGTGAGATGGTGCTCAACCGTGAATCCACCCTCGGCGATCGAGTCGACCTGCAACCCCGGGACATCTGTTCTCCAGATGACCTGTCCCACGTGATAGAAGGTCGAACCTTCAGTGCAGTTTTCTGGACAAGGAAACGGGCCGCCTTGGGCTGTGCTCAGCCAGGCAGCGGGGGTTCGTACTTGTGTTGTAACTTCACCCGTGCCCATCGGAACGTGCGCGTCAACCCAATCGATCCAGGCGCGATCAGATGCGTCATTGGGAGAGAAGCTCACATATGGGCCGGCAGAATCACCGCGAAGTGATCGAAACTGAAGTTCTGACAACCCGGTTTGATCATGTGCAAAGATCAAGCGTGCTCGCAATGGGGCATTGCTGGCCCAGTCGCCGCCCGGATACTCGTCCAGTCGTGTCAATGTGCTGGTGCAATAGTGGGCGTTGGAGGAAAGGCCGGTGCCATCAGTCACCATGTCGAGCGCGCGATTCGGGATGAACCCATCTTGCCCGTTGCTCCAAGTGTGCGGGTTGCTTGTGCCGACATGGAAGATCGGTCTTGGATAAACGTCAAACCCACCTTGTGCCGTGGTTACAACAATTCCCTCGTCGGAGGCAGCAGTCCCACTGGACACGCGGCCTATGAAGTGATCTGGCTTCCATGTCCGACATACACCACCGACTGTGCTGTGTGCCGCCGACTTCACGGAGTTTGAATCGCCGATGATGAGGAGTCGGCAATCTTCATGCGCAATTCGATGGGCGATAGGGCCAACATCGATGCGCATAGGGGCGAAGGGGGTGGCCAGCACTGTCTGAGTTATGAAGGATGCAAGTGCCAGCCCCCCAATAAAAAAAACCACATCTGCCCGCACAGCAAAAGCTCCTCGATAGATCCCTCAGCATAGAACCACATCGGACTTGGTCAAGTATTCCGTGTGGGGACGCTGGGTTACTTCGCCAAATGGCCGCTGAAGTTCAATGAGGCGAAGTCCTTTTGGTGCGCGGACTCAAGCCCGATCCCGAATCCGAAGCCACCTGAGATGACCTCAATCTAGGGCCGAAACACGACGCCGTCCATGCTCAGCCAGATCCCCCCGGGGCCGTTCTGCACCCACAAGGGCTGCTGCAGCGTCAGTTCGATGGGCGTGAGTTCTGCAGTGTGTGCGATGTTGGAGTCGAAGTTCACGTGCAACTGCACGGTGTCGCCGGCCTGATACTCAATGATCACCCCATGCGCTTCAGTGGATGACGTGTCTTGTTCGGCCGGCATCGTTGAACGCGGTACCCCGATTGAGGGCCAGGTCGACCAGCAATGACAGGCCGGTCTCGGTTGCTTCGGTTCTGGCGGGCTGTTCAGGCATGTTCATCTCGCTGATCACGGGATGTCGTGATCGGCGCACGGTGCCACGGGGCAGCCTATGCTCGCCGCTGATCGTGAAGACGCACACGCCATCTCAGCAGGGGGTTCGGGGGTTTGCCGCATTGTTGGTGGCCATGTCGTGCGGGGCGATGAATGACAATCTGCTTCGCGGCGCGTTGCTGGTGGCCGTCGCCGTGGGTGGAACTCATGCATGGGCAGGCGAGCTGGGCAGTGGAGGCACCGGCTGGGTCACGTTCATGCTGTACGTGCCCTTCATCGTGCTGCTAGGTGTGACAGGTCAACTGGCTGATCGCTTTCCACGCCGCACGATCATCATCATTTCGCGTGTGCTGGAAGTGGCCCTCAGTGGCCTGGCCGTGCTGGCCTTCGCCTTGGGCAATCTGTATCTCGCGTGCGGCACCTTGATGCTCATGGCTGCACAAAGCGCGCTGTTCAGCCCGGCGAAGTACGGCATCGTTCCAGATCTTGTCGGCGACGCTGCATTGAGCCGGGCCAATGGTCTGTTGAGCATGCTGACCAATGTGATGATCATCGCCGGCATGGCGGTGTCCGGTTTACTGCTCGAACAAGGGGGGCTGTGGCTCGGGCTGGCCATGGTCGTGGTCGCCACCACCGGGCTGTGTGCATCACTGTGCATCCCTCGCGGTGCGGCAGCCCAACCGGAACTCAAGTTCACATGGCGCACGTTCTCTGCCCACATCGACAATCTTGCCGCCATGCGCGGTACACCGGCCATGATCGCCACGATTTCGTGGTGTTGGTTCTATGCAATCGGCTCGCTGATGATCGCGATCATTCCCAACTACACGAACGTGCTTAGCTTGAGCCAAGCTCAAGCGGGCATGATGCTCGCGGCGCCCGGCGTTGGAATTGCCGTGGGTGGCCTAGCCGCAGGCTTCGGCAGTGGCGATCGGATTCGCGGACGACTGGTGCCCCTAGGCGGTGCGCTCATGACGGTCGGTTTGATACTCCTAGCGTTGGTGCCACCCACCCAACTGATGTTGTGGATTCTGCTGGGGCTCACAGGCGTGGCAGCGGGGTTGTTCGTGATCCCGATTCTTTCTTTGTTGCAACATCTGCCAGCTGCAGGATTCCGTGCACGGTGTATTGGCACGGCGAACTTCTGCACCTACCTGGCCATGTCGGTGTCGGCGCTCACCTATGCCATGCTGGCTGATCAGGTCGGCAGCGACCCGAGCCTGTGGTTTCTGGCGTGCGGACTGCTGATGGGGGGCATGAGCCTCTACACCTTCGTCAAGCGTGAGGTGTTGCGCACAGCTGGCCTGCATGCAGCCGCCGGATCGGTGGCTTCCCGTGACTGATCGCGTGTCGATCGTTCTGTTTGATCTCGACGGCACGTTGATCAACGCCATCGGAGACATCTCCACCTGCGTCAACCGTGCGCTCGTTGCCGAAGGGATGGATGCACATGATCCGGCGTGCTTCGGTCCGTGGCTCGGCGAGGGGCTGGCCACGTTGATGCACAGGGCGATCGCCGGTGACATGCACGGACAGGCAGACACGGATCTGCACGGCCGGTGCATCACGCACTTTCGCAGATCCTACAACGCATGTGGTCATGCACAGACACACGTACTGCATGGCGCGACCGAGTTGCTGAACGATCTCCGTGACAAGGGTGTCTTCACGGCCATCACCACCAACAAGCCGCAGGTGTCCACGGAATCGGTGCTCGATGCCTTGGGCGATCACCTCCCGGTGGATGCCGTGCTCGGTGCCGAACACAAGTGGCCACGCAAGCCTGAGCCGGACATGCTGCATGCCGCGATCGAGATGGGCGGGTGCGGCACCGCAGTATTGGTGGGAGATTCAGTCATCGATCGCGACGCTGCCACCAATGCAGGCATCGCGTTTTTGGCGGTGCGGGGCGGCTTCAATCACGGTGGCGAAATCGCGGACGCCATGCCTTCCCCCGCACACGTTTTCGATGATCTCGCTGCAGTGCACACGTGGCTGAACACTCGAATCTGAGAGGGCTATACCATCAATCGCCCTACGTACCGTGCAGTAGAGAAGGAGATCACACATGACACGTATCGCATTGGCAGTGATAGGCGGTATCGCCCTTTGTGGCATAGCTGGCGCCTCGGCACAGGATGGTGAGACTCCGTTCACGCCCGAGCAGATCAAGGAAATGCAGGTCTACCCACACCAGAGCAAAGTGAACAGGTTCCTCACATGACCACGCTCACGTTCTTCGGGCACAGCGCCTTTCTCGTCTCTGGTTCGGCCTCGACGGTGGTGATCGACCCGTTTCTCACAGGGAATCCGGTGGCGTCCACTTCAGCGGATGCTGTCACCTGTTCGCATGTGGCCTTGAGCCACGGGCATGAAGATCACGTTGGTGACACCATCGCCATTGCCAAAGCCAACGATGCGACCATCGTGGCGGCATACGAGATCTGCAATTGGGCAGCTGAACAAGGACACGAAAACACCAGTCCAGGCAATCCCGGTGGCCGCGTGCCGCTGAACGGCGACGACTGGCTGGCGTTCACCCGTGCATATCACAGCAGTTCATACGAAGGGCGGTACATGGGACAGCCCTGTGGACTGATACTGCATGTCGACGGCAAGACCATCTATCACGCCGGCGACACGGACCTGTTCTCCGATATGAATCTGATCGGTGAGCTGTACGCACCAGACGTGGCACTGCTGCCCGTGGGCGATCGATTCACCATGGGGCCGAAGTTGGCCACCAAGGCCGCCGACTGGATCGGTGCACCGTTGGTCGTCCCCATGCACCATGGCACATGGCCACCGATCGAAGTGGACCTGGCCGACTTCACGCCAAGCGTCGCTGAGGTTCGTGCACTGGCGCCAGGTGACGTGCTGGAGTTGGCATGACGAAGGCCATTGCATCGTGGTCGCTGGTGACAGAAGCGGCCGCATTGGCTGCTACTGCGCATGAAGGACAGCACCGGCACGATGGTTCGCCGTACGTGCAGCATCCTGCCCGCGTGGCTGTGCTACTGGCGCAGGCCGGTGCAGATGAGTCACTGATCGCTGCAGGCTTCCTGCACGATGTGATTGAAGATGCCACGGTGGATTGGGACGAAGTGGAAGAACGATGCTCGGCAGAGGTTGCCGATTGGGTGGCGGCCATGA
>JAKVBV010000017.1 GCA_022446965.1 Phycisphaerales bacterium
CGCAGCTCGCCCGGCCGCTGACCAATTGTTGCTTATGCCCCATGGCGGCCCTACCATCGTGCGGGCCATCGTGCACTGGCTGGAGACACTTGGCGGCCAGCACGCCACGGACACAACGTGGCCTGATGTCGATCACGCCGAGCAGTGCATGCTTCGTTGCCTGCCCCGGGCGAACACGACCGCGGGCCTCGATCTGATCCTGGCCCAACCCGAGCGATGGCGGTCCTGCACCGAGTGGACACAGGACGACGTCGACCGATCGGCTCGGCTTGATCGGCTGCTGTCCCCGCCGACGATTGCTCTGATGGGCCCGCCCAACATCGGCAAGAGCACGTTGCTCAATGCGCTGGCTGGCCGACGTGCCGCCACCGTGCACGATGCCCCGGGGACCACACGTGACCATGTCGGCGCGCTGCTGGAGCTGGGCCCGTTGACCGTGTCTTGGATCGACACGCCCGGACTGCGAACAACAGACGACCCTGTCGAAGCACAGGCCATCGAACTGGCTCGCGCCCCGGCGCTACGGGCCGATCTGTTGTTGCTGGGCGCCGACGCCACCTGCGACTGGCCCGACGTCGACCATCCGTGCACACGGCGTGTGGGCTTGCGCCACGATGCGCATCCACGCGATGACGCCGACATCACCTGCGCCGCAGCGCATGGCGACGGGCTTGAAGCACTGGTGGCGTTGATCGTGGAGACGTTGGTGCCTGAAGCAGACCGCTCCAGCGAGCGGCCTTGGGGCATGCTCGGTCAGAGCCCCATCGCTGAGTAGCCGCAGTCCACGTAGATGACCTGGCCGGTGACACCGGAAGACCCGTCGCTGAGCAACCAGGCGGCCGACTCACCCACGTCTTCTCCAGTCACGTTGCGACGCAACGGCGCCTTCTGCTCGACCCAATCGAGAATCTGGCTGAAGCCACCCACCGCCATCGAAGACATCGTGCGAATGGGACCACCGGAGATGGTGTTCACACGAATGCCGGCCTGACCAAGTTCCATGGCCAGATAGCGGGTGGTCGCTTCGAGCGCCGCTTTGGCCACGCCCATCACGTTGTAGCCCGGCACGGCCTTTTCGGCGCCGTAGTACGACATGGCGACCATCGCGCCGCCGTCGGTCATCAGGGGCTTGGCTCGATTGGCCATGCCCATGTAGGTCCAGGCGGAGATGTCCATGGCCTGCGTGAATACTTCACGCGGTGTGGCGGTCACCTTGCCCTCGGTGAGCCAGTCCTTGTCAGCAAACGCGATGGAGTGCACGAGGAAGTCGAGACGGCCATGGTCCTCACCGATCTTGGCGAAGACCTCGTCCATCGACGCATCGCTAGCGGCATCCATCGGCATCAGCCATGGGTCTTCGACGCCCAACCCTTCGATGGCCTTGCGGCAGCGGCGTTCCATCTTGTCGCCGGGTAGGTGCGTGAATATGCACCTCCCGCCCTGCGCCATGATCGACTTGGCGATGAACCACGCATACGAGCGATCGTTTGCGATGCCGGTGACCAGACCAATCGTGCCGTCCATTGAACCCATGGCGTGCGGCCTCCTTGAGGGTGAGGGAGGGCAGGATATCGCCACGCGAGGATGCGTGTCGGCTCAGCCGCACGTGCCCCAGTTCTGCAGCATCGACAGCAGATCTCGCACACCGGCGATGCCTGCGGTCGTCGCGTTGCCTGAACATGGCGTGCAGGCTTGCGACCAGTTGCTCAACACGACCGTGAGATCGTCGGCATCCACAACGCCGTCCATGGTGAAGTCACCAGGGCAATCTTCGTCGTAGCACGCCCCGAGCATGTCGCACGTGGTGCCGCCGCCCTGAAAGACTCCGGCACAGTGTTCCTGGAACCCCTGCACGCACGTGTCATCCATGCAACAGGCACCGGTAAGCACACCGGAGAAACTGCCGGTCGTGAAACACAGCTGTTCCACGTTCAAAGCGGTGGCCGCCTGATCAGACACGATCCCGCCGCTGTAGAGGATGTAGGCACTGGACGTGAAGGTGAGCTCAACGGTGTCGCCGGTGCGTTGCCGGAACTGCGTGAAGGTCACGCCGTCCATCGTCAGCTGATCGGAGGCTGCGTCATACGCGATGGTGGTGGGCACATTGGAGTAGTGCACGCCTTGGTTGACCGCGTGTTGGCCGACCACGACACCACCGTCGAGCTGCTTCCACTGCCGTTGATACAGCGGCACGGCGCTGTTCCCGTAGCACACCATCGAATACACCGCCCCGTCCACTGGCGTGACCGAGGCCCCCTCGGCGGCGTTCTTGAGCACGAGGCTCAAGAAGACAGCACTGGTGTGGGTGTTCGTGGCCGTGTTGGACCACTCGAAGGTGAACACGAAGTTGCTGGTGAGATCCAGCACCCACCCGCTGGTTTCGACACCAGCCGTGGCAACATGCGACAAGTTGGTGATCCAGCCCACGTCGAACTGCAGTTGGTTCTGGCTCGAATTGACCGAGCCGCTGAGGGCTGATGAGTTGGTCCAGGGCGACCAAGGCAGTCCCGAGCCGTTGTCCCAACGCTCTTCTAGCACACACGCACCTGACGCCACCGCGGCGGTGGACATCGACAGCATGGTGGTGGCCCCAATCAGGGCACAGCAGGCTCGATTGAGCATCGGGCCAGTGTACTGGGCGTTTGACGAAGGTGTCATGACGCCTCCAATTGCCCGGCCAGGAAGTCCTTGAGCGCCGGCAGCACCGCATCGGGCCGGTCCGACCAGGGCACATGGCCGCAGTGATCCAGTTCGAGCACCGTTCCATTGGGCAAGGCATCACGCCAGATGGGCATGGCCGAAGGGTCGATTACGCGGTCGTCCTTGCCCCACACCAACAACACCGGCTGGTACAGCGTGGGCAGACGAGTAGAGAGGCCGTCACGGAGCAACGGCTCCAAAGCTCGAATGATGACTTCACCCTGATCCGCCTTGCCCCGAGCCTCGCGGACGATGTCGCGTTTGACGAACCACGGGATCTTGGGAACCCGCTGAAAATTCATGTCCAGGATGCGGTCGAAATCGGCGATCGTTCGGATATCAAATGGGTGCTCGTCACGGTCGACCGCCGCGTACACCGCATTGACCATCGGCGGTTCCACACCGGCAGGATCCAGCAGCACCGCGTAACTGATGCGATCCGGGTGGGTGTGCGCCCACGCCGCGCACAGCGCGCCCCCCATGGATGATCCGACCACAGAACATCGCCTGATGTCCAGCGCCTCGGCGAGCCCTTCAAGCCCGTCGATCATGAAGCGCTCGTCATGCACCGTGGTGTGATCGAATTCGTGTTCGCCGAAGCCCGGCAAATCAGGGACGACCACGCGGTGGCCCGCCTTCAGCAACACGCGAGCAGTCAACATCATCGAGTACCCGTCCACCCCGAATCCGTGGAGCAACACCACCGTGGAAGTCCCATGCGCCGGGCCGCCCACCACCACCGGCCAACGGCGTCCGTCTGGGGCATCAACCGTCATGCGACGCAGGCCTTGAGATCGAAGCACCATCGGCCCGAGCACGCGGCGAAACACCCACATGGGGCGCACCAGCATGAGCACGACGATGCCGCCCAGCAGGCCCAAGACGGGCGCCCAGATCGCCAGCATCATGTGCAGCCTCCCATTGGTCCCCTCGGCACTGGTACACTGCCCCGCCAATCCACGAGCGCGCGTAGCTCAATTGGATAGAGCATCGGCCTTCGAAGCCGAGGGTTGGGGGTTCGAGTCCCTCCGCGCGTGTTCATCACTCAGGTGACGCCCGATCTGCATCGGGCGTCATCTCGTTTTCCGGCGAGAGTTCGCCCAACAGCTGCTGCACTGCAGCCTGCACCGCACGTTGATCCTCGCCGCTGGCGTAGTCGTTGTGCGTGCCACCCACGGTGATGTGTCGCACGTGCGGACCGGCTGCCGCGGCGATACAAGCCACGTGCGATGCGGGGATTAACCGATCCTGTCCATGCTCGATCACCAGCGTGGGCACCGGTGTGGAGAGCGCCTTGAGCGCCGCCTCGCCATCCAGCGGGCTTCGCAGCATGAATCCAGGGACCAGATACCGGGCAGCCATCTGTCGGATGCCTGCCGGTGGCGTCTGCAAGATCAGCGCATCGGCCTGCACATCCTCGGCGAGCACGGCGGCCACTGTCGTGCCGATCGAACGGCCGTAGAGCACGAGCGTGTCGCCGACAGTTTCTCGTGCCCGCACCTGTGCAATGAAGGCCGTGACGTCACTCGTGATCGCCGCTTGTGACGGCGAGCCGTGCGCCCGGCCATAGCCGCGATACTCCGGCAGCAGCACGTTCCATCCCGATCGCACCAGCTGTCGGGCCAGATCCACGCGGCGGTCGATCACCACGCCATTGCCATGCAGAAACACGATCAAGCCCGCGTCTGGCTGACCGGCAAAGAACCACGCGGGAACCTCGCCCTGCTCGGTGTCGAGCGTGAGGACTTCAGCATCACTGGGCACGGGCCCGCTCCAGGCCGAGGCCGGGATCACCCAGCGAGGGAAGATGAACGTCTCTTGCGCCACCGCCGCCGCCACCATCAAGACCACCCACGCAATGACCACCGTGGAGACCAGAATGCCAGCGAGTCGACCAAGCCGACGGTGCCACGTCATGGCCATCAGGGTTCGGCGCCTTCAGCGGGCCGGTCCACCGTCGAGGGCAGGATGAATGGCGTCACCGGCAGGTCATCAGCGCCAATCAGATTGGCCGCGGCAGGATCCTGCCGCCAGCCGTAGCGCACACGCACGGGCGTCTCCACCGCCGCGGATGACGCCACCAGTCGATCGTCCAGCAGACGTGCCGTGGCCGGATGGAACACCCCATCGGCGCCGGCCACTTCGAGCAGTGCCACCGGGCCGCCGTCGCGTGTCTTCAAACTGCCGCCGTATGTTTCAAACTTCACTGCGATCGTCCCGTTGTCGAGAACGCCGAAGCTCACGGGCAACGGCCCTTGCGGCACGATGTCGCGGTGATACACATCGCGCAATGCGTGCCGGGCCAAACGTCGCCCCACCGTGCGTTTGTCGGTGGGATGAATGTCATGAGGGTCGCCCACGTCGAAGCACAAGGCCATGCCGGTGCCGTCCACGTCCAGCGCACGCCTCTGCGCCTCACGCAACTGGGGCCAGTGCCAATCGTGGCGTCCGTGGTCCAGATTGGCCAACTGCACGAAGTAGAAGGGCATGTCATGCCCGAACCGTGCCCGCCAGTCGAGAATCATCGCGGGAAAGAGCACGTCGTAGGCTTCCGGATCGTGGGCGTTGGATTCGCCCTGATACCAGATCACACCGGCGACGGGCAGACCCTCCAACGGTGCGATCATCGCGTTGTTGAGCACTGTGGGTGTGTTGCGGGCGGGCTTTGCCCAGCCTGACGTCTGCATCCATCGCCACGGACCTGCCAGGCCAATCTTGTGTGCATCATCATCGGCTCGGTGCAGACGCATGTCACCACGCTTGCCGAAGAAGCCTCCTGCCCCGGCCATGTCGGTCGCCCGCACCCCGATCACGTGACGACCAGGTGTCACCATGTCTGCAGGCACCGTGTACGACCTCGGTGTGGTGTGCCCACGCGTGCGGCCGATCTCCACGCCGTCCCAGAATGTTTCGTCCAGATCGTCGATCGGTCCCAGCTGCAATGTCAGCGCTTGCCCACTCCACGATTCGGGCACCCAGATGGACAGGCGATACAGCACTGTGCCATCGACATCCCCCAGCCCCATCGAGGCCCAGTCGCCAGGCAACACCGTTTCGCTCCAGACTGCATCGTCGTGCTCGGGCCCCAGCAAGGCTGCAGCATCAACTTCGGCCTTGGCCTGCGCCGTGAACCAGTCGTCCACCGTGCGCGCCACCAGCGAATCATCCTGGCGCATGACGTCGAGCAGGTCACGATCCATCCAGGCTTCCACGCTGGACCCACCCCAGGAAGAATTCACGATGCCCACGGGCACGTCGAGAGTGTCGTGCAGCATGCAGGCGAAGTTCCACGCCACACCGCTGAAGTGCGGCGTTTGCTGTGGTGTGGACACCTTCCACTGACCGACGACCGAACCTTGACGCTGCTCATCGTGGGCATGCGGCACCTTGAACTCACGAATGTCGGCATTGCTGAAGGCTTCGTCGCCAGCGTCGCGGTCGTCGGTCTGAGACACACGCCATTCCATGTTCGACTGCCCCGAAGCCAGCCACAGCTCGCCGACGACGATGTTGCTGGCCGTCTTCGTATCCGAGCCGTCAGACACGGTGAGCGTGAGCGGTGTGCGTGATGCAAAGCGGGACGGCAGCCGCACCATCCACGTGCCGTCTGGCGCGACCGTGACTTCATCCGCCGCGACGCCATCACCGTCAAGCCGAATCGACAGCGTGTCCCCCGGTTCGCCCGTACCCCACACTGGAATGGGTGCCCGCTGTTGCAGCACGGCGTTGTCGCCGAGCAAGGGCGTGACCTCGAAGCCGCTCATGGCGGCCACACTCACGAGAAAAATCGACATGCTCATGTGTCAGGAACTCCTGTTCTCGTCCTGGCGATGGATCGATTCGGCAATGCGGCGCCGTTCGTCCCGATAGCCTTGTTCGGCCTCGCGAAAGGCTGCTTTCACCTGATTGAACTGTGCTTCCGCCTCGGCCTTGGCCGTTTCGGCGGTGCGCCCCCATGCTGGCTGTTCCAGAATCTGCTCGACATCCATGGCCATGATGATGGCCACGGTATCAGCATCCACCACCGGCTCACCCGCTGCGATCGCCACGGTTTCCAAGGCCTCGAGTTCGCCATGCAGACGAGCCGCCTGGGCGTCGACCGCCTCGTGCTCACCGAACAACAACAGTGCATCGCGAGCACGCACACGCCTCGCCTCGATGGCGGCTTCGAGCATTTCGGCCTTGCGTCGAGCGTCGGCTTGCGGGTCCACCCCTGCCGGCGGATCCGGCGGTGTGAATTGTGGCGGCGCCACCTTGGCCCCCCGACGCACCATGCGGCAATACCACGCCGACAACCGATGGGCGTCGCGCAGTCGCCGCATCGCACCTGGCGTGGTGGACGGCTCACCATGCACGGCAGCGTTGCCGTCGCGACGGATCGCGTGCATGCCGTCGGCCTGTTTGCGATCGAGCAGCCCGCTGCGCTGCAGCCCCTTGAGCATCGAGGCGAGATCGGTGGACACCAGATGCGGCAATTGCATCTCGATGAGCACCTTGGTCATCACCTCGATCATCAATCGCAGCTTGAACAAGCATGCGTCGGGATCGTTGTACACGTAGTCCTCGGCCTGTCGGGCGAGTCGTCCCACGCGCGGATCGATCTTGGCAAGGAAGTCGAAGTTGTGCGATTCGCTCATTCGCCCTCCTCGATGTGAGGATCGGTCATGAGCCCCGCGATCACGCGGGCATTCACACAGCAGGCTTGGAACGACGTCTCATTCAACCCTGCAGCACTGGCGAGCATCGACGCCCATCGCACTTCCAGCGGATGCATCGATGCGTCGGCATAGGCGATGAGCATGACGCCGGTCACGATGCGTGCAGCCTCCGCCTCGCCCATCGCACGGATCGATGCAAGACAGTCAACAAGCGTGCGGCTGCCGATCTGCTCGGGCGTCTTAGCGGCCAGACACAGTTCTTCGTCGAGACCAAGCATGGCGCGGCCGTACAACCCGGCCGTGGCTTCCCGAGATGGTTCGACATGGCCTCGGGCCACCGTCATCGCGCGGGCGGCGAGAAACCAGGTGGTGGCCAGTTCCAGTTCGGTGTCGTCGTGTGGGCCGTTCATGTGCCAGCTCGCCCATGGTCAGCCAGCAGTTGGGCAAACACGTCGGTGTTGAGTGCAGCCAGCGAATCCACCACCAGATCAGCCTCGGCCAAGGCGGCGCGATTGCGACCGCGCGAGGCCAGACCCACACAGGCCATCCCCCCACGATGTGCCGCCGTGATGCCGGAGGGGGCGTCTTCCACCACCACGCAGTCGTGTGGTGGCACGCCCATCAATGCCGCCGCCCGCAGGAAGGTTTCCGGATCAGGCTTGCCGTTGATCACGTCGGTGCGGCACACGGTCGCATCGAAGGTGACGCCCGCGCGGCTGAAGGCGTCCACCGACACCACGAGGTTCTCACGGGGCGTGGACGTGCCGATGGCGACAGGCCAACGGGCAGCGGTCAGCGTGGACAGCAACTCGACCGCCCCGGCCATGTAGGGATAGGCATCACCAGCGATGGCCGCGCGAAAGCGCGTCTCTTTGGCGTCGGCGACGGCGTCGATCTGCGCCGCATCGGGCGCCGGCAGCCCGGCCCAGTCATGCAACTGTTCAATGATCGGCTCGTTGGCCCGACCAAAGAAGCCAGCGAATTCCTCGGTGGTCAGTGTATGCCCGAGATCAGTCGACACTGCGACAAAGGCGTCGAAGTGCGCATCCCACGAATCACTCAGGGTGCCATCGAGATCAAAAATGACCGCCGGCATGCTCAATCCTTGGCGGCGGCCGCCGCGGCGAGATCGGCAAAATCCTTCGCGATCAAGTTGCGCATCATCGGCTTCATCAGCCACCCCACTGGGATCATGATCCAGGCCATGATCGTGACAGGCCGCGTCACCATTTCCATCTCAACCAACGTGCCTTCCCCCTGAGGAATGAACCGCTGCGTGGTGCGAAAGGCCGAACCGCAGGAATTGGACTCCAGCGTGAAGTGGTGCGGCGGTTCGAACTGGGTGAACCACATTTCTTCGGTAGCTTCCTTCTTCATGAGGATCCGGGTTTCGCGGAACTTGGTGCCCACGCCGATCGGGCCGTCAGTGAGCACTTCGGTCTTTTCGATCCCGGACACATGTTCGGGCCACGACGGCACGTCGGTCGCCATGGCGAAGAACACATCCGGCGGGGCATCCATGTAGTGCTGAAGGAACAGGCGCATGCCCTCAGGCTAGCACCCCATGCCCCAACGCGTCGCGTGAGGCCGCCTTGGCCACCTGCACAAGCATTCGATCACGGCTGACTTCTGCGGGCTACAGATCTGGCGCCTCCAGTCGAAATCGAGCATCGCCCGCGGCATCGAACTCCATCAGGCCCCACCCGGTGGGAATCTCCGATCGACGCAGCCACAGTGCCGCCTTGCGTTTGAGCCAGCGATGACGAGAAGACTCCACGTCCGGCACTTCGTCCGGCGCAGTGGTCCCGGTTCAATCTTGGGCGGTGCCGGGCTCGTCGTGCAGTTGCACTTCGCCCATCGAGCCGCGTGACACGAGGCCCAGTGCTTCCAGCGCCGCGAGGGCCGCTTCTTGCTCGGCCCGCTTCTTGCTGTTGCCCCATCGGCCGGGGAATTGGCGGCCGTCGATCGTCACCGCCACTTCGAAGCACTTGGCGTGGTCGGGGCCTTGCTCGTCAAGCACGTGGTAGATCGGCGTGCGGGTGGACGCCCGCTGGGCATGCTGCTGCAGCACACTCTTGAAGTTGTGATGGTGACCTGATCGGATCGACCCGTCGATGCGTTCCTGCATGCACCGCATGATGAAATCGCGGGCCGGCTCGAGCCCGCCGTCGAGGAACACCGCCCCGATGGCCGCCTCCAGTGCGGCGGCCGCCACGGACGAGGGCACCGGCCCGGAGGCAGTGGACATGCCCTTACCCAGGGTGAGCAGTTGCTCCAGCCCCAGTTCGCAGGCCACCTCGGCACAGGTCCGGCGGCTCACCACCGACGACTTGATCTTGGTCAGATCGCCTTCAAGCAGGTCTGGGAAGGACCGATGCAGATGTTCGACCACCACCAGCCCGAGGACCGCATCGCCAAGAAACTCCAACCGCTCATTGCTCTGCAGCCGGCTCTGGGCGCTGGAGGCATGTGTCAAACACCGCTGCAACAGCACCCGATCCGAGAATCGGTGACCGAGCACGGTCTGGGCTGCATCGAGCGTCTGTTCGTCCATGGGGTCTCGCAGGGCCCTCGGGGCCAAGTGGTCACTGTATCGGCATTGTGGGGCTATGCTGGACAGCCTCACGAGGCTGCGATACAATCCCCCATTCGCGGCCCAGCAAGCGGGTCGCCAATTGGAGCTCAGTCCCATGGCATTGCATTATCCCCGTCGAGTCAGCAAGGTGAAGCGAACCCGCAAGTTTGGGTTCCGCGCACGCATGAAGACCCGCCTCGGTCGCAAAATGCTCAGCGCCAAGCGTCGAGCTGGCCGTCGGCTCAACGTGAAGTCCTGACTCCAGACGCACGTCCACGTGAACCATTGCATGCCCCGGATCGCCGGGGCATGTTCATTTTTGCTGGTCAATGATCGCCCTCACCGCAGTGAGCACGTCGCCAAGGGGGCCATCGGCATCCACGATGTGATCCGCCATGGCCTGCCACCGATCGGAGCGGTCAGCCATCACCTGCGGCGCCTCGGCCACGGCATCCTCACCGCGCAACGCGGGGCGGTCACCGCCCGCAGCGAGACGGGCCATGGCGGTCTCTGGCGTGATGCGCAGCCAGATGCAGATGAGCGTGCCGTGGGCCCGAGCAGCATCCACGATGTCGCACGTGCCGCCAACACAGCCCACGCCCCCGCCGGCAGCAATGATCGACGGGCCATCGTCGAGCAGTGTCCTGAGCACCGTCGCTTCGGCATCCCGCCAGGCAGCTTCACCCTGTTCGCTGAACATTGTTCCCGCTGAGCTGCCACCCAGGTGTGCGCAGACGGCATCGTCCATGTCAATCCACGGGGCGCCCAGCTGCGCGGCCACGGTACTCTTGCCCGAGGCCCGAGCACCGATCAGCAACACCCGGCCACTCACGCCTCACGCACCAGCAGGCTCACCTGCACCGCATCCACGTGCACACCGAGGCTTGCCTCGATGTGGTCGATCACCTCGGGCGTCATGCCAGCGAGCACCTGCGTCGCGAGTGGGTCGGGGAGGTCTTCCACTCGGTCGTCGTCAATGTGCCGCACATGCACGTGCGGGCCGGTAACGGCATCCCATCGAGTGACACCACCCGGGCCGGGAATGGCCTGCGCCAGGCCCACCCGGGCGAAGGCCTCCAGTGCGTTGTACACGGTGGCCTTGGACACCCCGCACACACGACTGTGCAGCGTGTCGGCGGTGGGATGATCACTGGCCTGCATGAGCGCATCGAAGACGGCCTCACGCTGCTGCGTACATCGCAGTCCGTGATCCGTGATTGCGCATCGAGCAGAGGGCTCACACATGCCGATAGATCATATCGCCCCGATGATCGGGGCCCGGAGCCCGTCGGCGTGACCATTCTGGAAGCCATCATCCTTGGCCTGGTCGAAGGCATCACCGAATTCCTGCCTGTCAGCAGCACGGGCCATCTGGTGTTGGTGGCGTCATTGCTGGGGCTCGATCAAGGAGACACCGCCGACTCCACCGACGCCCTGTTGATCGTCATTCAAGGCGGCGCGATCCTGGCGGTCCTGGGGCTGTATCGCCATGCGGTCGGCCGCATGCTTCGTGGCCTCACCGGCAAGGATCCCGATGGCCTGCGGCTGTGCCGCAATCTGCTGATCGCCTTTGCGCCCGCCGCGGTGTTCGGGCCATTGCTCGACACGCACATCGAAACCTATCTCTTCGAACCCGCCCCGGTGCTTGGTGCGCTTGCCGCAGGCGGCGGGTTGATGCTGTGGATCCACCACCGCAAACCCGCCACGCCAGAAGCCCCCGAAGAATCTGCACTGGTGCCGGACGCGGAAAAGTACACGGCCTATAAGACCATGCACGCCGCACGCACCGGCATGCAGCTCACCGTGGCAGCGGCCTTGTGCATCGGCCTGCTGCAGTGTCTGGCGATGTGGCCGGGCGTGAGCCGCTCCATGATCACCATCGTGGGCGGCATGCTCATGGGCCTGTCCGCAGCACGCGCGGCCGAGTTCTCGTTCCTGTTGGGCCTGCCCACGCTCGGTGGCGCCTGTGTCTACAAGCTCGCCGGCAACCTGATGGGCGATGGCCCGAACATGTTTGACGAGTTGGGTGTCGTGCCCATCCTCATCGGCACCGCCACCGCCACCATGTCGGCGGCGCTGGCGATTACCTGGCTGGTGGCCTTCCTCAACCGGCACGGTCTTGCCGCATTCGGCTGGTACCGGATCGCCTTGGCGGCGGTACTTGGCGTGCTTGTGTGGATGGGCACGGTGCGTATCGGCACCGATGCGGCAACCGATCAGTCGACTGTGGCGGTCACCGGCGATGGCGGCGACACGGTGCCGTCTGCCCGCACTTCCAACGCCACGAGCCCGGCCCCACGCTTGCTCGCGTGCACGTGAAACAGCACGTCACCTGAAGCCGACGAAGCATCGCTCAAGGTCAGCGGCTGCACGGTGTCGAACGGCCCGCCACCGGGAACATGGGCCCAGCCTTCCTCGTGCTCACGCACCAGATGCCAGACCAACTCATGTCGCTGTGGTTCGATCGTCACCTGCCAGGCCCACACCGATCCCCCCGCCTGCACGGTGGGTGTTTGAATCGCCGTCACGGGACGAGGAAATAGCGTGCCGCCGAGGGCCCAGGCCAACAGCGACGCCATCACCACGAAGATGGCGATCTTGAACAGCAGTGATCGAAAACCCAGCGCGACTTGTCCCATGACGCACATGGTAGAGCCCCCCACGCAGGGCTGTCGGGCTCAGTCGAGGTGGGCCTGCACCGTGGCTTCGTCCCAGATGTCGATGCCCAATGCCTCGGCTTTGGCCAGCTTCGAGCCGGCCTTGGCACCGGCAATGAGCAGGTCAGTCTTGGCGCTCACGCTGGAACTCACCTTGGCGCCAAGGCCTTCGAGCCGCTCGGTGAGCGAGCGGCGATCGAAGTGCTCCAGCGTGCCTGTGAGCACGATGCGTTTCCCCGCGAAGAAGCTGTCGGCGTCACCGTGCCCCGCCTCGCCTGTGAGATCGAGCCCAGCCTGCTGCAGTGCCGCGAACATCGCGGAACCACCAAGTGAGTGAATGGTGTCGTGCACCGACGCGGCGATCACGTCGCCCACTTCATCAAGTTCGGCCAGGGCCTCCGGGGTCATGGCGGCCAGTGCCGAAAAATCGGGCACCGCTCGAGCCAGGGTGGTGGCCACGGTTCGGCCCACGTGGCGAATGCCCACGGCCGCCAGCACCTTGGCCAGTCCACGAGACTTCGATGCCTCGATGGCCTCCACAAGTTTGGTGGCACCAGTGGCCGCCATGCCTTCGAGGCGAACGAGGTCGTCCACGGTCAGTGCATAGATGTCGCCATGGCCCTGCACGAGGCCGATCTCCACAAGTTCGTCCACGAGTCGATCGCCGAGGCCATCGATGTCCATCTGCCCGCGGCCGGCGAAGTGGGCGAGCCGCTCACGCAACTGCGCCGGGCACGCGGCGTTCACGCAGAAGAGCTTGGGGCCTTCCTGTTCGACGGCACCGTCACAGACCGGACAGCGTGCCGGCGGTTCGATCTCCTGCACCGCATCGGTTCGGGTGTCCAGCACCGGGCCGAGCACTTGAGGAATGATCTCGCCGGCCTTCTCCACGAGCACGGCGTCGCCGAGGCGAATGTCCTTGCGACGAATCTCCTCGATGTTGTGCAGCGTGGCGTGCTGCACCGTGGTGCCGGCGATATCCACCGGATCGAGGGTGGCCCGAGGGGTGAGTGTGCCGTTGCGGCCCACCTGCCAGTTCACCGCCAGTAGTGTGCTCTGCACCTGCTCCGCGGGGTATTTGAGGGCGATGCACCAGCGTGGCGCCTTGGCCGTGGCGCCCAATTCATGTTGCAGATCGAATCGATCCACCCGCACCACCATGCCGTCGATGCCCACGTCGAGGGTGTGCCGCGTGGCGGCGAAGGCCTCCAGATGGGCCAAGAGGTCGTCCGTCGATGTGAAACGCCGGCCCAGATCCGACACGGGCAGGCCCAGCGTGGCGGCGGCCGAACAGAACTCGCCCCAGGTAGCGGCCCCAAGATCATCACCTGCGCCACGGCTATGCATGATGAACTGCACCTGCCGCTGGGCCACCAGATCCGTGTTGAGGCTCTTGAGCGTGCCTGCCGTGGTGTTGCGGGCATTCTTGAACAACGGCTCATCCGCAGCTGCCCGCTGGGCGTTCACTTCGGCGAAGGCATCGTTGGGGATCACCGCCTCACCCCGCACCTCCACGGTGACAGCCTCGGCCAACCGCAGCGGCACGCTGAGCATGCGACGAGCCTGCGCCGTGATGTCATCGCCCCGCACACCGTCACCGCGGGTGACGGCTAGTTCCAGCTGGCCGTCACGGTAATGGATGCTCATGGCCACGCCATCGATCTTGGGATCGGCGAACACGGCCGGCTGCTCGCCGTCCAGTTGTGCGGTGATGCGCTCGAGCCAAACCACGATCGCCTCGGTGTCGTAGGCGTTGTCGATCGACTGCATGGGCACGAGATGTTCAACCGTCTCGAAGCCCTCGATCAGCCCACCACCCACGCGTCGGGTGGGCGAATGGGAATCGTCCAGTGCAGGATGGGCCGCTTCGAGATCGGCCAGTTCAGCCATCAACTCGTCGTAGGTGCGATCGGGCATGATCGGATCGGCCTGCTGGTAGTAGGCGTCATTGGCCTGATGCAGCAGGGCGCGAAGTTCGGCGATGCGCGATGGTCCGTCTTGAGTCGTCACCACTATGGATGGTATTCGACACCGCGGTAGCATGTCCGCATGTCACCGCCCCTGCGCCGGTTGGGTATCACGTTGTCTCTGGGCCTGCTGTGTGCCGCCTCGGCCACCGGACAATCGCTGCAGTCCACGATCTCCAGCCACGCTGTGGCTTCGGGCCTGCGCAGTGGATCATTCGGCATTGCCATCGTGGATGACCGCGGCACGGTGCTGGCTGACATCGACGCCAATGTGCCTCGCATTCCGGCCAGCAACCAGAAGTTGCTTGCCTCGGGCACGGCCATCCTTGCGTTGGGGCACGACTACGAGTTTCGCACGCAGCTGCTGCACCGCGGCGGCGAACTGGTGCTTGTGGGCGACGGTGATCCAGGCCTCGCCGATCCGGAACTGCTGTCGCGCATGACAGATGCCTTCGGACAGCCACTCACCGTAGATGGTGTACTGGACATCTGGGCCGATGCCGTGCAGCACGCAGGCATCGATCACGTGGACCGGCTGGTGATCGACGATCGCGTTTTCGACAGCGACTTCATCCATCCGTCGTGGCCCACCGACCAACTCAACCAGCACTACTGCGCCGGTTCGGCAGGGCTGAACTTCCACCGCAACATGTTGAGCCTGTATCCAGCACCGGGCAGCGGTGCACAGGGTGTGCTGCACGATGTTCGTCCCGCCGTGCCGTTCATGCCCATCGACAACCGTCTCAAGACACACACCAAGAAGAGTGCGGTGAGTGCGGCCCAGAACAGCGATGGCACCATTGTCGTGAACGGCACCGTGTCCAAGCCCTTGCAGGTGCCGGTACACGTGACCGTGCGTGACATGCCAATGCTCACCGGACGCATGCTGGCCGACCGTCTGATTCGCCGCGGCATCGAGGTGGACACGATCGAACGCGCCACCCCCACCGAACGCTTTGCAGATGCCTCGCCCATCGGTCCGGATCTTGTCACCCCAATGGCCACCGTGCTCGAACGCTGCAATGTGGAGAGCCGCAACATCTACGCCGACTGCCTGCTCAAACGGGCGGCACACGAAGCCACGCGTCGACCGGGATCATGGCGTGACGGCGCGGGCCTTGTCCGGCGTGAAGTACACGCCCGCACCGGCACAGACGTGCTGGAAGTGGCCGATGGCTCGGGCATGAGCCGCCGAAACGCCGTCTCGCCACTGGTGCTGGCCAAGTGGATGGCGTCCTTCCAACGCGGCACGCCCGAGGGCGACGCCATGCTCGATTCCATGAGCACACCCGACCGTGGCACGATCGATCGCCGCTTTGACAGCCTGTCGCTCGCTGGCTGCACCCTGGAAGGCAAGACCGGCTACATCCGCGGCGTGAGCACACTCAGTGGCGTGGTCACCGCGCCCGATGGACGAGCCGTGTCGTTCAGTGTGCTATGCAATAGCCTGGGCTCAAGCACGACGGCGGCCAAGACACTGCAGAAGAACGTGGTGCAGGCGATCGCCCGTTGGTTGAGCACGCACGCTGTTACGCCTGATGCTGCTCGACGGCCTGCTGCATGACCTCGGCCGAAACGGCGCCATCGTGACGCCACTTGATGTGACGTTGCGATACCACCATCACGGCCTGAACACCGTTTCGCCCCGTGGCCCCTGTCAGTTGCGAACAAATGTGATGGACAGTGTCGATTCCATCGGCTGGCCGTCAGGCAGCTTCACCGTGGCGGTGGTCTGCACGGCATGCAACAACTTGGTGTGTGTATCCACCTGCATCGTGCCGTGACCAATCTCACCCTTGAGCGTGAAGTGCACCAGACGAGGCTCGGCTTGATCGAGGGGATCCACTTTCACGTCGACCACCTCGACCAGGCCGATCGTGCTGCCCGTGGCCGCTTCGAGCCAGGCATCGCGATGCACACCACAGTGCAGTCGCAGTTCAACGGGCAGGGCATCGGGCGACTGCAGCACATCGGTGAGGGTGGCGGCCCAGTCGCCGCTGGTGGAGCGATGCGTCGCATGGCCCTGCCGGATGACAGTGGCCGTTCTGCGAGCGATCTGAATGGTCAACGGCCCCCTCGACCATGACATGGTCTTGGCAGGCACGTCCCACTGCAGTTCTTGCTGCACCTGTTGCTGCTGCCCGAACACTGACATCACGGCCGAGTTAGTGGTGTTGAGCGAGGGCAATGTCGCATACGCCTGCTCAACGGCCGTGAGCGCGTGATCTACCTGAGCCGCCACATCTTCGGTCGGCGTCGTGGCTGGTGGTTGCGGCGCCAGTTCAACAGGCGGCACATCGCTCGGGGCGGACGGCCCGGTTGGCTGGTAGTCGGTGAGCGTAGCGCAACTGGCAAGTGGCACCACGGTGGCGATCAAAATGAGGTGCCTAGGCATGTCGATCACATCTCCCCGCGAGCGGTCCGCGCGTCGCGATTTCCGCATCCAGCAACTGTGCCATGGTACGCCCGAGTGCTGGATGTACAAGATCCGCATCAATCTCCACCATGGGCACCAGCACGAATGCGCGTTTGTGCATGCGTGGGTGCGGCAGTGTGAGATGATCCGTGACCAGTCGTTCATGCTCGACCATGAGCACGTCAAGATCGATGACTCGTGGCCCCCAGCGTGACTCGTCGCTGCGGACTCGCCCCATCGACGTTTCGATGTCAAGACACGTCTTCAGCAGCCCCTCGGGCGTGGCGTCGGTGCGCACGCGCACGACTGCGTTGAGAAATGCCTCTTGTGGCTGCGGACCCACGGGCGCAGTTTCGAACACGCCACTGCGGGCCTCCACCATGTCACCCAGCGCCTCGATGGCGGTCCGCATGTTGGCTGAACGATCGCCCATGTTCGATCCCAGTGCGATCCACGCCCGCTTCATGACCGCACATCCCATCGCATGGCACCTTCGACACCTTCGAGGTGCCACCACAGGGCGGTGAGCGCCGCGTGCACCGTCCAGGCGCGGACACGCGACCGCGGCCCTGGCAGCCGAACACATCGACTTCGCACCGAACCGCACACGCACGTGCCGATCCACACGGTGCCCACGGGCTTGTCCGCCGTGCCACCATCGGGTCCGGCAATGCCGCTGACCGACACGGCCGCATCGGCCCCGGAGGCGCCGCACGCACCTCGAGCCATGGCTTCCACGACATCCTCGCTCACCACGCCCTCTTCGATGAGAGCCACTGGCACGTCGAGCAATTCCTGCTTGACGCTGTTGGCATAGGCCTGCACGCCGCCCACGTACCACGCACTGGATCCGGCTCGATCGGTGAGCGCACCGCCAAT
Organism: Phycisphaerales bacterium; assembly: GCA_022446965.1. Lineage (GTDB taxonomy): Bacteria > Planctomycetota > Phycisphaerae > Phycisphaerales > SM1A02 > JABAAC01. The sequence continues at coordinate 17,853 of JAKVBV010000017.1, forward strand.
GAGCCCTCCGGTACATGATTCGGCGGTGGCCACCGTCAGGTCGTGCGTCTGCAGGGATGCCGCAACGGCGTCGGCCGGGCACTCGCACCCTTCGGGCAAGACGCACGCACCAAGTCGATCCCGGATCAGGGCCGCCTCGCGGGCAAGCAATTCCACATCTGCACTCCGGAGATGCACATGCACCAGGCCGCGACTCACGCGGATGCCCGTGGCCGGATCGGCCCCTTCCTGCAGGCGATCTCCAAGCAGTGCCGCCACGGGCGCCTCGGCCAGGCCGAAGCAACTGATCTCATGCTGATGCTGCACGCTCAATGCGGGGTCGACGAGTGTGCCCAGCACATGTGCATCCATCATGGGACGACACTCATCGGGCGGGCCGGGCAATGCGATCACGCGGACAGACTTGAACATGCCGTCCATCCCCGGTGCCGTGCCGTTGGCATTGGCGATACTCCGCCACGAAGCAGGCCGATCGGCCTGCCGCCGCTGCGCTTCATTGGCATCGACACCGGCGCGATCCAGCCGAGCCACCAGCGCAGCTTCTGCCACGACATCGCGTTCCACGTCACCCCCTTCAAGGGCATTGAGTGCATCGCGTGTGCGATCGTCATCAGTGGGCCCGAGGCCACCAGTGATGATGATCAGATCATGGCCGTCCCACAGCGATGTGATCGCATCCATCACATCAGTGATCCCATCGCCCACGATGCGCACTTCACGCACCGTGATCCCGATGGTGTCCAGCCGGCTGATCAGCCACGGCGCATTGGTGTCTTGCGTGCGGCCCTGCACGAGCTCATCGCCGATCGACAAGACGGCGCAGCGCATCTACGCCTCAAGCTTCCGAACCGAGAGATGCACGGTGGGCTCATCCGTGTCGGCATCCGTGGCACGGAAGGCCACGATGGTGGCGCGGTCGGTGCTGCCCAATGCCGTCCGCAAGGCGTCCGCCGTGAGCCCCATGAATCGTTTGGGCCGCTCGGGTAGTTCGTCCACCAGAATCGGAAGCACACCGCGGAGCAAGGTCATGCGACGTGCCGCTGGAGCACGATCGGTGACGACGAGGATCGGCAAGCCCAGGCGTGCCCGACTCATCCGCATGCCCCAGATGCCGTGCCGCGATCGGCACAACAGCGCATCGGCCCCCACGCGTGTCAATGTGCTCCACGTGGCCTCGCACAGCGCCGCTTCTTCTGGATCGAGGCCCTCATCCGGTGGGAAGTCGTCTTCTGGCGGCGTGTTGGCCTCGGTCACCGCTGCGATGCGGGCCATGGTGGACACGGCCAGGTCGGGCCAGTCACCGATGCTCGTCTCGCCCGACAGCATGACGGCGTCAGCGCCATCACGAATGGCGGTAGATACATCCCCTGCCTCAGCCCGTGTGGGCGAAGGCACCTCGATCATCGACTGCAGCATCTGCGTGGCCACGATGCACGGGCGGCCCAGTCGCCGCGTCGTGGCGAGAATCTGTCGCTGCGCCACGGGCACCGTGGCAATCTCCATCTCCACGCCAAGATCGCCGCGGGCCACCATCACGGCGTCGGCTTCACGCACGATCGCCTCAAGATGGTCGAGCGCCACAGGCCGCTCGATCTTGGCGATCAACACCGGCTGTCCTTCGCCCGCAGGGAACACGCCACGCAGTGCACGCAGCTGATCGGCGTTGCCCACGAAACTCATCGCGAGGAAGTCGGCACCGCGACTGATAGCCCAGCGAGCCATGTCGAAATCGGTGTCGGTGGGCACCTGCAAGGGCGGATCGCTGTCGGGCAGATTCACACCCTTGCCCTGCGACACAATGCCAGCGGTCATCACTCGACACGTGGCCTGGCCGTCATCCACATCTTCCACGAGCAGTCGCACGGCGCCGTCATCGATCAGCACACGATGGCCCGGAGACAGGCACGTGAGCAGGCCAGGAATGGTCACCTGCAGATCGACCGCATTTGTGTCGTCACCCAATGTGATCGTGTCGCCCACGTCGAGGGTGCGCGGTGCACCGTCGAGACCGGTCAACCGCAGCTTGGGGCCGGGCAGATCCATGAGGATGCCCACTGGTCGACCGGCTCGTGCTTCAGCGTCTCGAATTCGTGTGATCCATGCATCATGAGCGGCACGATCGCCGTGCGATGCATTGATGCGCAGCACCGAGGCACCGGCAGCGATCAGTCGGTCGAGTTTGTCGTCGGACTCCACAGCCGGACCGACCGTGGCGATGATGCTCGTGGCCCGACGCGCCTGTGCCATCAGTGTGCAGACCCTGCGCTGCCATCGATGATCGACTGATACTGCCCGCGGAAGAACGCACCGGTGCGTTGGCGAAAGGCGTCACTGCCCCGCTGCTGCGCATTCCAGAGCCCGTCATCACGCCAGCCGCCCCGCAGCCAACCGGCCTTGATCGCCGAGCGATTGTCCTGCGTATCCATCGACAGCAGTGCACCATGGGGCGCGGGCACCAGCGGCATGGCGTCGAACGCCTGCAACATGGCCTTGAGCTGTGGATCCGTCACATCGTCGGCCGTCACGACGGCGGCCGTGTCGGGATACGCCGGGTGCAACACGATGGTGTTCCATGCCGAAGCGAGTGCCTCACGTTCATCCAGTGCCATCGCGCTCAACAGTGGCGCGATGAATGCCCGAGTGGCGCGATGGGCATGCTGCGGCGGATCAATGTCGCCAGGCTGGGCATCTCGATCCAGATATCGATCTCCATCGCGTGCCCAGGCCGACTGCGTGATGGGAATGCGTCGCAACGAAAAGGTGGTCGGCCCGCCCTCGGCCCCCGGTGGCAATTGCCACAGGCCTTGCGCCTCGTCGGTCAATGTGAACTCGATGAAGCGTCGTGCCAGTTCAGGATCGGGTGGATCGGCCAGCATCGAGATCGGATCGGGGTCGATGGTGGTTTCCCCCACTGGATCGATGTAGCGAATGCGGTCCGGGGCCCCATGATCAGCGAGTGCCTGCGACTCACCGCGACCGAAGAAGTCGATGCACACACCCATCGCCGCATCACCGGCGGCGACATCCATCGGGCCACGCAGTGCCGACGCACTGATCGTGCGAGAATTGGCTGCAGCGCGGCGCAGCACCTGCCAGCCGTGCTCCCAGCCCAATCGTCCCAGAAGCGTTTCGAAGGCGGTGGTCACCGAGCCACTCTGGGCAGGATTGACCAGCGACACGCCGCCTTGCAGACGCGGATCGCCCAGCGCCCGCCATGAGATGGGCTCACTGATGCCCAACCGTTGCAGTTCATCGAGATTGGCGATCAACCCGAAGGACGACAACGCTGTGCCGTACCAGTGGCCCTTTGATTCCCACAACGGCACGCCGCCGATCGTCTCTCGGCCGTAGCGATCGGCCAGCGTGGCGGTCTCGATCCCCGCAGGCTGCGACACGGACGCGCCCACTTCGACATCGAAGCGACCGTCCGCTGTCGGTGTCACTGTCGCCCACGTGTGCCCTCGCTCGCCGCGCGCCGTGCCGTTGGCTCGCGCCGCATCGAGAAGATCGTCGACTGCATCAACCTGACTGGCCAGAAGTTGCTTGGCACCAAATTCTCTCAGGTTGGTGCGGCGGATAGTCACGCCTCGCGCCAGATTGGAGTGTTCATACGACCCCCCGCCGAACACAAGATCCGCGAAGCCCCCAGGGCAATCACCACGTTCGAGTGATGCGATCCACTGGCTTTCGAGCAACGCGCGAATCTCGCTGGTGCCACCGGGCACACTCCAGGCCACCGCAACGGGCTCGCCATGTACATCCACATGCCACTGTTCGAAGGCGCGGCCGAACTCGGTGCGAATCTGTTCGTTGTGCGGGGTGACGATGGTCAGCGTTCGAACGTCACCGTGATCGATGTGCGAGGGCGCACCCAGCAGCACAGGCAGAACGACAAGCGCCGCCAGCAGCGTGAGCAACACGACCACCGCCCACGGTCGTTCCATCAGCGCAGTCCCGCCACGGTTCCGGCAGTGTCCGCCATCACCTTTGCCGCATCAGCCACCGCGACGTGCCACGCTTGCCCCTCAACGGCGTCTGGATACAGCACGCTTCGGCTCGCCGGGAAGAGCGCCCCGCAGCCATCATCGCCGCACAGTGCTGCGCACGATTCCAGCGTGCCACCTTGAGCCCCGATGCCGGGCACCAGCAAGATGGCGGCGGGCATGCGTTGACGGAGTGCCGCGGCTTCCTCCGGTCGAGTCGCACCGACCACCGCACCCACGGCACTGCGGCCGTGTTCGCCGCGATAGTCGGCGCCAAACTCGTGCACCATGTCCGCCGCAGCGTCGGCCACGGTGCGGCCATCGGCAAGACGCTGCGTCTGCAGATCATCACTTCCGGGATTGCTGGTGCGCACCAGCACGAACACCCCGCCACGCGAGGCATACGGCTCGAGTGTCTCGCGACCCAACCAGGGGCTCGCGGTGATCCAGTGCGCTCCGGCCGTGTCGAACGTGGCCGCGGCATAGTGCTCGGCACTGATTCCGATGTCGCCTCGCTTGGCATCGTGCAACACGATCAGTCCCGCCTCGGCGGCGGCGGCCATGCACTCGTGCATCAGCGAAAAGCCGTCAGCCCCCAGACGCTCGAAGCAGGCAGATTGAATCTTTACCGCCGGCACGTGCTCGTGCACCGCGTCGATCACGCCCAAGCAGAAGGCGGAGATCCGGGCCAACGCACTGCCCCCCTCAATCAGAATCCGCTCGAGCACGGGGTCGATGCCCACACAGGCACAGGTGCCCTTGGCATGCATGGCTTCGATCAGCTGGTCCGCCGCGTTGCGGCACTGCACGGGAGCGTCGTTCATCGGTGCGGCAATGATATCCTCCGCCGCTCCATGGGCTGTACTCCCACATCACTGGATCTCGATCGGACCAAGGGCCTGCACATCGTGTGGAGTGATGGCGTCACCTCATTCATCACGGTGGCCCACCTGCGTCGGTGCAGCCCCAGCGCAGAAGCCCGGGCAACCCGTGACGAGTTGGACACCAATCCGCTGGCCGTGCTGCCCGCCTCGAGCCCGACACCGGACACCCTTACCGCCGATGCCATGGAGATGGTGGGCAACTATGCCGTCCGGATCACGTTTTCCGACGGCCATCGCACCGGGCTGTATTCCTGGGACTGGCTCCGCCGAATCGCCGACGAGACCACGCCATGACCACCACACTTCAATTGCTCGACCGGCCGCCGGCGGGTGCACCTGCGGTGCCCCACCCCGATGCCATGTGGGCCACGCTCACGCCGGCCGCGGAGACCTCGTCGGGTCGTGTGGACCATGTGTACAACGTTGAGTACGTGCGATGGCTGGACATACTCGGCCAACGCCACCTCGCCGAACTTGGATGGCATACCGACAACCTGCTCGCTTCTGGCGGCATGTGGTTCGTTGCCCGCCATGAAATCGATTACCGCCTGGAAGCCAAGCCCGGCGAAACCCTCATCGCCGCCACGTGGGTGCGATCACTGCGACGGGTGAAATCGTGGCGTGACGTGATGGTGTGGCGTCCCGATCCCGAAGGCTGGCAGCTCGTGTGCACAGCGGCCACGCTGTGGGTGCATGTCGATCTGGACACCCGTCGAGGCACACGTCCCCCGGCGGACATGGTGGATGCGATGGCGCCACTTGGCGCCGATGCGCCGCCATGGGCCCAGAGCGTGGGCCGTCGCTGATCGTTCAAGTGAAGTGGCTCAGTTGCCTTGAAGAAGGTCGCGGAGGATCGCGAGGCCTTCGTCGAGTTTGGCATCTTTGGTGGCGAAGCTCAACCGGAAGTGCGTGTCGCGAGCGCTAAACACACCACCGGGAATCACCAGCACGTTGCGCTCAGCAGCACGCTCGGCGAACTCGGTTCCTGTGCAATCAAGTGCTTCGGGCACCTTGGCCCAGGCGTAGAACGCGCCTTGAGCATCTGCCACCTCGGTGACGTCGCCCAGCGCCGCGATCACACGATCTCGTCGCGACTGGTACAGCTCCACCATCGGAGACATATCCAGATCAAAGGCGCCCACGCAGGCCGCCTGCAACGGCGCCGGGGCACACACGAAGGTGTACTGCTGGAACTTGGCCATCTCGCGAATCAACCACGAGGGCCCGGCGGCATAGCCCAGCCGCCAGCCGGTGCAGCCCCAGTTCTTGCCCAGGCCGCGAATCATGAGCATCTCATCGCCGCGGCGTGCCGGTGAAGGGAAGCGGCCATCCTGCAGGCCGTTGTCAAAGGTGAATAGGTCGTAGATCTCATCCGAGATCAACAGCACACCCTTGGCCGTGCACAGGTCGTACAGGTCATTGGCTTCGTGTTGACTCATCACCACACCGGTGGGATTGCCCGGTGAGTTGGCCAGCACGATGCGTGTGTTGTCGGTGATGAGCGGCTCCACCCGTTCGGCGGTGAAGCGGAAGTCCGGGGCGGTGTCGCACAGCACGGTGGTGCCGCCGAACATCGTGCTCAGGTTGGGATAGATGACGAAGTATGGGTCGGGGACGATGATCTCGTCGCCGGCGCTCATCAACGCCATGCAGGCCAGCTGCAGCGCCCCACTGGTGCCGCTGGTGATCAGCAGTTCGGTGTCGTCATCGAACGTCCAGCCCACGTCCTGCGCCACCGAGGCCTTGGCGGCCTGCAGCAGATCGCCATCGCCGCTGGTGAGGGTGTACCCATTGCGGTCGGCAGTGATCGCCTCCACCGCAGCCGCTTTGAGTGGTTCAGGCACCGGAAAATCAGGCTGACCAATCGACAGATTGATCGGGTCGTCCATCGTGGCGCCCAGTTGAAACACCCGACGAATGCCGGACACGTCAACAGCAGCCACACGCTCGCCGAGCAGGCGATCGGGGGAGAGATGAGCCATGATTCAGTCCTTGCCCTCAGCGTGGCGAGCAGGCATCAGCCTTCGTCGGTCGAAGCGTCGGCGGTTTCTTCTTCACCGGCCGCCTTCTTCTTCTTCTTCGTCACGATCTTGATGTTGCGGACCTTGACGATGCCCAGCGGTGAATCGCCGTCATCAAACTCACCACGCTCGGAGAGCTTGGCGATGCGCTCATGTCGCTTGAGCACGTTGCGGTGCTGATTGAGGCCGGCGGGCTTGGTCTTGAGGCTTCGGTGCAGGCTCATGGGTCTGATCCAGCGTCTGGGGCAATGCGATCGAGGTATCGATCTGAGAGGTCTGTCGTCCCCCCGGAGTCCTTCCAACGACGTCCAAGGTCGCGGATCCGGGCATCGAGCTGGCGATAGGCCGGAGTGCGTGTGGACGCCGAGTGCAGCCCGGGGAGGGCTATCACACGTGCGAGCCGCGTATTGTGACCGGGAATGACCCGCGCATCAAGTCCATGCTGCCGGCAATAGGTCGCCAGACGGCCTGCGCCCTCTGGACGGGTCTCTGCGAGCACAAAAAACCACGTCGCAGCCTCGCCAGCGATGGCTGGCGGCGGGCTGTTGAGCACAGGCGTCCCTGGGTCGATGAGTGGGTCGTGCACCAACCCTGGGGGCTGCAAGCCCGGATCCGGGGCCGAGGTCGGGCCAGGGGGGGCACTGGAGCGACCGGCCCACCACGCGGTCACGGCAATCGCGAGGATGCCCAGCACCACCAGCACGACACCGCCTGCGGGTAATCGCAGTGATGCCCCGGGCTGCAGGCGGTCACCCAACGCAGGCGGTCTGTCCTCGGACTGACCATCCTTGTTCAGCCTTTGCTTGGACAACTCATAGAGCGTGTGGTCCCCCCGCTTCATGACGATGTCCCCACCACAGACGCCATGGCATGCTCGGCAGTGTGCGACAGGCTCAGCGCCCAATTGGTGATGCCCGCTTCGGCCGCTGTTTCGGCCGCCACGCCCTGCAGCACCACCATCGGTTGGCCACCGGGACGACGTTCCACGCCGACATCCGTCCAGGCGATGCCTCCAGCCCAGCCGGTGCCCAACGCCTTGAAGACGGCTTCCTTGGCGGCGAAGCGTGCCGCGAGGTGTTCGCTACGGCGCACACCACCGGCATCGGCGTCGCGCTGTTCCACCGGCGTGAAGACACGCTGCAGAAACGCCTCGCCGTGTTTGTCGAGCATCACATCAACGCGAGCGATCTCGACCAGATCAACACCATGCACCACGATCATGGCCCGAGTGTACCGGCCCCATCTGAACCTGCCGACACCGCTGCATCACAAGTAGCATGGCGGCATGTCCACCGCGATCACCATCTCACAAGGGCCCTGCGATGTCGCCAACACGCCGCCCCCGCCGGGCGCAGGGGGCCAGGCGATCTTCGTGGGTCGCACTCGCGCCGAGACACACCCTGAGCACGGGTCGCTCGCGGCGCTCGACTACGACATGCATGAACCGCTCGTGGTCAGCGTGCTGCACGATCTTGCCCAAGAAGCCATCGATCAGGGTGCATTGGCCGTGACGATCGCCCATGCCAAGGGCGCGGTACCGGTGGGCGAGGCGAGCGTGTGCATTGAGGTGCATGCCGGACATCGCAGCGAGGCCTTCGCTGCCTGCCGCATGCTCATCGATGCGCTCAAGGCGCGTGCCCCCATCTGCAAACGCGAAATGTGGGCCCATGGCACCACGTGGAAGGACGGCACGCCCCCGCCGATGGCGTCCACATGAGCGCCAAGCTGCACATCGAACCGGTTCGCGCCCAACCCAAGGCCAAGGCACGAGCGGCGCGACTGGTCAAGGCGCTCCACGCGTTGCACCCGGATGCCCATTGCGAATTGGAGTATTCCACGCCGCACGAATTGCTCTTCGCCGTGATCCTTTCGGCGCAGACCACCGACGTGGCGGTCAACAAGGCCACGCCTGCACTGTTCGAGGCCTACCCCACGGTGGCGGACTATGTCACCGCCGGCCCGGAGGGCATCGAGCCGTACATCAAGTCGATCGGCTTGTTCCGCAACAAGGCCAAGTCGCTGGCGATCTGTGCCGGTCAATTGATGGACCTCCATGGCGGCGAAGTGCCCGACGACTTTGCCGCGCTGCTCAATCTGCGCGGCGTCGCACGCAAGACCGCCAACTGCGTGCTCGGCGAAATCTTCGGTCGCACCGAAGGCATCGTGTGCGACACCCATGTGCAGCGACTCGCGCATCGATTCGGGTTGTCAACGGCCTCTTCGGCCGACGGCATCGAGGCCGATCTCATGGGGCTGTTCGCCCGCAAGACCTGGCCCATGCTGTCACATCTGTTGATCTTCCATGGGCGACGATGTTGTCCGGCCCGTGGTCCGCACCCACCCAACGCGGTGTGCCGTCACTATGGCGACGAGAATTGCGGCCAGCGAATGGGGGCATTTGAGACGTCGTCCAAATCACGCGGCGCGTAACGCAGCGGTCCCTTCTCCTCGACCACCATGCCGAACCCGTCGTGCGCCGTGGCATAGGCCACACCTCGGCCCAGCACCAATGGAGTGATCGCCAGGACGGGACCACCCAAACGCACACTCATCGTCTTGCCACCTTCAAGGGGATTGACTTCGATGGGTTCCGCATCAGGATCATCGGGTTGCTCGGGCGGTAGTGGCGGTGTGTCGGGTGGTTCGAGCCGCAACACGCCGGTGTTGTGTCCCAACCAGAGGGCGTGTCCGGTGGACACGAGACACGTGAACCGGCCACCCATCGGCGGATGGACGGATGCCTTCCCCAAACTCGTGGTCACCTTGGCCGAGCCGTCGTCCTGCAGGAAGGCGGTCCAATCGCCGGCCTTGGCACCGGTGCCTTGCGGAGACGGATGCACCGCCACGGTACTTGGCCGCACACCTTGACCAGGCTCGAAGAGCCAGGTGCCGCTGCGACCTGTCGCCAGCAGTGCACCGGTGGCACGCTGCACCTGCGTGAGTCCGCCGGGTGTGGCATGGGCCTGCAGCACACGTGCGCCACCGGGCAGCACATCGACGATGCTTCGTCCGTGCTCACCTACGGCCAGCACGCTGCCGTCATCGAGCACAGCGGCGCTGGTGAGCCCCGCCTGCATCCAATGACCACCTGACTGCAATGTGCCGTCGTTCAATGTCCACAGGTGTACGCCTACATCTGACACGACAACCAGCGTGTCTTCATTAAAGTGCATGTCGTGCACGCGACCGGGCACGGCCACCGTGAGCGCCGCTGGATCGGCCTCTCGGGCCTGGGCATCCAGCACACCGAGCAATGCCGCGTTGCCTTCATTGCGGGCAAAGGCACAGGTGCCGGTGGGCGAGGGCGCCACCAATGACGCCGTACCCACGTATCCGCCACCGCGCACGCGATGCAGACGTCGACCGTCCACATACCACCCGCCATCAGGCGCGGTGGTCATCGACGCCACATGGACGCCATCCACCAGCCGCTCGCGGTCATGCACCCGAACGGCACCGTCGGCACCGAAGCAGACCAGTTCCCCATCAAGCAGCGACACACGGTCGGGCGCCATGCCCAATCGCGATGCCGTGAACCGCCGAGCGATCACAGGCTGCATCGCATTGGTGCCGTCCACCGTGATGACCGCTGATCCCTCGAGCACCACGTGCACCTGATCGCCGTCGCGGAGCATGTCCACGATGGGCGCGTCGGTGCCGCACTGGCCCAGCTCAAGTTCACGCAGCACGCGGCCAGCGGGGTCGAGCACCAGAATCTGTCGGCCATCGGAGACCCACGGCACACCGTTCACCACGACGCACGCATGATGGGTGCCCGGCGTGCGCTCACGCACGTCCAGATGGATGACATCGGGCTTGATCGACACCGGCGGCTTGTAGGGATAGGAACAGCCCAAGAGCATGCTGGTGAGGGCAAGGATGATCGTGGCTCGTACCATGTGCGTGCAGGATACGGTGAACGCCCCCATGTCTGATCGAATCGAACATCTCCGCCGCATGCTCGACGCTGACCCGGCCGACCCCTTCTGTCTGTATGCCCTGGGCATGGAGTACGCCGCACAAGGTCACCCATCCACCGCCATCGCGCATCTCGAGCAGTCACTCAAGAGCGACGAAGACCAGCCCTATGCCTGGTTCCACATGGCCCGCTGCCATGCCGCCATGGGCGACACGGCCAAGGCGGCCGCCGCCGTGCATGAAGGGCTGAACACCGCCACACGCCTCGACGACCACGGCGCCGCATCTGAACTGGCGGCATTGCGAGACGAGTTTGTCTGACCCTCGCCCACTGGTGATTCGCGCCATCGTCGATCTACCCGACGAACCAGCCATGGTGCAGGTGCGTGCGGGCCGACGCCGCTTCCGACTCCGCCGTGTGGACGCCGCCCCCATGGCGCTGTATGAGGGCATGACGCTCACAGATGCCGTGCTCGAAACGATTGAACAGGCTGTGGCCACCGCCAAGGCACTGACCGCGGCGCAGCGCATGTTGGCCCGTCGCCCCATGGCCATCGCCACGATGCGGTCCCGATTGGGCACACGGTTCGGCGCGGACGCCGCCGACACCGTGATCGACGCCCTGACCAGACAGGGACTCCTCAACGACGACCACGCCGCAGCCTCCGTGCGGCGAGGCCTCGAGCGCAGCGGGCCGGTGGGACCTGCACGATTGGCGCAGGCCCTGCACCGCCACGGCATCCACCCCGACGCGGCGCAGGCCGCGGTCAACGATCTGGATCAGCTGCAGGAGCCGGTTGCGGCCGCCCGTGAAGCCGCCGAACCAATGCTCCGCGGCCTTGCCCGCCATGATCGAGCCACGCAGGCCCGTCGCCTCGCCGGCCGGCTCGCCCGCCGGGGCTTTGATCACGACACTGTGCGGCAGGTGCTCGATCAACTTGGCCTGCAAGATGGGTACGATGCCGCGCCATGAGCGACCCATGGGAAATCTCGCCTGAAGACGTGCAGCGTCGTATCGCCGAGGAAGACGACCTCGTGCTGATCGACTGCCGCACCCGTGGCGAGTTCGACGTCTCGCACATCGAAGGCGCCACGCTCATGCCCATGCAGGAACTGAGCATTCGCGACGAGGACATTCGCGCCCTCGAACACGGCAACGTGATCATCTATTGCCGCACTGGCCGCCGCAGTCGCATCGTCGCGCGATTCATGACGCTGCGTGGCTGCACCAACGTCGTCTCCATGGCCGGCGGTGTGGAAGCATGGGCCGATCGCATCGACCCGTCCATGACCACTGCCTGAGGATCTCCCCCGCATGCTTCGATATCGCCTCATCACCGGCCCCGTGTTGATCGCCCTGCTCACGGTGTTCATGTGGCTTGATGTCAATTGCGGCTGCTGGGAGGGCTGCCTGCCGTTTGGCGTGTTGCTCACTGCTGCGGCCAGCGTGTTCGCCTTCTTCGGTGGTGTCGAGATGACCAAGCTGCTCGATCGCGCCGCAGCACATGGCCCACTCACACCTGTGGCCGGTGGCCTGGGCGCGATGGCCATGACCATCGCCACCTGGTTGGTGCTGGGCGGCGCCGACGTTCCTGCTGGTGTTCTAGTCATCGTGCCGCTGGCGGCGGTGATGGCGGCGCTCCTGTTGAACGGCCTGGGCCGACGCTGCAGTGGCAGCGTGCACCACACCGCAGCTGCCGCATTGAGCACCGTGTGGGTGGGCGGCGGGCTCGGCGTGTTGTGTGGCATCACGGCCCTCGCCGGGTGGCACATGCTCGTGTTGGTGGTCGCCGTCACCAAGTGCGCCGACATCGGCGCCTACACTGTGGGCTGCACCATCGGGCGGCACAAGTTGATCCCGTGGGTGAGCCCTGGCAAGACATGGGAAGGCCTCGCCGGTGGCATCGTGTTCGCCATCGCCGCCACCATGCTCTTCTTCGAGTGCGTCATGAATGTGGGGAATCCCGCCATGCATGATTCCACCACCGCACGGCTCGGGCTCGAAGCAGTGTTGGGCACGATCATCGCCATCGCTGGTCTCGGCGGTGATCTCAGTGTGAGCATGCTCAAGCGTGATGCAGGAGTGAAGGACTCCGGTCGCAGCCTGCCCGGCATGGGCGGTGTGCTCGATGTGCTTGACTCACTGTTGGTTGCGGCGCCCGTGATGTGGGTGATCATGCAGATCATGCATTGAGGCACTGTGACGCCCGCTGAGCACGACCAATAGGCATCGATTTGGCTTCCTTTGGGGTGCCATTTCCACTACCATTCGCGATCGGCCCGATTTGCGGGCCTTTCGCACAACTGGACTTTGTCATGGGAGTTCACCATGCCAGTCATGACCGCCTTGCTCGCCTTGCACCAGACTGAGCGTCAGATCCGCGCGCTGCGTAGCCGCGTTGATTCGGCACAGATCTACCTCAACGCGCAGAAGCGCAAGCTCGACGATGTCACCACTCGTCAGAATGAGCTTGGCGACACCAAGAAGCAGCGTCAAGCTCGAATCGGTGCACTGGAAACAGAGTCCGCCTCGGTTGAAGAACGACTGGGCAAGCTTCGCGAAGACCTCAACTCAGCCACCTCCACCAAGGAGTACCACGGGCTGCTAAACGAGGTGAACGCCCAGAAGGACGCCAAACGCGAACTCGACGACAAGGCCCTCGCCGAGATGTCCGAGATCGAGTCGATCGACACCGAACTGGGCACGCTGGCCGACAACCTCACCGAGCGTGAGACTGTGGTCACCAAGGCCACCACTGAACTGGAAGAACGCACCGCCGAAGTCGCCGACCGCCTCGCCGAGTTGGAGACTGAACGCGACACCCGCCGCGCCGATGTCGATGCCAGCACGCTCGATCGCTACGAAGAGCTGCTCGACGATCTCGACGGCGACGTGATGACCGAAGTGCTCGCCATCGACCCACGCCGCCGCGAGTACGCCTGCGCAGAGTGCTCCGTGCACCTGCCCTTCGACAAGGTCAATCGCATCACGGCCAGTGCGGATGAAGTGCTGGAGTGTGAAACCTGCATGCGAATCCTCTTCGTCACCGAGGAGTTCCGCGAGGAACTGGTCAAGAAGTGATCACGGTGGTGCTGCCGCTGATCAGCGGCATCACTCCTTGGCTTCGAACAAACTTTCCTGCCCAGGGGCGTCCTTGCGACGGCCCTTGATCTGCGTGGCCTCGGACACGAGTTCATCAAGTGTCTTGAAGCTGTAGTACTCGCTGGCGTAGCGGATGTACGCGATCTCATCGATGTCACGCAGCCTTTGGGCCACCCGCTCACCGATCTCTCGGCTGGATACTTCGCGGTCGAACTCACGGTGGAGTTGGGTTTCGACGGCATCTACGAGCGCGTCCTTCTCGGCTTCGGGCACCGGCCGTTTGCCGCAGGCCGCCCGCACGCCCCGCATGATGTGGTCGGGATCAAACGGTGTGCGAGAGCCGTCCTTCTTGACCACCACCAGCCGATTGGATCGCTCCAGCCGCTCGTAGGTGGTCACGCGATGCTGGCATCGATTGCACTCGCGGCGCCGCCGGATGGCGTTGCCACCATCGGCTGCCCGGGAGTCCACGACGCGATCGTCATCTGCGCCACATGCAGGACAGTTCATGACGACATGGTATCGGCACGAACGCGATACCATGCCCCGATGCCCACCATCGTCCTGCCCGACGGTTCTTCTCGCTCGTTCGATGCCCCGGTCTCCGTGGCGGATGTCGCCGCCGATATCGGCGCTGGCCTGGCGAAGGCTGCCTTGGGCGGCCGCGTGGACGGCGAACTGGTCGACTGCAGCCATGTCATCACCGACGACGCCCAACTGGCCATCGTCACGCCCCCCCGTGGCAAGGATGACCCGTCCGACGATGCGCTCTTCCTCATGCGGCACAGCGCCGCGCATGTGATGGCCGAGGCGATCGAAGACCTCTTCCCCAGCGTGCAGTTGGTGTACGGCCCGCCCGTGGATGGTGGCTTCTACTACGACATCGCCGTGCCCGAGGGCACGAGAATCTCCAGCGACGACTTCGAACGCATCGAAGAACGCATGGCCGAGATCGTGGCGGAGGACCGCCCCTTCACTCGCTACGAACACCCCCCCGCCCAAGGGATGGCTCGTCTGGAATCCGAGGGCAGCAAGTACAAGATCGACAACGCCCAGCGTGCGATCGATGCCGGATCTGATGCGCTCTCGTGGTACGCCACGGGCACGCCCGGTGACAACTGGGACGACCTGTGCCGCGGTCCACACGTGCCCAGCACCGGTCGCATCGGCGCCGTGAAGATCATGCGCGTGGCCGCCAGTTACTGGCACGGCGACGCCGACAGCGATCAACTCACCCGCGTGTACGGCACGGCCTTCCCCGATGCCAAGCGACTCAACGCGCATCTTGAGCAGCTCGAAGAGGCCCGTCGCCGCGATCATCGGGTGGTGGGCCGCAAGCTGGAGCTGTTCGCCTTCGACGAGATGGTCGGCCAGGGGCTCACCTTGTGGAAACCCCGCGGCAGCGTGATTCGCGAAACCCTGCAGCAGTTCATCGGCGAAGCCTTGCGCAAGCAGGGCTACGACCAGGTGTTCACGCCGCACGTGGGCAAGCTGGATCTGTATCGCACGTCTGGGCACTTCCCCTACTACGCCGACAGCCAGTTCCCGCCACTCGTGGACCGTGAGTCGATGAAGACCATGGCCGCCGAAGGCTGCACCTGTGGCGAATTGGCCAATCGACTCGAAGAGGGCGAGATCGACGGCTACCTGCTCAAGCCGATGAACTGCCCGCATCACATTCGCATCTTCGCCAGCGAGCCACGCAGCTATCGCGATCTGCCCGTACGGCTGGCCGAATTTGGCACTGTGTATCGCTGGGAACAGAGTGGCGAATTGGGCGGCCTGCTTCGGGCACGCGGCTTCACGCAAGACGACGCCCACCTCTTCTGCACCGAAGACCAGGTCCACGGCGAAGTGCTCGGCTGCCTTGAACTGGTGCAGTTGATCTTCGGCACCCTGGGCATCACCGACTTCGAAGTGCGTGTGGGCCTGCGTGATCCCGACAGCACCAAGTACGTGGGCGACCCAGCCAACTGGGATCGCGCTGAAGCCGCCTGCCAGAAGGCCGCCGAAACACTGGGCGTGCCCTTCAGTGCCGAGCCGGGCGAAGCCGCGTTCTACGGCCCCAAGATCGACTTCGTGGTGAAGGACACCATCGGCCGCCGCTGGCAGTTGGGCACTGTGCAAGTGGACTACAACTTGCCCGAGCGATTCGACCTGTCGTACACCGGGGCCGACAACGCATCGCATCGACCGGTGATGATCCACCGCGCCCCCTTCGGCTCGATGGAACGATTCGTGGGCTTCTTGATCGAGCACTTCGACGGGGCCTTCCCCGCCTGGATCGCCCCTGAGCAGGTACGGGTGCTGCCCGTGAGCGACAAGAGCGCCGACTGGGCCAATGCCGTGGAAGCCAAGCTCAAGACGGCCGGCGTGCGGGTGACGCAGGACAGCCATGGCGGACGTCTGCCCAATCGCATTCGCGAAGCGGCGCAGTGGAAGATCCCCTACGTGCTGGTGGTGGGGCCACGTGATGCCGAAGCGGGCACCGTATCGGTGCGTGTGCACGGCATCGAGAAGGATCTCGGGGCCGTGTCGCTGGACGCCTTCGTTGCGGCCATCACCGACGAAGTCCATGGCCACGGGTCGCCTGTCGCGTCCGATGTGCTCTTCGCCGACGAGCCTGTCGGCGAACAGTCGTGATTGCCTGCTTTCGCTTGCCTGAGGGTGTTTTTGCGGCTAGTGTGCACACTGATCGATGCGGGCATGGTGCCCCGGGGAGCGTCGGTCGACGGAGCAGCTTTCTGCATGACGATTTCACGTCACCGCAACGCACGTCCTTCATGACCGCGCCGTTGCTCCGCACCTGTCATCAACCCTGTACCGCGATCGTGGTGGTCGCTGTTCTTTCGCCGTTGTCGGCTCACTGAGCCACTGGAGTCTTCGTCATCGCACGTCGCCGTTTCTTCCGTCCCAATGAAAACATCCGCCGTCTACCGCGGGTGAACGACCAGATCCGCAAGTCCCCCATTCGTCTCATCGACGAGACTGAAACCATGGTGGGCGTGGTGGACACACGCGAAGCGATTCAGCGAGCCGAAGCCGCCGGCCTTGACCTTGTTGAAGTCTCCCCCGACTCCGATCCGCCGGTGTGCCGCATTCTCGACTTCGGCAAGTACCGCTACGAGCAGTCGAAGAAGGAACGGGCGTCACGCACCAAGACGGCCGAACAGAAGGAAGTGCGTCTGGGCCGATCGATGAAGATTGATCCCCATGACATCGAGATCCGGCTCAACCAGGCCCGCAAGTTCTTGATGGACGGCCACAAGGTGCAGATCGTGCAGAACTTCCGCGGTCGCGAAATGATGCACAAGGAACGTGGCTTCGATCGCATGAAGCACGTCACCGAAACACTGCAAGATGTGGCGCGCGTGGACATGCCGCCCAAGCTCGCTGGACGTCGCATCACCATGATTCTGTCGCCCGACAAGAACAAGATCGACCGCATCAAGGCGTCTCTGGAAAGCAAGGCCAAGAACGAGAAGAAGGCCAAGGACGCTGCGGCGCCGGTCGAGTCGGCACCACTCGAAGCCGCCGACACCGCACCGGTCGAGGCGCCCGAAGCCACGGCGGCCGAAGACACCGCCGACGCCTGATCGGCTCGCCAGATCTACAGTTGCTTGGCCGCCCACCCGCCGAAGCGGAAGCGGGCGAGGAAGAACAGTGCGCGAAAGAGCATTTCGCCGCACAGGCCGATCCACACGCCGGTCAATCCCCACCCCAGGTGCAAACCGAAGAACCAGGCCATGGGCAGGCGGATGCCGTATGAACTGCCCGTGGTGATCCAGAACACCCACATGGTGTCGCCCAGACCGCGCAGTGCTTGCCGCACCACCATCGAGACGGCGAAGGCCACTTGCATCACCCCGCACACGATCAGCAGATCGGGCACGAGGGCGAGGAACACCGGCTCGTCGCTCACGATGCGGGTGAATGTTTCGCCGAAGCACATGAACACGATGCCCAGCACGCCCATCACGGCCAACCCCGCACCTGCGCAGGTGTAGACCGCCTTTCGGGCCATGCGTTCATTGCCGGCACCCATGTACTGCCCGGCGATCGCCGCGGCCGCGGTGCCGATGGCGAAGCCTGGCAGGAAAGAGAACGACTCCCACTGGATTGCGATCACGTGGGCGCCCACCAAGCCGTCGCCGCCCAATGACGTGTCCACCACGCCGTTGAGTGTCCACAGTGTGCCCGTGGCCGCCGCGGCCGCCGCGACCAATCCAATGATCCACAGGCACACTAGATTGGCCGACCACATCGACATGCCTTCGAAGAAATTGGGCAATCCGATGCGCACCACCCGCCAACTCATCGATCGTTCGATGGGCACGTCGCTGCGGCGCAGCTTCAGATCCTTCACACCACGCAGCACCACCCAGAGCGTGGTGGCACCGCCCACGAGCCAGCCCACAGCCGTGCCCGCCGCGATGCCTTCCACATGCCAGTCGAATCCCAACGGTGACGTGAAGGCGCTGCCTGCAATTGTGATGGTGGCACCCGAGAGCAGCCACGAACACACCACGTTCACGATGTTCACGAGCACGCCGATGATGGCCGGCCACAGTGTTTCACCCGCCCCTTGCAGGCACATGGCCCCCACCATCATGATCGCCGTGCCTGGCAGGGCCCACGTCATCATGCGAACGTACACCACGCACGCCTCTGCGGCGGCCCCGTCGAGGCCACAGACCCAGGCCAGCGGCGCCGCGGCGAGATACATGACCACCGCGACCACGACGCTCCACAGCACGCCCAGTGTGAGGGCCTGGCCCAACGCTTGCCCCGCTTGGCGGGTGTCACCGGCACCGATGGCGCGAGCGATCAGAGCCTGGCCGCCGATGCCCAGCCCGGTCATGGCGATGGCGATGAGCCAGCCCACATAGGAACCAATGCCCATGCCGTCCATCGACTCCACCACCATGTCGGCCGGTAACCCACCGGCGAGCATCTTGTCGACGAGCCCCACGAAAGCGCCCAGCGTTTGATGAATCAGCACCGGCAGTGCGACGATCCAGATCGCTTGCCACAGCGTCTTGCCGGCCAGTTTGCCTGAACGGATCTGGCCGTCTGATTCAGGCTCGGCAGCCTGGTCGACGTCGATGGGTGGGCGGTCAGTCACGTGGGTGCACGGGCCAGGGAAGATCAGCCCGCGGCATCATCCTCGTAGGTGGAGCGACGGTCGGCCGGGTCGAGGCCGGCTGGCGTCTGGGGCACCTCCCACTGATGGTCGATCCAGAAGGCCGCCCGCTCCCACCACAATTTGCCGCGACTGTATGTGGGGTACAGGTAGACCCGTTGCCCGGCGAAGGCTTCGCCGGCAGGCAGAGCGCGGTCGTACCACGTCCGCCAGGCCGTGCGGTCCATGCCCAGATCCTGTCCGGTCAAGGTGTACAGGGATTCCGTGGCGGCCGTGTTCACAGCCAGCTCGCGGGCATCGAGTGCGGCGATGAGCGCCTGCACCACACGGTCTTCGGGGTACTGCGCCAGTGCGATACACGCCGCCTCACGCACTTCGCCCACCTCACTGCGGTGCAGGGCGGTGCGAATGAGATCAGGCACCACGGCTGCATTGTGCAGACGCTGCAGCGCCAGCGCCGCTGTCCACCGCACGTGCTTGTGCGATGCAGGTGTGAACTCAAGCCACGGCGCAATGAGGACGGCATCTTCCGGCGTACCCTGCCGGCCCAGCGCCGTGATGGCGGCCGACTTCACCAGTGGATCTGTGTCGTGTTCCACATAGTCGCGGTACATCTTCAGGTAGGGCGCCGCTCCACCGAAGGTCGATGTCGACAACAACACCACGCCTTCGCGGCGTTTGTCGGCATTGTGCGGATCGAGGGCGTCACGAGCTGCCTGAGCGGGCGTGGGCGCGTTGAAAGTGCGGCCCAATTCACCGAAGTCGTCCATCACACAGCCACCGAGAGTGGCGGCCGTAAGAGCAGTGGTGATGCAAGCGACGCGGGACATGCACCGCATCCTACCGTGGCGGATCACGGGTGAATGGCGGTCGATTGGGGCGTCTTCAGGAAACGTGCGATGTCAGCTGCCCGACACCGGTTGGCCGCAGTCGGACGTGACCGGCACCAGACACAGAAAGCGAGCCGGGGCCGCGGAAGCATTGCGAAACTGGTGCACGGCTTCGCTGGGCACCAGCAGTACGTCGCCGCCGGTCACGGTGCGTGTCTCGCCGTCACATTCGGCCTCGAGTTCGCCCTCCACGATGAACACCTCGTGTTCGTAGGGGTGGGCGTGGTGCGGCGTGTGTCCGCCTGGTGCCACCACGAAGTGCCGCATGGCGAAATTGGGGGCGTTGTCGTCTCGCCCCACCATCACCTGCATGGTCACATCTTTGGCGCCGGTCATGGTGACGGGCGTGGTCGCAGCGGGATCGGCGTGGCGAATGAGCATGCGGCGATGGTAGTGCCCTGTAATGGAAAATGAACACCGCAGCAGCGCGACCTGCTGGCGGTGTGTTGCATTTGCATTGCCGGTGGCTCAGTCTTCGTCGTCCTGCGGCTTGAAGGCCTTAACGACATCGGCCTGCACATTGGGCGGCGTCTGTTCGTCGTGGGAGTACTCCATGGAGTACGACCCCGCCCCGCCGGTCATCGACTTGAGCTGGTTGGCGTAGATCATCACTTCCGACAGTGGCGCTTCGGCCTGCACGCACACCTGGTTACCCGCGACCATGTCGGTTCCTTGAATGCGGCCGCGGCGACCGGACATGTCCGACGAGATGTCACCGATGAAATCCTGGGGCACTGTGATTTCGAGCTTCACATAGGGCTCGAGCAGCACGGGCTTGGCCTTCTGCACGGCTTCAATGAATGCCCGGCGACCGGCCGTCATGAATGCGACTTCTTTGGAATCCACCGGGTGGTGCTTGCCGTCGTACACACTCACCTTGATGTTCTGCATGGGGTAGCCAGCAATTGCGCCTTCGGTCATCACGCGACGGATGCCCTTTTCGATGGCGGGCATGAACTGCTTGGGCACACTGCCGCCGAACGTGTCGTCCACGAACAGCAGGCCCTTGCTGATGCCTTCGGTGTCTTCCGCGACAGGCTCGACACGCAGATAGACCTCACCGAACTGCCCCGAGCCGCCACTTTGCTTCTTGTGACGGTGATGGCCTTCGGCATTGCCTTGGATGGTTTCCTTGTAGGCCACCTTGGGCGGGTGGGTGTCCACTTCCACGCCGAACTGTTCCTTGAGCTGTTCGAGCTTGGCTCGCAGGTGCAGTTCGCCCAAACCACGGATCACTTGCTCGCCAGTGGTGGCGACGCGCTCGAGATGAAATGTCGGGTCTTCGGCCATCATCTTGCTGGTGGCTTCGCCCAATTTGGTTTCGCCGCCCTTGTTGGTGGGTTCGATGGCTAGGCCGTACATGGGCTTGGGCAGCGGAATGCTGTTCATGCGGGCGTGGCCGCCACTGATATCATGCAGCACGGAGTCGAAATGGATGTCGTCGATCTTGGCCAGACAGCAAATGTCACCGGGCACGGCGCCCTCGACTTCGGTGGTCTCGCGACCTTGCGGCTGGAACACATGACCCAGGCGCACGCCCTTCTTGCCGTCGTCCACGCGCGGCTGTTCCGATGCCTTGAGCGTGCCGTTGTGCACACGCACGTAGCTCAGCTTGCCCACGAAGGGATCGCTCGCCACCTTGAACACGTGGCCGATGAGATCGCCGCCGGCGTCGCCGGTAAGTTCAAGTGCTTCGGACTCGTCACCCACCACCTTTTCGATCGGGCGGAAGTTGCCCTCGGTCGGGTTGGGGAACAGGTATGCGATCTGATCGAGGAACTTCTTCAGGCCCACGTTCTGGCGGGCACTGCAGAAGGCCACCGGCACAAGATGGCCTTCGCACATGGCCCGCTTGAACGGCGCGAGGAGTTCGTCGGGTGCGATCTCTCCCTCTTCGAGGTACTTCTCCATGAGGGCTTCGTCGACTTCCACGATCTGGTCGACCAGTGCAGTGTGGAATGACGCCACATCGCCCAGGTCACTGTCGCCTTGGGTTTCCTGTAGACATCGCACCACGGCGCTCCCGCCATCTGTGGGCAGATTGATCGGCACGCACTCGCTACCGAAAGTCTCCTTCACGTGTTCGAGCAACGTGGCGGGATCGCCCGTGTTCATCTTGTTGATCATGATGGCACGAGGCAGATTGCGTTCACCGGCGAGCTTCATGAGACGGCGGGCGACCGGGTCGATGCCCGTGTCGGGATCGAGCACCAACACCATGGCTTCGACGGCGGGCAGGGCGCTGATGGCCATGCCTAGGAAATCGGCGCGGCCCGGCGTGTCGATGATGTTGATGTGGCAGCCATCGTGATTCATGTGGACGACGGCGCTGTCGAGGGAATGCCCGAATTTCTTCTCCAGATCGCTGGAGTCACAGACGGTGGTGCCGTCTTCCACGGTGCCCACGCGGCCGGTGGCGCCGGTGTTGTGGAGCATGGTCTCCACGATGGTCGTCTTGCCGGACCCTGAAGGGCCCACAAAGGCAATGTTGCGAATCTGCTCCGTGGTGTGTTTGGGCATGGATGTCCTTCCTCTTCAAATCCTGTCTTCCACCCGTTGTGGATCACGCCTGATCCCGGGCCTTCGACTATAGCGGCCACGATGCGAAGGGAGGTAGAGTCCGCCTGCCATGCTGCATCTGGTGCTGTACACCCCTGAAATCCCCAACAACACCGGCACGATCGGCCGCACCGCCATGGCGATTGGCGCTCGGTTGCACTTGATCGAACCGCTGGGCTTTGATCTGAGCGAGAAGGCTGTCCGCCGAGCGGGGCTCGATTACTGGGCCGACCTCGACTGGAAGCAACACGCCAACTGGCAGGCGTTTATGGATGCTGAGCAGCCTGAACGGCTCTTGGCCTTGACGGCGCGAGCACAGCGGTCGCTGTGGGATGCCACGATCGAAGACGACACCTACCTGCTCTTTGGCCGCGAGAGTGACGGGCTGCCACAGGCGGTGCTTAATGCCGTGCGGGGGCAGTGTGGCGAGGCCGCCATCGTGGGCCTGCCGCAAGTGGAGGGTGTGCGATCGCTCAATCTGGCCTGTGCCGCGACCGCCGCGGCCTACGAGGCCTGGCGGCAGATTCTCGCTCGCTGACACTGATCAGTGAAACAGCGGATACCGATCACATATGGCATGCACGTCACTTCGCACGGCCTCGCACGTGGCGGCGTTACCGCCACCAGCGAGCACGCGATCGATCATGCCCGCCACGGCCACCATGTCGTCGGCATTGAGGCCGCGGGTCGTGAGCGCGGCGGTGCCAAGACGCAAGCCGCTGGTCACCATCGGCGGGCGAGGATCGTTGGGGATGCCGTTCTTGTTGGTGATGATGCCTGCAGCTTCGAGCCACTGCTCGGCATCAGCGCCGGTGAGATCGGCATCACGCGGCTGGAGATCAACCAGCAGAAGATGATTGTCGGTACCGCCGGTGCACAAGCGATAGCCATGGCCCACAAGTGCTTCGGCCAGCGCCTGGGCGTTGGTGACGACCTGTTGGGCCCACGTTTTGAATTCGGGCCTGAGCGCTTCGCCCAGTGCCACAGCCTTGGCCGCGATGATGTGCATGAGCGGTCCACCCTGGCTGCCGGGAAACACCTTGCGGTCCACCATCTTGGCCACTTCGGGATCATCGGTCATGATCAGTCCGCCACGCGGGCCGCGCAGAGTCTTGTGCGTGGTGGTGGTGACGATGTGCGCGTGTGGAAATGGCGAGGGATGCACGCCTGCGGCGACAAGCCCGGCAATGTGCGCGATATCGGCCATGAGCACGGCGCCCACCTCGTCGGCGATGGCGCGGAAGCGTTCGAAATCGATCATGCGTGAATAGGCGCTGTAGCCACAGATGATCATGTTCGGCTGCACGTCGCGGGCCCGCTGGGCGATGTGGTCGTAGTCGAGGCGTTCGGTGTCGCTGTCGAGCGCGTAGTCGTGAATCTCGTAGAACGTGCCACTGAAGTTGGGCTTGAGGCCATGGCTCAAGTGACCGCCACTCTTGATGGGCAGGCTGAGTACCTTGTCACCAGGTTTGAGCACGGCCATGAAGGCAGCGGTGTTGGCATTGGCGCCACAGTGTGGCTGCACATTGGCGAACTGGCATCCAAAGAGTTCGCAGGCACGATCGATGGCCAGTTGCTCAACCTTGTCGTGATGCTCACAGCCGCCGTAGTACCGCTTGCCCGGGTACCCCTCGGCGTACTTGTTGGTCATCCACGATCCCGCGGCGTGCATCACCGGCGTGGACACGTGGTTTTCTGAGGCGATCAACTCAAGCGTGCGGTCCTGCCGCTGGGCTTCGGCCGCGAGGATGTCGGCCACGGCCGGATCGGCGCCGTGCAGCAGTTCAAGGAGTTGAGTGGACATGGGGTCAAGCGCGGTGGCGGATGCGTTCATCTGCACAGTGTAGATCACCCCCGAGTGGGCCATTTGGCATGGCCGTGGTTGTCCACAGTCGGCCGGCCCTAGGATGGTGGCATGACTGGCACACGCACAACGTGATTCTGGCGATCGGTTCCCACCCCCGCGGGGCCGTTGATGGTCTTTGTCACGCTGAACATGAGTGGCGACGACGTACTCACCACCGAATGGGCATGCCTGCACGGCACACCACGAGGCAAAGAAGACAAACGCCTGTTGCCCGAGCTGGCCCACTGGATCAAGGCGGCACTGCGTGAGCGTGTGGGCCAGCCACCGGCAGGTGTGCCCGCTGGCCCGCCCTTCTTTCATGCGTGTTGGCGGGCCTGCAGACGAATCAAGATCGACCGCACCAAGACCTACGCCCAGCTGGCCACCGCGGCTGGTCGCCCCACCGCTGTGCGAGCTGCCGGCGGCGCCATGCGAGCCAATCCCCAGCCCCTCCTGACGCCCTGCCACCGCGTGCTGGGCACGGCAGGTCTGGGTGGGTTTCATGGCACGAAAAAGCGAGGCAAAGCGCTCGCTTTGAAAGCAGATCTACTGTCGATCGAGGCTGCCTTGGCCGATACAATCCGCAGTTCTCCCCGCTGAGGTGCTGCTCCAGGACTGAGGCCGGGAACATCGCTGTTTTCAGCACTTCTACCGCTGTTTCAGGAGCCTCTGCGCCATGCGTCTCACCATCGTCGGATCCGGGTATGTCGGTCTTGTCACAGGAACCTGCTTCGCCAACACTGGCAATCAGGTCACCTGCTTGGATATCAATCCAGAACGTGTCGACATGATGCGCCGCGGCGAGTGCCCCATCTTCGAACCGGGCCTCTCCGAGTTGATGACCTTGAACATCAAGGCGGGCCGCCTGCACTTCACGGGAGATGTGAATGAGGCCTATGCCGATGGTGAGTTGATCTTCATCTGCGTGGGCACCCCCACCGGAGCCGATGGCCGCAGTGATCTAAGCGCAGTGATGGCCGTGGCCAAGGCCATCGGCGAGGCGATCGAATCTGGCGTGTGCCAGGTGGATCACCCGGTGATCGTGGTGAAGTCCACCGTGCCCGTGGGCACCACTTCCAAGGTGCGCGACGTGATCGCCGGCATCACCAGCAAGCCCTTCTCGGTGGCGGACAATCCCGAGTTCCTCAAGGAAGGCGACGCCATCAAGGACTTTCAGGAGCCGGACCGCGTGGTCTGCGGCGTAGAAAGCGATCGCGGCCGTGCCTTGCTCACCGAACTGTACGACCCATACGTGAGCACCAGCAATCCGCTGATGTTCATGGATGTGGAATCCTCTGAGATGGTCAAGTACGCCAGCAATGCCATGCTGGCATGCAAGATCTCTTTCATCAACGAGATCGCTCGGATCACTGAGTACTACGGCGCCGACATCGCTCGCGTGCGAGAAGGCATGTGCGCCGACAAACGTATCGGCGACCAATTCCTGTTCCCAGGCCTGGGCTATGGCGGATCGTGCTTCCCCAAGGACACGCTCGCCGTGATTGAAATGGGTCAAGATTCGGGCATCCCGTGTCTGCTCAATGAAGCGGTCCACGAAGTGAATCAGGCGCAGCGGTCCTGGTTCCTCGGTCGCATTCTGCAGCACTTCGGCGGTGATGTCTCGGGCAAGCACTTCGCATTCTGGGGCCTGGCATTCAAGCCGCGCACCGACGACGTGCGTGAGGCCCCGGCCAAGACCATCATCGAAGGTCTGCTCGAACGCGGCGCCACGGTGACGGGTTTCGATCCCATCGCCCAGGAAACCTTCAAGACGTACGGCCTGGAGATGAACTACTCACCCGACATGTATGACGCCTGCCAAGATGCTGATGCCCTAGTGTTGTGCACGGAGTGGTCTGAATTCCGCCAGCCGGAGTTCGACACCATGAAGGCCAAGCTCAAGGTCCCGGTGCTGTTCGATGGCCGCAATGTCTACCACGACATGAACCTGCACGAGAGCGGCTTCGTGTACTACAGCATTGGTCGCAAGGGTGTGCATGAAACGGCGGATGTGGGCTGAGCGGAAACCCCCGCCCGACATGGACCGCTGTCCACAACACACGCTCCATTGATCTCCTAGCCGCAGGCGTGGTAGTGTCAGCCCCGGCAATCGACTCTGACACCACCGTCAGGGCCAATTGCGGGGAGATCGCTGGTGCGCCAGATCGCCGCACGAGAAGGAAGCGTTGCACTGTTCGCCACCCTCGCGGCGACATGCGTGGCTCCGGCTCTCACCGCTGCGCTGGTCTGTGACCCATCCCTCCCGCTGCACTCGGGCACCCCCAGCATGTTCGATCCACGCTCGGCGCCGGCCGAGATGATCCTCGACATCACGTGGCTTGTGATCGCCATCTGCGCCGTGATCTTTGTCGTCATGGAAGGCCTCATCATCTGGGCCATCATTCGCTATCGGGCCAAGCACGCCCGCGATACGGCAGGCGACACCGGCGAACCGCCGCAGGTCTACGGATCCAATCCCATCGAACTGGCATGGACCGTGATCCCCCTGCTGATCGTGTTCGTGCTCTTCTTGGTTTCCGCTCGCGGCATCTTCGAGATCGACAAGCAAGAGCCCCCGCCGGGTGCATTGGAAGTGCGGGTGGTGGGCCACCGCTGGTGGTGGGAGTTTGACTACGGCGACCTCGGCTTCTCGACTGCCGCTGAACTGCACATCCCGTTGACCAAAGACGGGCAGCCCCAATCGGTATTCCTCACCCTCGAGAGCGCCGATGTCATTCACTCCTTCTGGGTGCCACAACTGGGCGGCAAGAAGGACGTGGTGCCCGGCCGCACCAACTACCTGTGGCTGCAGCCACGAGAGACCGGCCGCTTCGTGGGGCAGTGCGCCGAGTACTGCGGCGCCCAACATGCCGGCATGCTTATCAACGTCGTCGTCCACGAAGAGGACGACTTCAATGCGTGGGTCGCCAACCAACAAAAACCAGCACACGACGATCCTGCAACCGCCGACGGCCGCGATCTGTTCCTGTCCACCGCCTGCATCAATTGCCACACCGTGCGCGGCACCGTGGCCAACGGCACGTTTGCGCCCGATCTCACCCACCTGATGAGCCGAAGCGTGCTGGGCTCGGGCGTCATCGCCAACACGCCTGAACACCTACGGGCATGGGTGTGGGATCCCCAAGACGCCAAACCCGGCTGTGACATGCCGGCGATGAAACTCACCCGTGAAGACACAGACCGCATCTGCGCCTGGCTGGAGACCCTGCATTGAGCTCGTCACCAGTCAGGCCCGATCTCTCCCCGCCGCTGTCGCGCCTGCACGAGTGGGTGGTGACGGTGGACCACAAGCGTCTGGGTGTGATGTACATCGTCACAGGCTTGGTGTTCTTCCTCATCGGCGGATTTGAAGCCGCCATGATGCGATGGCAGCTGGCCTGGCCGGGCCTCGACATCGTGATGCCCGAAGACTTCAACCGATTGTTCACGATGCACGGCACCACCATGGTGTTCCTCGTGGGCATGCCCATCCTCCTGGGTAGCGCCAACTACCTCGTGCCCCTGATGATCGGCACACGGGACATGGCCTTCCCCCGCCTGAACGCCTTTGGCTTCTGGCTGTTCTTCTTCGGCGGCGCCCTGCTGTACTTCTCGTACTTCGGCGCACAAGGCTTGTACGGCATGGGCAGCGCCCCCGATGTGGGCTGGTTCGCCTACGCCCCGCTCACCGAACGCACGTTTTCGCGCGGCCACAGCACCGACTATTGGATCCTCGGATTGATGGTGTCGGGCTTTGGCTCCATCGCCACGGGCATCAATCTTGTCACCACCATCCTGTGCATGCGCTGCACGGGCATGCGGCTCATGAAGATGCCGCTGTTCGTGTGGATCATGTTGGTCGACGCCATCCTCATCGTGGTCGCCATGCCACCGCTTGCCGCAGCCCAGGTCATGCTGCTGTTCGACCGGTCACTGGGTGCACACTTTTTTGATGTGCAAGCAGGCGGCTCAGCAGTGCTCTGGCAGAACCTCTTCTGGTTCTTCGGACACCCCGAGGTGTACATCCTCATTCTGCCGGCATTTGCGTTTGTCTCCGAGATCATTCCCGTGTTCAGCCGCAAGGTGCTGTTCGGGTATCCACTGATGGTGGCCGCCACGGTGACCATCGGCTTCATCTCGATGGGTGTATGGGTACACCACATGTTCGCCATCGGCCTGAGCCCGGCGGTGAACACGTTGTTCATGGCCAGCACCATGCTCATCGGCGTGCCCACGGGCATCAAGATGTTCAACTGGGTCGCCACCATGTTCGGCGGCCGCATCCGCCTGCACACGCCGATGCTGTTCTCCATCGGCTTCCTGGCCCAATTCCTCTTCGGCGGGCTCACCGGCGTGATGCTGGCCGTCGTGCCCTTCGACTGGCAGGTGAGCGATTCCTACTTCGTGGTGGGCCACTTCCACTACGTGCTCTTTGGTGGGTTGATCTTCTCGATCTTCGCAGCCATCTACTACTGGTTCCCCAAGGTCAGCGGACGAATGCTGAGCGAAGCACTGGGCAAGTGGCAGTTCTGGCTGCTGCTCATCGGCTTCAACCTCACGTTCGGGCCGATGCACGTCTCAGGCATGCTCGGCATGCCCCGCCGCATCTACACCTATCAGCTTGATCGTGGCTGGGAGATCTGGAATCTGCTCAGCTCGATCGGCGTGCTGTTCCAAGCACTCGCCATCGCGTTCTTCATCTGGAACGTGATCCGATCGCTGCAGCGTGGCACGCCCGCCGGCGACGACCCATGGGACGCCTGGACACTGGAATGGAGCACCACCTCGCCGCCACCGGCCTGGAACTTCGACACCGACCCTGAAGTGCGCAGCCGTCGCCCACTGTGGGATGCCAAGCACCCTGACGATCCAGATTGGAAGTACGAATGAGCGCCCTGCCCGCACATGACATGCCTCCGCTGGCCCGAACTGGCAATCTCCCCCGGGGCAAGCTGGGTGTGCTGCTGTTGATCCTCTCGGAGGTGTTCTTCTTCGGCACACTCATTGCCGTGTACGTGTTCTACATCGGACACCACACCGGCGGACCAACCCCGAAGGACGTGTTCGACGCCCCCCTGAGCGGCCCCACCTGGCAGCCGCTGGCGGTGTCTTTCAATTCGGTGTTCCTGCTGGTCAGCAGCCTGTGGATCGTGCTGGCCCACCGCGCCTTGTGCCGCGGCGCCACGACAGCCTTCGGCTTCTGGTGGTTGGCCACGTTCGCCTGCGGCAGCGTGTTCCTCGCCGGCACCGCCAACGAATGGCACGGGCTCATCATGGATGACGGACTGTGGATGGGCACCAATCTCTTCGGGTCGTGTTACTACACACTCGTCGGATTCCACGCCCTGCACGTGACCGCCGGCCTCACGATCATGGCCATCGTGTTCGTGCTCACGCTCGCGGGCAAGATGCACCAGCGGCATGCGGGCAAGATCGAACTGCTCAGTTGGTACTGGCACTTCGTCGACGCCGTGTGGATCGTGGTCTTCACCATCGTGTACGTGATCGGTTGGTGGGGCGCCGCATGACGACACACGACCACCAACGCATCGAACTGCCTGCGCCGTGCACGGGGCCAATGCTCTGCGCCTTCGGTATCACCCTGGGCTTCGCTGGCATCGTCACCAGCTGGCCCGTGGCCGTGGTGGGCGTGATCTTTGCCCTGGCCGGGGGGGTGCACTGGTGGCGTCAGGTGCTGCCCGATCCGGTGGAGATCACACCCGACATCACGGTGCATCCAACCCCGATCGAACCGCGCCCCGAGCGTGTGGCCAAATTGACCACGCATCGCGCCCACCGCGCCCGTGTACCGCTGGAAATCCACCCCTACTCCGCGGGAATCACCGGCGGGCTCATCGGGGGCCTGGTGATGGCGGCGGTCGCGCTCACCGGCAGTTGGCTGGAGCACGGCAGCATCTGGTTCGCCATCAACGTGATGGCCGGCACCGCGATGCCATCTATTGGTGACATGTCCACCGAAGGACTCCTCGCCTACGACGCCTCGGCCATGATGACCGCGGGCACCATGCAATTGGTGTTGTGTCTGTTCATCGGCCTGCTCTACGGCGTCATCATGCCACTGCTCCCCCGCTGGCCCGTGGTGTGGGGCACCCTCATCATTCCCGCCGTGTGGTGTGGGCTCATGCTGGCCGCCATGAGCGTAGTCAACCCTGCACTGGAGACGCACATCGATTGGACATGGTTCATTGGCGCACAGGTCGCCTTTGGTCTTGTCTGCAGTGTGTGGGTGGTGCGGGCAGAGAAGATCGACACCATGCAGCACTGGTCCTACCTCGAGCGACTGGGCATGGAAGCGCCAGGCGTGCAGCCCGAGGAGGATGACGAATGATCCGCCGCCTCTTCATGGTGCTGTGTGGCAGCGGCGTCGTGGCCTTGGCCGCCTGCGACTGGATGCCAGGCCGACCGGAGCGCCCGACCGTAGATGCCCACGCGCCGACCATGGCGTTCGAGCCGTTGTGGAACACCCACTGCGCCGGGTGCCACGGCGCCAACGGCCGTGATGGCGCCGCACGGCCACTGAACGACCCGCTGTACTTGTCGCTTGCCGATGACCACTGGCTGCACATGATCACCACGCACGGCGTGGACGGCACCTTGATGCCGGCCATGGGCACGGCTGCAGGTGGACCGCTGACGCCAGCACAGATCACGGTTTTGATCGAAGGCATGCACGACCACTGGGGCGGCGCCGCCCTTCAAACAGCGCCGCCACTGCTGGGTGAGCTGGGCGCCGCAGACGCGGGCGCAACCGTGTTCGCCAGCCACTGCGCAGCATGCCACGGCGATGACGGCACCGGCGGTCATGGCGCGGGCTCGGTGGTGGACACCAGTTTCCTCGCCCTGACCAGTGACCAAGCACTTCGGATCGCTGTGATCTGCGGTCGCATCGATCTGGGCATGCCGCCATTCGATGGCCGTCGAGGCCTGCCCCCACTCACCGATCAACAGGTGTCCGATGTCGTGGCCTGGCTCGCCGCGCACCGCGTGGCCCATCCGGGCGCTCCCTACCCGGCGGTCACGTCGCAAGGGGCGCAGCCATGACCGTCCACCTGCCCCAACGCGACGCTCCAGATCTGAAACAACTGGGCCCCGGCCCCGACCCGCAACCCTCACGCCGCGGCGTGTTGTTCTGGGCGGGTGCCGCGCTCAATGGCGTCGCCGCCGTGGCGATCGGCATTCCGGTGGTCGGCTATCTACTGGCACCCTTTGCCAGCTCAGGCCGCAAGCAATCGTGGGTGGCCTTGGGCCATGTCGACGAGTTCCCCGAAGGTCACACCACGCTTGGTGAGTACGTCAACCCGTTCACCACACCGTGGGACGGCTACACCGCAAACACCCCGTGCTGGGTGAAACGCGACGCAGGCGACGCGTTCACCGTGTTCGCCATCAACTGCACGCACCTGGGCTGCCCGGTGCGGTGGTTCCCCGAATCGAGCTTGTTCATGTGCCCATGTCACGGCGGGGTCTACTACGCCGACGGGTCACGTGCCGCGGGCCCGCCCCCGCGCGGGCTGTACACCTACGAGACGCGCATTCGCAAGGGCGTGCTGGAGGTCAAGGCCGGGCGATTGCCCACCTTGCAGCAGACGCCATGATCCGCGCCACCACCAGATCGGTGTACGACTGGTTCGAGGCCCGACTGGGTCTCGAGAAGACGCTCGGCCCGTCGCTCACGCACGCCGTGCCACAGAGCGCCAAGTGGTGGTACGTGTTCGGCTCCATGACCATGCTGCTGTTCATGGTGCAGGTCATGACCGGCATCTGCCTGTCGATGGTCTACGTCCCCAGCGCCGACGAAGCCTACGCATCGCTCGAATACCTCACCTACGACCAGCAGATGGGCTGGTTCCTGCGCTCGCTCCACGTGTGGGGATCACACCTGATGATCGCGATGATGTCGATCCACATGCTGCAGGTGTTCCTGTTCGGGGCGTACAAGTTCCCCCGCGAACTCACCTGGATCGTGGGCGTGCTGTTGTTCGTATGCACCCTGGGCATGGGCTTCACCGGACAGGTGTTGCGTTGGGATCAAGACGCGTACTGGGGCATGGGCGTGGGCATGGCCATGGCTGGCCGGGTGCCGGTGATCGGCCCGGAAATCGTGCACCTTGTGCTTGGCGGCCCCATCATCGGCGGCGAATCGCTCTCACGCTTCTTCGCCCTGCACGTGTTCATCATTCCCGGCACACTCATCGCGCTACTCGGCGTGCACCTGCTGCTG
Organism: Phycisphaerales bacterium; assembly: GCA_022446965.1. Classification (GTDB taxonomy): domain Bacteria; phylum Planctomycetota; class Phycisphaerae; order Phycisphaerales; family SM1A02; genus JABAAC01. Next base: position 50,442 of record JAKVBV010000017.1, read on the forward strand.
GTCGTGAAGTGCGGCATCAACGAACGCCCCACGCCCGGCGTGCTGGTGGACAAAGCCACGTACCGTGAGACCTACGACCGCGAAGTGCATCGCCGAGGCATGCCGTTCTTCCCCAACGCTGCCGGCCGGGACATGATCGCGTGCGGGCTCACGCTCACCGTCCTGTTCGTGTGTGCCATGATGTTCGGCCCTGCCGGACCCAACGGTCGGCCTGATCCGATGTTGATAGACACCGCCCCGCGACCAGACTTCTGGTTCCAGTCGATCTTCGCCGTGCTCGCACTGTTGCCGCCCTACATGGAGACCTTCCTGATCCTCGGTTTCCCCCTGCTGGCGGGCGCCGTGCTCATTCTGTTGCCGTTTCTCTCCGGCGACGGCGAGAAGCACTGGAAGCGTCGTCCCATGGCCGTGCTATTCGTCTCCGTGCTGTTGGTATCGCTGGGGTCGCTCACCTGGCTCGCCTATCAATCACCTTGGTCACCAGTGATGGACGCCTGGAGCGCGCTGCCCACGCCTGCACAATACGTCAAGGGACGATCACCGCTGGCCCTGCAGGGCGCGATCGTGGTGCAGAACAAACAGTGCCGCAATTGCCACGCCCTTGATGGCCAAGGTGGTCGTCGGGGCCCGGCGCTCGACGGCGTGGCCTCACGCCTCAACAGCGACCAGATCATCCGACAGGTCATTCAAGGCGGCGGCAACATGCCCGCCTACGGGCAGCACCTCACCCCCGCCGAAACCACGGCGGTCACGGCCTTCCTCATGACGCTGCACGATCAGTGGGAACACGAACCCGCCACAGGCCGTAGGACACCGCGAGACTGACGGCGCCATGGCCGAGCTTTTGCACGCTGTCTTCGTCATCGACGCGTGGTCGTTCGACCCCGTGGTGATTGCCGGACTGCTGCTGGCGGCGGTGTGCTACACACGAGGCTGGCTGGCACTGCGCCGCACACAACCCGGACGCATTTCTGGTTGGCGCTGGTGCAGCTGGCATGCCGGATTGGCCACCATCTGGTTCGCGTTGTGCAGTGGGCTTGATCCCTTGGG
>JAKVBV010000018.1 GCA_022446965.1 Phycisphaerales bacterium
GTTGATCTACGCAAACGTGGCTGCATTCAAGGGACCGAACTTCGATATCGTCGGCCTCCTCGAAGCCAAGACAGAGTTACAAGGGCTGCAGCACACACGGGTCACCGACGCTAAACAGATGGGCGCCAATGCGATGATTGTCCGCATCGAAGAGTCCGAAGCCGCCAAGTTGCTGCACACCGCGCAGTGGTATGAGCGCACAGGCAATCCCATTGCAGCCGAAGTCACGGTGCGAGAACTGGTCCGGCGGTTCCCACGGACCAGCGCCTCGGCGGAGGCATTGCAGTGGATCCCAGCAGTGCTCGCTCAACTGCCTCCAGCCGTACGTGACCGCACGCCGCCGTACGATCATCTTCGGGAACAGGTGCTCGGCCTCACGCAGGACACTCCCTCATCATGAGATGCATTGCATTGACCCTCTGTTCCGTGATGCTTGTTGCCTGTGCCGGCAACCCCACTACGGGATGGTCCACCGAATCGGCATGGCCGGATGATGTGCGGACCATCGCCATCGAGGCCGTCAAGAACGACACGTATCACCGTGAAGTGGGACCAGAACTGACAAAGGCGCTCATCGAAGCTGTGGAGCGGCGAACCCCGTTCAAGGTGACCGATGAACTCACCGCCGACACCCTGCTGACGGTGGAAATCACCGACGTCGAGCTGTCATCGATCGCCCAGTCGGCCTACACGCGGCTTGATCAGGAAGTGCTGGTGCAACTGACCATCGACTGGCGTTGGGAAGACCTCGACGACAGCCGCCTGCTCGCTGGCAGTCGGGGTTTTTCAGGGAATGGGCTGTTTGTCGCCACCGCACCCTCGAATGAGCCGATCCAAGTGGGGAAGCGTCAGGTGGCCAATCGTCTTGCAGAGGATCTCGTCGATCGCATGCATGCCGCCTGGTAGAACCAAGGTGCACCCTCGGGAGTACCATGTACGCCTCGAGCTCAAGCGATGACAGACCAACGCCCACCGGCCCCGAACCAAGATCCCAAACAACCGGGCAATCAGCCCCCACCACGCCCCGCAGGGCGGGGATTGATGTCATGGGTGTTCATTCTGGGCCTGCTGGCCATCATGCTGGCGGTGGTGTCATCCGGGCAATCCGGGGCTGAAATCAAGTCGTGGAATGCCTTCAAGACGCTCGTCCACCCCGAAACGGGCCGCGTGCACTCCACACGCAACGACACCCCGGAGCCGCTGCTGGTCAAGAGCGACCGCGTCATCGCGATCATCGCCCCCAATACCGACGGCCTCAATGACACCGCCGAGCCTGCCCCGGTCTATGTGAAGATCGACTCGGGCAACCGCGACTGGTACACCACCCAGCTCGACGAGATGGGCGTGGACCACGCCACGGACACCGCCCAGAGCATCTGGACCCAGTTGCTGTACACCATGGGGCCGTTCCTCCTGCTGGTGCTGTTGGTGTGGTTCCTCATCGCCCGATCCATGCGGTCGGCAGGCGGCGGTCCTGGCGGCATGCTGGGCAACTTTGGCAAGTCCAAGCACCGGGTCACCACCAAAGAAGCATCGACGGTGTCGTTCAACGACGTCGCAGGCATCGACGAGGCCAAGGAAGAGGTGCTCGAGATCGTCGAGTTCCTCAAGAATCCCAAGAAGTTCCAGCGCCTGGGCGGTCGCATTCCGCGCGGCGTGCTCATGGTCGGCCCGCCCGGCTGCGGCAAGACACTGCTCGCAAAGGCCATCGCCGGCGAAGCGGACGCCCCCTTCTTCTCGATCTCCGGCTCGGACTTCGTGGAGATGTTCGTGGGTGTGGGCGCCAGTCGCGTGCGTGACCTGTTCAAGCAGGCCAAGGAAAACTCGCCCTGCATCATCTTCCTCGACGAGATCGATGCCGTCGGCCGCCGCCGTGGCAGCGGCTTCTCATCCGGCGGTCACGATGAGCGTGAGCAGACACTCAACGCCATCCTCGTGGAAATGGACGGCTTCGAACAGACCGATCAGGTGATCGTGATTGCGGCCACCAACCGCAGCGACGTGCTCGACCCGGCGCTGACCCGTCCTGGTCGATTCGATCGTCAGGTGCATGTGTCGCTGCCCGATCTCGAAGGCCGCATGAAGATTCTCGAAGTGCACGCCAAAGAGATCACGCTGTGTCCCGAGGTCGACCTCGAACGCGTCGCCCGCGGCACACCGATGTTCTCAGGTGCCGATCTCGCTGCGCTCATCAATGAGGCCGCGATCCTCGCCACGATGCATGACAAGGATGCTGTCGACCAGGCCGACATGGAAGAGGCCCGCGACAAGATTCGCTTTGGTCGCGCTCGTCGCAGTCGCAAGATCGAAGAACAAGAACGCACCGCTACTGCGTGGCACGAAGCTGGCCACGCCGCCGTGCAGGCACTGCTTGACGACGCCGATCCAGTGCACAAGGTCACCATCATTCCCCGCGGACAGGCCATGGGTGCCACGTTCAGTTTGCCGGAGAAGGACCGCTACGGATTCGGACTGGCCTATCTCAAGGCCACCCTCCGTGTGCTGTGCGCAGGCCGAATCGCCGAGGGTCGCAAGACCGGCGAAGTGAGCTCTGGCGCGGCCATGGACATCCAGATGGCCACCAACTACGCCAGGCACATGGTGCTGGAATGGGGCATGTCTGAACGCCTCGGATTCGTGCGCTATGCTGGCACGGACACCCAGGAGGTTTACGTTCCGGAGAAGGACTATTCCCAGGACACCAATCGCATCATCGACGAAGAAGTGAAGGCCATCATCGATGCCGCGTACGCCGACGCCGAAACGATGGTGGACGAACATTGGGACAAGGTCTGTGCCATCGCCGAAGCGCTGCTGCGATACGAAACACTGCAGAGCGCCGAAGTGACAACGCTCATTGAAGGCGGCAAACTCGACCGCCCCACCGTGGCTGATCTGCTCGACGCTGAACGCACCGAACCGTCGCCGTCCACCGACAAGGCGCCGCAGCAGGATGTCGATCCAGAACCAGGCGACGGCTTCATGCCCAGCCCGGCCTGATCACTCAGCAGTCGGAACCAAAGGCGCCAAGCAGTTCGAGGATGTCGTTCACATCGACGACACCGTCGTCAGTGATGTCTTCGGGGCAGTCACAGTCTTGACCAAAGGTCGAGATGACGGCGAGCAGATCGTCGACATTCACTGTGCCGTTGCCGTCCACATCGGCCGGGCAGTCATTGCCGCTGCCAGCGACGGTGATCGTGCCGGTCATGCCCCACGTGCAATGTGGCTCGCAGAAGTAGTCGATCACGCCACCAGGATGATCCGCAGGCACGATGTACACGACCTGTGGGAACAAAGGTGTCAGCGGTTCTGAGAACTCACCTGAGTCCACACAGTCCACGCCAAACACGACATCATGCGTGCCGCCGGTGTTGTGCCACACGACCACATCGCCAGCGTTCACTTCAATATGGGCCGGGTCGAAGGAGAAGCCGTTGGTTTCCACCACATGCACGGCACCGGTGTTGATAAGCAGCGCACCGAACTGGTCACCGTTCACACAGTGACCACCAACCCCGCAGTAGTACACGATCGCACCGGTAGCATCGACCGGCACTGTCCAGTCAAAGGTGGGGTTGCCGCCGGTGATCGGCGCGTAGAACACACCATCCTCATCACTGCACGGCACACCACTAGTGACATCGTGAGTGCCTCCCTCGCGAAACCAGTGAATGGTGTCGCCTGGCTGGACCACGGGATACATAGGGTCGTAATAGGTGTTGCCGACACCGATGTTGATGGTGTCAGCAGTGCCTGCCGTCACACACACACCGGCCGTCATCACGGCTGCACTGATTGCGGCGATACGCATGGTCGTCGTCTCCTCTCCCGCCCACGACCGTGTCACAGGTTAGTTGTTCAAAGCCGAACATCCAAGCCTAATCGCCCTGGGGCTCCACGCCAGCAGAAACCTCGCCATCGCCAGGCGAATGCCCTTCATCTGGGGCCTCAGCGGGGTCCAGAAGACGCTTGCGTCGCAGCACCTCGTGATAGTGCCCAGCGAACCGGTGGGCCTCGTCACGAATGGCCTGGCACAGCTTCAATGCCGGATTCGTGCGGCCCAGCCGCAACGGCGCGGTGGCATCCTGTACCCACAGCACCTCTTCCTTCTTGGCCAGTGCCACCACCAGCGGCGGTTGGTGTGCCATCCGGGCGAATGCCTCGAGCGCCGCACCAAGTTGCCCCTGTCCGCCGTCGATCAGAATGAGATCGGGAAACAAGGCCTGCCCCTTGCCGGCCTCGGCGTAGCCGCGGGCGACCACTTCACGCATTGATTGAAAGTCATCATTGCCGGCGGTGCGAATTCGATAGCGTCGATAGGCCGTCTTGCATGGGCGCCCATCAATAAAGCACACCTTGGCGCCCACGGTGCCCGTGCCCCCAAGATGCGCGATGTCGATGGCTTCCATCGATCGAATGGCAACGTCAGCCCCGAATACTCGATTGAGCGATCGCATCGACGAGGCCGGATCTGTGGCGAACACGGTGACTTCCGGTTGCCAGTCCTGCCCGGGCTCAGCGGTTCGTTCACGCTCGTCAAGCTTCTCGATGGAGTGCAGTTGATCGCGAAAGCATGCGGCGCGTTCATAGTCTTGCGCCGCCGACGCCTCGTCCATGTGCTGCTGCAGTTCCTTCATCACCTGCGATCTCTGCGAGCCGATGAAGCGCTGCAGTCGTTTGATGTCGGCCTTGTAGTCGGCCACCGCAATATGATCGGCACACGGCGCTGAACATTGGTCAATCGCGTGTAACAAACACGGGCGAAAAGACCTGTTGTTCGGATCACCCGTCTTGATGTCCAGATGGCACGTGCGGAACTTGAAGATGCGCTGCATCACCCGTACGGCTTCTCGCAATGCACCGCTGCTGACGAATGGGCCATAGATCGTGGCCGACTTGAATTGCTTGTCTTGCGGAGTTCGGGTGACAAACACCCCAGGAAACTCATCACGCACCGTGACGGCGAGGTAGGGAAACGTGCGATCATCCGTAGAGAGCACGTTGTACTTGGGCTTGAGGTCCTTGATCAGACGGCTCTCCATGAAGACCGCCTCGGCCTCGCTGTCGGCCGGCACCGTGTCAATCGACGCGATCAATTCAAGCATGGCCCCTTTGCGCGGGCCCAGATCCGTAGATGGCAGGAAGTACGACCGCACGCGATCACACAGCGACTTGGCCTTCCCGACGTAGAGCACCTGCTCCTGAGCATCCTTGAACAAATACACACCAGGCGCATTTGGCAGGGCCTTGGCGGCTTCCAAATGCCGTTCTCGCTGTTTTTCTTGCTCTGGAGTGCAATCCGAAGACATGGTCAGACGATCCTATGCTGAACGCGCTTGGTCACGGGCCCGTGACTTGGTACGCTGTTTGTCCCCCAATTCGGCATCGGGGTCTAACCGCCAACTGGGGCAACGACCCCGATTCTCGGCCACCATCGGCCCACACCCTCTGGAGATGAACATGAAACTCTTTACGACAATGCTTGCCGCTGCCACGCTGGCTTTCGCCGCTGGCTGCGCCACCACCAACGATCAGGCCTCACTGGGCGCCGTCAGTGAGTCGAGTTCTTGCAGTGCCAAAACGGCCTGCTGTGGCTCCGACAGCTGCACGCCTGACAAGAAGAATGACAAGATGCCCTCACTGGGCGCCGTTGAAGCCAAAGCGAATAGCGGCTGCTGTGCGTCCAAGAAGGCTGCCGCCGAAGGTACTTGCCCCTTCAGCAAAGAATGACCGCGATATGTGATCGCGCCTGCATTTGCAGTTCACGACGCCCTTGCACTATGCAAGGGCGTCGTTCTTTTTCGCCCGTGTGATCCTGCAGGGTCGTACGTCGATGGCCGGATAGAATGCACGTGATGGACACCCTTCACACCTGCATTCGTGGCGGACGCGTGATCGACCCGGCCAGTGGCCTCGATTCCACGGCCGATGTGCTCGTTCACGGCGCCAAGGTGCAGGCCATCGGTGACAATCTCCAATGTCCTGATGATGCCCGTGTCATCGATGCCTCGGGCTGCATCGTCACGCCTGGCCTGGTGGACATCCACGTGCATCTGCGTGATCCCGACACGAGTGGGCATCACGAAGAGACCATTGCCAGTGGAACTGCGGCGGCCGCCGCTGGCGGCTTCACCACGCTGTGCTGCATGCCCAACACCACGCCGGCGATCGATACTCCACAGGTCGTGGCGAAGATCATCGCCGACGCCACTGCCGCAGGGCACGCGGCGGTGTCTCCAGTGGCCTGTGGCACGATGGGTCGCAAGGGCACCGAACTGGCGCCGATCGATGCCCTGCTCGCTGCTGGTGCCGTGGGCATCTCGGACGACGGCGACGGCATCGCTGACGACGCCATGATGGCCGCCGTGCTTGAACGTGTCGCGGCCAACGACAGCATCTTCATGCAGCACTGCCAGGATCCTGCGATGACCGTGGGCGCCGCAATGAACGCCGGCGACCTCGCGCGTGCCATGGGCGTGGGCGAATGGCCCGCAGCCGCCGAAGCAGCGATGCTCGCGCGTGATGTCGAGGTCAACCGCTCGATCGGCGCGCGTTATCACGCGCAGCATGTCACGTGCCGCGAAGCGATCGATGTGATTCGCGCCGCTCGCGCCGAAGGCCAGCCCGTCACTGGTGAAGCGGCGCCGCACCACCTGCTGCTGACCGAAGAGGAATGCCGTGGCGGAAACACCATGGCCAAGGTGAATCCTCCGCTTCGCACCGCCGCCGATGTGCAGGCACTCCGCGAAGCGGTCGCCGATGGCACGATCACGGTGCTCGCCACCGATCATGCGCCGCACCCTGGCCAGTCCAAAGCCCGCGACTTTCAATCCGCGAGCTTCGGCATGACCGGCATCGAGTTCTGTCTGCCGCTGTACCGCGAGGCTCTCGTCGACTCCGGTGCCATCAGCTGGAGCCGGCTCATCGCCATGATGACCATCGAGGGGGCCCGGCTCACGGGCCTCGACACCGCTGGTGTTGGACGCCTGCAGGCCACTGGTCGGGCCGACCTGACCGTGATCGATCCCGATGCCACCTGGCAGGTGGATCCGGCCACATTCCGCTCCAAAGGCCTCAATACGCCCTTCACCGGCCGTGCCCTGCGTGGCCGGGCCATCGCCACCATCGCTGGGGGCCGCCTCACGTGGTCGATGCTGGGGGATCGGGCCGGCGCAGGCATTGAGCCGGTGGCCTGAATCCACTAGAATCCTCGATCCTCCGCCGTTGGGCGGAGCCTTGTGTTTGGCCCGGTGTCCGTGTGTGGACGGCCCGTGCCTGATCTTCCTCGGCTGGTGTACCAGCCCACCGGAAGCATCCCCCGGATGACGCGGGCACCACGCCCGATCCACACGCGTCATCGGTGATGCTGCACGACTGCGCGATCCGCGCAAAGGAACACGATCCGTGTCCGACACCCTCGTTCAGGATCTGCTCGACGCCGGCATTCACTTCGGCCAGCGACGCAGCGGATGGAACCCCCGCATGAAGCCCTACATCTGGGGCCAGCGGAACCGAATTCACATCATCGACATCCGCGAAACGGTCAAGGGCCTGCTCACGGCTGGCAAGTTCATCGAGAAGACCGTGGCCGGCGGTCGCGACGTGTGCTTCATCGGCACCAAGCGACAGGCCAAGGGCGCTGTCGAGCAGAACGCCGCCGACGTGGGCATGCCTTGGGTCGTGGAACGCTGGCTCGGCGGCACGCTGACCAACTTCCGCACCATTCGTGAGCGGCTCAAGCGACTCATCGAACTCGAAAAGCTCGTCGAGAGCGGCGAGATCGAGTCGTACTCCAAGAAGCGTGCCTCGCAGCTGCAGCGTGAGAAGCGCAAGATCACGCGCAACCTGCAGGGCATCCGCAACATGAACAAGTTGCCCGGTGCCCTGGTCGTGATCGACACGGCCCGCGAGGTCAACGCACTTCGCGAAGCCCGTACGCTTGGCATTCCCACCATCGGCCTGGTCGACACTGACGGCGACCCCAGTCTTGTCGATATCCCGATCCCCGGCAACGACGACTCCATGCGCAGCATTGATGTGGTGATTCGCTACCTCACTGGCGCCGTGCGTGAAGGCATGTCCGGTCGCAAGGCCACCGCCGAAGGGGCCGACGACGCCGCCGCCGAGATGGTGGCCGCCGCATCCGAACGCAAGACAAGTGGTTCCCGCGCCGCCTTCCGTGGCGACGCCTCCGCTTCGGCCACCGCAACCGCCGAGCCGGACACCGAAACCCCCACCGAATCCGCCGAGTGACCCGTCGGTCACCATTGATTCAATCTCTGGAGCGATACCTGTGAGCATTTCCGCAAAGGACGTCATGGCCCTTCGTCAGAAGACCGGCCTTGGCATGATGGACTGCAAGGAAGCACTCAACGAGTGCGACGGCGACATGACCGCCGCTGAAGAGTGGATCCGCGCCAAGCGCAAGGGCAAGATGGACACCCGCACCGAGCGCACCACGGGCGAAGGTCGCGTGGCCATCGCCATCGAAGGTGACAAGGCCGCCATGGTCGAGGTCGCCACCGAGACCGACTTCACGGCCCGCAACGAAGACTTCATCGCCATGATGGACACCGTCGTTGCCGAAGCCATGAAGTCCGATGCCGGCGACGTGTCCGCCAACGACACCATCACCGCTGCTGTGGACAACATCCGCATCAAGACCGGTGAGAACGCCAACTACACCCGTGGCATCAAGCTCGAAGGCGGCGCCTTCGGCCAGTATGTCCACCACGATGGCAAGCGTGCGTGCCTGTTGCAGGTGAACGGCGATGCCGACGCGGACACCCTCAAGGGCATCTGCCAGCACATCGTGTTCTACGACCCGGCCGCCATCGGTCCCGATGACGTGCCGGCCGAGAAGCTCGACGAGATCCGTGCCAACGCGATCCAGGAGGCCAAGGACTCGGGCAAGCCCGAGGACATCGCCACCAAGATGGCCGAAGGCAAGGTTCGCAAGTTCCTCGAAGAGTCGACCCTCGTGAAGCAGAAGTACGTGCTCGACGAGAGTGTTCGTGTTGAAGACGTGCTGCCCGAGGGCTGCTCGATCACGAACTTCGTGCGATACACGCTCGGCGGTTGAGTCTGCCCACGTTTGAAGTGAACAGGGCCGCGTGCACATCGCACGCGGCCCTGTCATGTTTTACCTAGTGCACGATCAGCGCTGGATCGTGTCTGGCCCGTCACCGGCCTTCTTCTCGTACACGCCGTCGCCGGCCTTTTCGTACTTGGTGAAGCCCAGTCGATCGAGGTTCTTGTTCGACAGCTTGCCGCCCTTGTCATTCCACTGTGTGTTGATGTTGGGCACACTGGGAATGCGCTTGACCAGCGCACCGGTCTCCGGATGCTCGGTGAGCGCATCATCGCTCATCTTCTGAAAGACCTCGAAGATCTCGCCGGAGCCATCGTCGGTCACGACTTGGTAGGTGTACGTCGGCACACGCGCAGTGTACTGGCGCCGCTATTCACACTCCGTGGTACACACGGGTCACACGAGGGCGATCGCTTCACTGCCGCTGAGGTCACCCCACGCCGGTCGCGTCGAGGGCAATCGCGATCTTCCACAGGGCCGTGGACATGCACGTGAGGATGGCGATGTGCAGCACCGCAAACACGATGCAGCAGCACTTGCAGCGGCTCTTGGTGCCGCAGGATTCGTCGGTGGTGGTCATGACAGCAAGCTCCTTGGCGCCCTGATGGGCCACAAGGCGCTATCGTCACTTTGTTGGCGGATCCATCACACCGGCAGGCGCACCGCCCTTGCGTGGGTCACTCGCGGGCATGATGCCGCCATCAGCGGCCACCTCGATGAGCTGCTCCACGCCCATACCGCTGCGCTCGCGCACGTCCCACCCTCGCTGACGGAGGGCCTCGTGCACGCCGACATCGAAGCGGTCTGATTCCAACCACAGCACGTCAGGCTGCCACTGCTGGTGCACACGGCCTTGCTCGAGCGCCTCCACCGGCGTCATGCCAAACTGCAGCACGTCGATGATGGCCTTGATCGTGGCCGAGATGATGCGTGGGCCGCCTGAGGCGCCCGCCACCAATCGCACACGATCGCTCTCCAGCACGATCGTGGGTGACATGCTCGACAGCGGTCGCTTGCCCGGCTGAGGCGCATTGCGATCCGACTGCACCAGGCCATAGATGTTGGCTTCGCCCGGCCGTGTGGTGAAGTCGTCCATCTCGTTGTTGAGCACGATGCCCCACTGCGGCACGGCCACACACGACCCCCAGAGGTAGTTGATCGTTTCGGTGCACGCCACAGCCATGCCGTTGGCATCCACCACGCACAAGTGTGATGTGCCCACGTCATCGGCCGGCGGCAACACGTAAACCCCCACCGGATCGGCCGCTGTCTGCAAGTCGATGCGCTGTGCCGCAGCATGCAATCGATCACGATCCAGAAGTGCATGCACGGGGACCGGCGCAAACGTGCCATCCGCCAGCCAACGCGCACGGTCTGCGAACGCTCGCTGCATGGCGCTCGCGAGCAGATGGAGGAAGGCCGGGTCATCCGGGCCGGGCTTGGACAGGTCCGCCCAACGGGCACTCACCATGCGTAGTGTCTGGATCGAGGCGATGCCGCCGCTGCTTGGCGGTGGCATGGCAAGCACACGCCACCGACCGAACACATCGTCGGCTGACAATGGCTGCAGCGGCTGCACGCGATAGGCCGCAAGATCTTCAGCCTGCAGCACACCGCCATGTGCATGCGACGCGGCTGAGATCGCCTCGGCGACCGGGCCGGTATAGAAGGCACGTGCGCCATCTTCAGCGATCAACCGAAGCAGCCGAGCCTTAGCTGGTTGCTTGACCACGTCGCCGACGGCCAGATCGCCGCCGCCACAGAGATGGTCCCAGATCCACGCGCTCACATGGCGCAGATTTTCGTCGTCTTCCCGTGCCCCCTCGAGCCAGTCGGCTGCATTCACCCAGGCCTGATTGACCACCACGCCGTCATGGGCCGCGTCAATCGCTGGTTGCAGCACCTGTGCCCAGGGCAGCGTGCCCCACCGCCGGTGCGCTTCGTACAAACCCGCCACGGTGCCGGGCACTCCACTGGCCGTGCCACCGATACGACTGGCGTCATCCAACGGTTGGTCCACATAGAACGACGCATCCACCGCGGCCGGTGCGACTTCGCGGTAGTTGAGCACGGCCTCGATGGCTGGTGCGCCATCACGCGGTGGCGCATAGACAAGCATAAACCCGCCACCACCCACACCGCAGCTGAAGGGGTCTGTCACGGACAGTGCGAAGGACGTGGCGACCGCCGCATCCACCGCGTTACCACCCAACACCAGCATGCGTGCGCCCGCCTGTGATGCCACGGGCTGATCCGCCGCCACGGCGCCTCCGTGATACACCGGCTGTGGCGATGCACACCCCAGCAGCAGGATGCATGCCAACAATGCGACGATCTGCCTCACGCGATTGCGCCCTGCACTCGGTCTGCCGCTGTGCGAATGTCCTGCACACGGTTCGTGCCGGCCTCGCGTTCGATCACGGCATCAAGCGGTCGTTTGATGTCGTTGACCGTGGTCAAGAAGGCATCCCAATCGACAATTCCCTCGCCCACCGGTTCTTCGCTGCCCCATTGCCCGTGCTCGACAGGTGGCAGTGCATCCTTGATGTGCACCTGCACCACGTGGTCACGCAGCGCCTCGAGCGCCGCGATGGGCTCGCCAGTGCCGTACAGCACCATGTTGGCAGGGTCGAAGTTCACGCCCAGATTGGCGCGATCGATTTCCCCCAGCACGGCGAGCAACGTGTCGGCATCTTCTTGCCCGGTTTCCAGACCGAGGGTCAGACCCTGGTCGGCACAAATGTCAGCCATGGCCTGCAGCCGCTGCACCATCACGGCCCGTTCTGCATCGGCTGGATCATGGGGCAGGAACCCTGCATGCAGCGTGATACACGACACGCCGGCATCGGCCGCGACCACGGCGGCCGCTCGAAGCATGGCTTCGTTGGCGGGCCAGTGCGCACTGGGACGGATGCCACCGGTCACCTTGATGCTGTCGATCGTGCTGTAGTCCTCCCCCACGGGCTCAATCATGCCGCTGATCACATTAATGCCCGCATCGGTCAGCATGCCGATCGTGTCAGCCCACACGTCCCGGTTGGACACCAAGGGTGTGAGGGCCAGTTGCACGTGCGAGATTCCCGTAGCGGAGACGTGCTCGAGCAGCGTGGGAGGTGAATCGGGTTGCAGGCTCCATGAGCACACACCCAGGCGAGAAAGTGGCATTCTGCGTCCTCCAAAAGGGCCATTGGGACCGATGGAGACGATAGCGGCACGGACCGCGTCCGTTTCGAGTGGATCGCCCCTCCTTGGCCAGATATCATGCCCCGTTCCCGGGATCCCACCCCATGTCCGTCACCCAACCAGCACCTGATGAACGCCTCGCCGCTTCGATGCCCGCATCGAGCCGTCGGCCATCGTGGTCCGAGCGTGCTGAAGCCTTCGTCAGCCGTCTGAGCACCAAGAACAACTTCTGGCACCGCGTGTGTTCGTTGATCTGGTTGCCCTACGCCTGGCGCAGCGGCATCATCATGAAGCGCGAGGCTGGCGCCCGGTTCCGAGCGATCCTGCCATTCCGTCGCTTCAATCGAAACTGGTACAACGCCATGGCCGGCGCCGCCCTGCTGGGCAATTCCGAAGTGGCCGCAGGCATGTTTCTCTTCGCCGAGTGCGGCAGCGACTACCGCGTGGTGTGCAAGAATCTGAACTATCGGTTTCTGCGACCGTGTCACGGCCCGGCCATCTACGAGATCTTCCATCAGGACGAACTGAAGGAAACGATCGCAGACCTGCTCGCCGCCGGCGGTGAGTTCAACATCGACGTCACCCTGGATGTTCGCCAGGCTGTTCGCGGCCGCGGCAAGAAGGCCCGCCGAGTGGGCCGCTCCACGATGACCTTCCATTGCACCCCCAAGGTGCACGTGGCTGATCGCGGTCGCATCTGACGACCCCACCGCCCATGACCACCATGTTTCGAACCATCGGTTGGAGCCTCTATGGGGCGTCGGCCTGGGTCTGGTGTATCGGCATGTTCCTGCCCGTGCTCATGCTGCAGTGGTACGGCTGGTCGGGATTCCTGCTGGTCTCCATTCCCAACGTGCTCGGTGCCATGGGTGTGGGTCTGTTGTTGCGGCGCAGTTCGAACTCACGTGAGTTCTGTGCCAAGCATGTCGTGCCGATGCGGTGGTTCATCATCGCGACGATCACCTTCCACACGATCTTCCTCACGATGGCGGGCTCGTGGCTGTTGGAAGACGGCTTCGGCCTTCCCATCGACAACCCCTGGATATTGCCGTTGGGCGCATGGGCTGTGGCGTGGGCCATCGCCCACCTGCCCACCAAGGTGTGGCCCTGGTTGGGCACGATCGCCTGGATCACGTCGGTCTGGTTGCTGTGGACACGCACGCCGGAGGGCTTTGCCGAACTGACATGGAGCGGGTCGCGGCCCCACGTGGATTTGCTGTGGTACGCACCAGTCTTCGCCTTCGGCTTCTTGCTATGCCCGTGGCTCGATGGCCCCTTTCATCGCACCTTGCAACAGACCAACACCGGCTGGGCATTCGTGCTGCTGGGTCCGGCCTTCGGGTTGATGTTGTTCGTGACCGCGTCGTACTGGACGCTCGAACCTGGCAACCTTTTGCTGCCGATCCTGGTGCACCTGATCGTGCAGAGCATCTTCACAATGGCAGCCAACACGCGTGAGCTCATGCCCCATGGTGTGACCGGTGGGCAAACAGGCTTCGTCATGTTGTTGCCTCTGGCCGGGCCGGTACTGGCCGTCGGCGGCGCTGCGCTGGCCAGCACGCAGTGGGACGACGCGATCGACACCTACCTTCGATACATGGTGCTGTTCGGGCTGATCTTCCCTGCCATCGTGTTGTACTTCTGCACGCGACGACCATGGCCGCGTACCGCACGCCGCATCATGACCTTCGTCGTGCTGGTAGTGGCGGCATGTGCCGCGAGCGAAGCGGGGCTCATCCAGCGTTGGCACCCTGCCTGGGCCGCCGTCGCTGTCGGCGTGCTGCTCATTCCGCGGTGGCTGTGGTTGCCACCGCGGCCCGTGCAAGCCTGAGTTGACCCGGGCCAATCACTTCGCCCCGCAGCACTTCTTGTACTTCTTGCCCGACCCGCACGGACACGGTTCGTTTCGACCCACGGCCAAGCCCGCCGCGGAAGACGCCGCGCGTGACCGCGCCGCTGAACGCTGTTGTGCCGGTGCACCAGACGCGGCCGCCGCAGCGGCACGCACAGCCGAGGCCGCAGGATCAGGCGGTGCTGCCTGCGCTGCGGTTTGCTGCGGCTGTTGCTGTTGTTGCTGCGCCGGTTCGTTGGTCTGCTGCGGCCTGGGCTGTGCCGTCATGCGCACCTTGAAGATCATGTCCACGAGCTTGTCACGGACAACCTCCTGCATGTCTTCGTAGAGCGCTGCGCCTTCACGCTTGAACTCGATGCGAGGATCACGCTGGGAGAAGCTTCGGTATCCGATGGCTTCGCGCAACTGGTCCATCTGATGCAGGTGGTCCTTCCAGCTGCCGTCCACGATCTGCAGCAGTACCCACCGCTCGAGCTGTTCCACCTCGGCACGCAGCATGCGGCTGATGCGAGCCTCGGTCCACGACACACAGTCTTCCTCGAAGCCCTCATGCTCATCGGGCAACATGGCGAAGCCCAGTTCACTCTGCATGCGATCGGACATCGCTTCAGCGGAATCGACACCGTTGAGCAGGCGGCCGGCACGCTCGGCGACGCGATCGCCGTCCCACGACGCAGCTTCCTTCAGCAGCGCCTCGCGAATCTCCATCGGATTCGTGGAGGGCAGTGCATCTGGCTGCCAATCCAGTTCGTAGCGAGCCTTGGCCCAGGCACAGAATCGCTGCAGTGCCTGGGCTGGATCTTGCTGCATGCCGGAGTTGGTCATCTCCAACGCGAAGTCGATCGGGTACGTCTGCTCACGCTTGACGTACAGATCGCGAGCGATGTCGAGGATCACGTCCACAGCCTCGTCGGGTTCCTGCACTTCCGCGAACACCTCATGATTGAGTTCGTGCCCGAAGCGGGATGTCACCCAACCGGCCAATTCCTGATGGGGATAGGTTTCCACCAGATAGGTGTCCAGTGGTGCCAGATCGACGGCCTCCATGGCGCTCTCGGCGGCCTCTTCAATGTGCCGTATGACATCGGCACGACCGAGATCGCGGATGCCACTCACCTTGACGTCGATCTTGAAGTGGTTGTTGACCCAGTCAACAAGCCCCTTCCAATCGTCGCCCCCGTCGATCGCGTCAGTCACGTCACCAGTGCCAAGGTCGATCTCCTC
The DNA here is from genome assembly GCA_022446965.1 of Phycisphaerales bacterium. Taxonomy (GTDB): domain Bacteria; phylum Planctomycetota; class Phycisphaerae; order Phycisphaerales; family SM1A02; genus JABAAC01. The sequence goes on from JAKVBV010000018.1 coordinate 15,354, forward strand.
GTTGAGGAACTCGCCGATGGAGATACGCACCAGTTGGCTCACTTCTTGCGCGGCGGCCAGTCGTACCGACTCCTGCAGGCGATCGCGATCATCGAGCTTGAGTCGCTCAGGCTCGATGGTCAGATTCATGTTCTCGCGAATCCACTCGGCCATGCACTCGGCGCGGTAGCCCGGGGCGAGATATCGCCATGCGGCGTCACGGGCGGAGTCTTCCAGATACCCGAAGATCAGTTCACGCAGGGCGTCGCCTTCGAGCACCCGCTGACGTGTGCCGTAGAAGTCGTGACGCTGGTGATCCATCACCTCGTCGTACTCAAGAATGTTCTTGCGGATCAGGAAGTTGCGCTCTTCCACCTTACGCTGCGCACGGCCCACGGCCTTGGTCAGCATGGGGTGTTCGATGGCGTCGCCCTCCTTCATGCCCAGCTTGCTGAGAATGCGGAGCGTGGTGGGCCCGGCGAACATTTTCATCAGCGGATCTTCGAGGCTCAAGAAGAACCGGGACGATCCGTTGTCGCCCTGACGACCACTTCGGCCACGCAACTGGTTGTCAATGCGGCGTGACTCATGTCGCTCCGTGCCAACCACGTGCAGACCGCCAAGCCGTTGGACATCGTCATGCACCGTGAGACGGTGCATGGGTGTGGCGCCCGAAGCATCGAGTTCCTTCAGCAGGGCCTCGTCGGTCATGCTGCGAGCCTTGGTGTCCTTGCCGTACGCCAGCGTCACATACCAGTGCTCCAGCAGGGCACGGCGCACGGCGGCATCGTCCATGGCTGTTAAGTCGCCGCCGGACACGCCCAGTTCGCGCGGCGCCACGTGTCGATACACGGCGGCGATGAGCGTGGCATCGTCCATGTCGGCTGATGCGCTGCGCGGCAGCAGGTCACGCGACTGCCAGTGGGCCACGAGCGTCTTACGATCGATCGGCCCCAGCTTGATGTCGGTACCACGGCCGGCCATGTTGGTGGCCACCATCACGGCACCGAGTTGACCGGCGCTCTTGACGATTTCACTCTCACGCTCATGCTGTTCGGCGTTGAGCACTTCGTGCTTGATTCCGTGGCGTCGCGTGAGTTCATCCGAGAGCATCTTGGAGTTTTCGACACTGGTCGTGCCAACTAACACCGGCATGCCGATGTCATGGAAGCGGCGGATCTCGTCGAGAATCGCCGACGTCTTGTCCTTGACGTTCAGATACACCACATCTTGATGATCAAGCCGCTCCACCGGGACATTGGTGGGAATCACGACCACGTCCAGCTTGTAGATCTCGTAGAACTCCGTCGCTTCAGTGTCAGCCGTGCCGGTCATGCCAGCGAGCCGCTCGTACAGCTTGAAGAAGTTCTGGATGGTGATCGTGGCCATCGTCTGCGTTTCTTGCTTGATCGGAACGCCTTCCTTGGCCTCCACCGCCTGGTGCAGCCCGTCGGACCACTGTCGCCCCACCATCTTGCGGCCGGTGTTCTGATCCACGATCACCACGGTCTGGTCGCCCGATTCATCGACAGCCACGATGTAATCGCGATCACGCTGGTACACGGCGTGGGCGCGAATCGCCTGTTCGAGCAGGTGTGGCATGTCCACGTTGTCGCCCACGTAGAACGACCCCAGGCCGGATTCCTTCTGCGCTTCGGCGATGCCCTCGTGTGTGAGCGTGGCTCGCTTCTTGTCCAGCTCCACGTCATAGAAACTCACGTGCTTGTCGCGCTCGGCTTCAAGCTTGGGCAGACGCGCCTTGGCGTCGTCCATGCGTTGCTTCATACCGGGCACGTCGGCCTTGTCGCGAGCATTGCGGATGTCACCCTCGAGTGAGGAGATCTCCAGCAGACACGACTGCACCTTCTCGTCGGCCACGGTCCACGGCTTCTGCGCCGCCATCAGATGGCGGGCGAGTGAATCGGCCAATTCATAGCGGGGCTGATGATCGTGGGCGGGGCCGGAGATGATCAACGGGGTGCGGGCTTCATCAATGAGCGTGGAATCGACTTCGTCCACGATGGCGATCTGGCGCTTCTTCTGCACCTGCTCCTGCGTGGACATTTTCATGTTGTCGCGTAGGTAGTCGAAGCCGAACTCCGACGTAGTGCCGTACACCACATCGCAGTGGTACATGATCTGCTTGAGCTGCGGCGGCATCATATGCTGCGGGTGAATCGCACCCACCGTGAGGCCCAAGGCGCGGAAGAACGGGAACGTCCAGTCACGGTCGCGCTGCACCAGATAATCGTTCACGGTGACCACGTGCACCTGCTTCGATTCGATCGCGGCCAGGTAGCAGGCCAACGGCGCGACGATCGTCTTGCCCTCACCGGTCTTCATCTCGGCGATGCGGCCCTCGGACAGCACGATGCCACCGATGATCTGCACGTCGAACGGACGCGCACGGAACGGGGGCTTCGACTTGGGGTGAAGTTCACGAACGGCCTCGTAGATGGCGTTGGGAATGTCCATCCACTGCCAGGCTGGTACGTCTGCGGTGCACCCAAGGCAATCCGCCGTGGGCTTCTTTGCCTCGGCAGCCTCCATGGCGGCCTTGGTCTCTTGATAGAGCGACTGCACGTCGGCGGGTAGTACGGAGGAGTCGAACGCCTGTGCCGGATCGAAGATGTTGCGAATGCCAACGGCGCGGTCCATGGCTTCACGAGCCACGGCGAACACCTCAGGAATCATGTCTTCGGCGTTCTCCCCACCGTCGACGCGATCGCGGAACTCATGTGTCTTGGCACGGAGGGCGGCGTCATCGAGGGAGCGGATGCCTGACTCCAACTCGGAGACCTGATCCACGACGCGGAGATACCGCTTGACAAGACGATCGTTTCGGGAACCGAACACTTTGCGGGCCGCTTTGGACAACACGGGAATGGCCATTGGATGACCTCAACTGTTTGAATGTGATGATTGGGGGGTCGCATGTGCAGCTGGTGCTGCACTCAGAACGTCAGACGATGCGACGCGCCGGAGGCGGAAGGTGCAACAGGCGAGGGCCGATTCGATCGGCCTCACGCACGCGCAGGCGACCGGACATCGGCATCGGTGTGGCACCGTGTGCGACGCGGTCGACATTGCCCTTCTCTTCGATGGGTTGCTCGGTCAGCTCAAATGCTGTGGAACAGACCACCTGCTGTTCGTGATGCACCACGCCCATCTGCCCGGACACGGGCATCAACACCAGCAGCACCAGCAAGCCAAGGGCTGCCGCGAGATGCCGTGTTCGAGATGTGACCTGTGCAGTCATCACGAGCCGTATAGTCTACCACCGTCCGATCCACTTCCAAGACATCCGTCTTTTTGGAGCCCTCCGTGGCCAATCCAGCCTTTCAACTGATCACTGAAAACATGCACTGTGCCAGCTGCGCCGGTGTCGTGCGTCAACGGTTGCTCAAGGAAGAGGGCGTGGTCGAGGTGGGCGTCAACGTGCCCGCCGGCATCGTGTCGGTCACCGGCACGATCGATCCGGCCGACGCAGCAGACATGCTCACCAGTGTCGGCTACCGGGCACACCCAGCCGATGCTGCGCCGCGTCCCCGCCAGGGCGAACGTGAGGCTGCGGCCGTCGCCAAAGAGCGGCTGTGGGCCCGAAATGCCGCCATCGGTCTGGGCATCTGGGTGCCCTCGGCCGTGCTGCACTGGACCGTGGACGACGGACAAGCCTGGCTGCAGTGGGTGATGCTCATTGCCGCCACGGCGGTCATCGCGATTGTCGGTCCGGGCTTCTTCTCGTCGGCCTGGGCCGCCGCCCGACGTGGTACCACCAACATGGACACGCTCATCAGCATCGGCGCCGGCACTGCATGGGCTTATTCCATGGTGCTGTTCGTGCTGATGCACTTGGGCGTGGAGCATGGACAACCCATGTATTTCACTGAGGCGAGCGCCTTGTTGGGCCTCATCAGCCTTGGACACTGGTTCGAAGCTCGCGCATCTCGCCGCGCAGGATCGGCCATCCGCGAGTTGCTGGAACTCCAGCCCGACACGGCCGAACGCCTGCAGGATGACGGCACGACACGACACGTCGATATCGCCGATGTCATGCCAGGCGATCACCTGGTCGTTCGCCCCGGCGGTCGTCTCCCCGTGGACGGCACGGTGATCGAAGGCGACTCGGAAGTCGATGAGTCGCTGATCACCGGTGAGAGTGAACCGGTACGACGACGTGTGGGCGATGATGTCGTCAGTGGCTCGCTGAACACCGTCGGCCGGTTGGTCATCGAAACCACTGCAACTGGCGCCGACTCCACGGTCGCCCGCATCGCCGAACTGGTCTCCAACACGCTTGGGTCACGGGCGGCGATTCAACGCCTTGCAGATCGCGTGAGCGCCGTGTTCGTGCCCGCCGTGTTGTGCATCGCGCTGCTCACCGTGGTGGGCTGGACCATCCACGCCCTGACCGCGGATAACTGGACACACCTGCAGACCGGCATCATTGCCGCCGTCACGGTGCTCATCATTTCTTGCCCCTGTGCGCTTGGTCTGGCCACGCCCATGGCCGTGATGGTGGGCACGGGCGAATCAGGACGCCGTGGCATTCTCGTGAAGTCCGCCGCGGCGCTGGAAGCAGCTGCGGCAGTGGACGAGGTGATCTTCGACAAGACGGGCACTTTGACCGAAGGCCGGCCAACGGTCACGGCGATCGAACCAACCGCCGGACACGACGACGCTGCGGTGCTGGCACTGGCCGCTGCCGCTGAATCGCCAAGTGAACATCCCGTCGCCACGGCCATCGTGGCGGCCGCCGTCTCGCGTGGGCTCACGCTCCCGGCAGCGGACGACTTCCGGGCGATTCCAGGGCAGGGTGTCACGGCGACGGTCGACGGACGCCTCGTCGAAGTGATGCGTGACGAACACGTCGCGTGCGTGGTGCGAGTGGACGGCGAGGAGATCGGTCGAATCGACGTACAGGACGCGCCACTGCCCGATGCCACCGACACGATCTCGGCCCTGCACCGAATGGGGCTCACCGTCACCATGCTGTCGGGCGACCGGGCGCACGCCGCCAATGCCATCGCCGAATCGATCGGCCTTAATGCGAAACATGTGAAGGCCGGTCACACGCCCGAATCCAAGGCGTCGTTCGTGACCGACCGCCCCACCGCCACCATCATGGTGGGCGACGGGCTCAACGATGCGGCTGCCCTCGCCAGTGCCACCGTGGGCATCGCCGTGGGCTCGGGCACCAACGTGGCGATCGACGCCGCTGATGTGGTCATTCCGGCGCACCGCCCGTCCGCGGTGCCGTTGCTGATCACGATCTCCCGCCGCACACTGCGGGCCATTAAACAGAACCTGTTTCTGGCCTTCGTCTACAACACCGCCGTCATCCCGGTGGCCGCATTCGGGCTGCTGGGGACCTGGGGACCGCTGATCGCGGCCGGTGCCATGGCGGTGAGCGATGTCAGCGTCATTGGCAACACGATCCGCATGGGCCGCAGCCTCCGCAGGCATCTCGAGGCCTGATCACCACAGCGCGGTGTGAATTGGGGGATAGAGCCCCGCCTCCTGATCGTAGACTCTGTTGAAGCCTCGACCAGGAGCGACACCATGCCTCGCCCATTGGAACCACTCGATCCCAAAGACTTCGGTTATTGGGAAGCACACCACCTGCTGCAGCGGGCTGGGTTCGGCGGTTCTCCTGAACAGGTACTCACGCTCACTGAGATGGGGCTCGATGGCGCTGTCGACCACCTGCTGCGCTGGCGAAGCGTGCCCGACCCGGTGGCCGACCCAGGCTTCAAGACCGACATCATGCGACCTCCGACCGACGAAGAGCGACAGGCGTACCGCATGGCGCGGCGGGCCGACAACGAAGCAGCGCTCGAACAGGCACGCATGCGTCGGCAGGCGGCCCAACGTGAAGATCGTCAACAGATGGCCACGGCTCGTGACTGGTGGCTCACTCGGATGATCGAAACATCGCGACCGTTGCAGGAGAAGATGACACTGTTCTGGCACGGCCACTTTGCCACGGGCTATCGCCCTGTCGAAGATTCCTGGCACATGCTGAAGCAGAACGAATTGTTCCGGAACAACGCCACGGGTGACTTCAAGAACGTGTTGGTGAAGGGCATCATTCGCGACCCTGCGATGATCAAGTACCTGAACAACAATCAGAATCGCCGACAAGCTCCCAACGAGAATCTCGCCCGCGAGCTGATGGAACTGTTCACGCTGGGCGAAGGCAACGGCTACACCGAAGACGACATCAAGGAAGGCGCACGCGCCCTTACGGGCTTCACCTTCCGAGATGACGATTTCGTCTTCAACAGCCGCAACCACGACTCGGGCACCAAGAGCATTTTCGGCCATCGCGGCAATCATGGCGCCGATGACTTCGTGGAGCTCATCTTCACACGGCCCACCAGTAGCACGTGGATCTGCTGGAAGCTGTACCGCTTCTTCGTGGATGACGCCGCCGCCTCGACCGAGCAGTCGATGGCTGTCGTCAACGAGATGGGACGCCAAATGCAGCGCGCTCGATACACGGTCGACCCCGTCCTCGAAGCACTGTTCAAGTCGAAGCACTTCTATCACCCCACCCGCCGCGGCACGATGGTGAAGAGCCCGATCCAACTGGTCGTGCAGGCCTGCCGCACGATGGACTTGCCGGCCCGCAACGTCCGTCGCCTCAACGACGCGTGCGCCACCATGGGCCAGAGTCTCTTCAGCCCGCCCAGCGTGAAGGGCTGGGACGCCGGCACAGCCTGGATCAACACATCCACTTTGTTCACCCGCCAGAACACGCTGGTCTATCTGCTCACCGGCCGCGAGCCGGGCAGCAACCCGTGGGACGGCGGTGGCACACTCGACCACGACATGTCACGGCTCGTGTCCCACCTGCCCGACATTCCTCGTCGCGATCGCCCCAAGGATGCAGCCACGTATCTGGCTCGATTCCTTTTAGGAACGATGCCCGACGACTACCGATTGAACACCTGGGCCGATCTGGCTCGCGGCCGCGATCTCGATGCCGCCACCGTCACCCGACTGGTGGCCATCATCACCGCCGCCCCTGAGTACCAGCTTTGCTGATGGAGCACTGTTATGACTGAACACAATCCTTGGAGCCGACGCGACTTCATTCAACGAGGCACGGTCTTCGCCTCGATGGCCAGCACCGTTCCGGTGTTTCTGCAGCAGACCGCTGCAGGCGCCGCCACGCCGCTGGGTGCATTGACCTCGTCCATTCCCGGGATGGCGCAGGACCGCATCTTCGTGGTCGTGCAGTTGGGCGGCGGCAACGACGGGCTCAACACGATCGTGCCTCACGGCATGGACGAGTACTACCGCAAGCGGCCGTCGATTTCGATCAGCAAGCCCGGCACCACCGACGGCGCGCTCGCATCGGGCGTGCGTGGCGCCGAAGGGCTGGGCTTCAACCCGGCCTTCTCGGGATTCAAGTCGTTGATGGATGACGGCCGCGCCGCGGTGATCCAGGGCGTGGGCTATCCCAACCCGAACCGATCTCACTTCTCTTCCATGGACATCTGGCACAGCGGCAATCCCAATGGCCGCTCCGAAGGATGGCTCGGCCGATACTTCGACAACACCTGCAACGGGACGCCTGATCCCCAGGCCGCCGTGGCCATCGGCAGCACATCACCACTGGCATTGATCGGCCGACAAACCCGCGCCGTGAGTTTCGAGAAGCCCGAGCTCTATCGATGGACCGGCGAAGACATCGACAACGACATGAAGCAGGCCTATCGCGGCGTGACGGGCGACCCCAACAAGGCTGATGACACCCTGGCCTTCTTGCGCCGCACGGCGATGGACGCCCAGATCAGTTCGTCCAAGGTGCGGCAAGCTGCAAGCCTCGCCCCCTTGGCGTCATTCCCGGGTGGCAATCTGTCGGACCAACTTCGCATGGTCGCCGCCATGATCCGTGCCGACCTGCCCACCCGCGTGTACTACGTCACGCTCGGTGGATTTGACACGCACGCCAACCAGGCGGGCCAGCATGCCCGACTGCTGCAGCAGGTGGGCGACAGCCTCAAGGCCTTCAGTGACGACCTCAAGGCCCAGGGCAATGACGGCCGCGTGCTCACCATGGTGTTCAGCGAGTTCGGTCGCCGTGTGGCCCAGAATGGCTCCGGCGGCACCGATCACGGCACCGCAGCACCGCTGTACCTGATCGGCCCGATGGTGAAGCCCGGGTTCTTTGGACGCCACCCCAGTCTCACCGACCTCGACAGTGGCGATCTGAAGTACACCACAGACTTCCGTCAGGTGTACGCCAGCGTGCTGGAAGACTGGCTCAAAACCGACTCCGCAGCCGTGCTGCACAATCGATTCCAGAAACTCAACGTGATCGCCTGATCACCTCGGTACACTTCTATCATGAAGCACGTGATCTCCATGTTAACTTGCGCAGCGCTGCTCACAGCCTGCGACTGTTCCACTTGCGACGTCGATACAGCAAAGACGGCCGACACCGTTCCCGCAGCCGTGACCATTGAACCCGTCTCAGCGCAACCAACCTCCACGGCGTGGTCGTTCTCCGTGAAGGGCATGCACTGTGGCGGCTGCGCCAACAGCCTCAGACAGGTGATCAATGAGTGCAACGGCGTCATGACGGCGTCCGTGTCGTACGACGACTCGAGCGCGACCGTCAACGTGCGATCCAAGGATGCACTCGAGTGCGCCCTCGCCGTGTCCAAGGAACTTGGCTACGAAACAGGCGATCCGGAAGAACTTGTGTGGGACACCCAACCGGCCGACGGGGACGACGCCGGTGAAGCAGCCGGCTGAGGCCACGTGCTCGGCACACTCTTGATTGCAACACTCCTGTCGGCGCCTGCAGGGCCGTCCGATGCTGATGCGCTGCCTGGCGAGTACGCCTGGACCGTGAACGATCTGCACGCAGGGTGCGTCGCACCGAGCACGGAACGCGGCGCGATCGCGCTCCATGGTGACACGCTGGCCGCCGTGCATGCCAACTCGATGGAACCCTTCCATTGGGGGCACCCGCTTGAACACCCGCCCAGTGGCATGGACACCTGGACGACCAACCGCGGTGGCATCGTGCTCGCCCGCCCCGACACCGGTGAGGTGATCGCCCTCCTCGAGGGCGAGCTCAAGGTGCTCACGACCCGCGGCAACCGCATGACGCAGTGCAACGGCCCCGCGGATGTAGCGTGCAATGGCACACGTATCGCTGTCGCCGATCGCGGCAACCGCCGCATTCTCCTCCTGGACATGACCGGCGCCAACATGGGCATGTATTCATCGGCAGGCGAGCATGCCTTCGCACTGCCCTCTGGCGTTGCGCTCGACGAGGACAGCACGCTGTACATCACGGACGAAGCAACGCATCACGTGCATTGCATCGAAGCCGACGGCCGGCATCGCTGGAGCGTAGGCGGATGGGGCAAGGCGCCCGGCCGCTTTGCGGAACCGGCTGGCATCGACGTGCGCGACGGCGTGATACTGGTGGCCGATCGTCTGAACCACAGGATTCAAGCACTACACGCCGACACCGGACGCGTGATCGACTGGTGGGGCATGCATGCCATCAAGCCACGAGAAGGCGACGGCAAGATCCACTATCCAGAAGACGTGGCCTTCACCGAGGACGGATGCGTCGTGGCCGAACCCTTCGAACGGCGTGTGCAGGGGTTCACGCTGGGCCGACCAGACAAGGCCAAGGCCCCCACCGGTCCCGTCGACAGCCAATCGCACTTCGGCCCTCGCATGGCCGTACACGGACGAGCTCTGGTGGTTTTTGAACCCGAGCTTCGCGCTTTCCACCTACTCGACCTCGATCGCGAGATTCCCGTGCACACCACCACGTTTGGTGAACACGGCACTGGTGCCGGATGCGTGCAACTTCCGGTCGAAATGACACTGCATGGCGATGGCGACGACTACACCTTCACAGCACGCGATGCCACCGACGGGCGCACGCACACGTGGACATTGCCCATGTCGACGCTCGAGCGACCGGGCTTTCATCCTGATCTTGCGGTCCTGCTGCAAGCCACAGCGCCCGATTCAACGGCACCGGTCTGGAGCCCGGCGCACAGCAGCGACACCACAGATGACGGCATCACGGCGACGCTGCAGGGCGACAGCACCATCGCGATCACACGCGACGGCGCCACCACCAAGCCCATCGGCGGACACGGCATCGACCACGGCACGTTCTGGAATCCAAGCGAACTGCACATCGACAGCCAAAGGCGTATCCTCGTACTCGACCACGGGAATCATCGCCTGCAGGCCTTCGATCTCGATGGCAACTGGCTGATGACCTTCGGCACGGGCCGCGCGTACACCCCTAAGAACACACCAAGCATGCGACGACCCACCCCATGACTTCTCGACTCCTGATCGCCATCGCGCTCCTCTGCACCGGCTGCGCGTCCAGCTCAAACTCCGGCGTGAAGACACACGACGGAGCCTACGACGTGCAGTGGTCGCTCGTGGACATCGACAACATCCCGGTGGATGAGTACTTCGCTGTGGAAGCAACGGTCACACCCACACCGACAAGCATGACCATCGACGCCGTCATGCCGTCGCACCGCCATGGCATGCTCAACGATGCCACGATGGAACAACTGAACGCTGATACCTGGGTGGCCCATGACATGCTGTTCCATATGCACGGGCACTGGAGATTTCGCTTCGATGTGACCGACGCCGATGGCGTCGTGCACCGTGCCGAAGTGGATGTCGACATCGAATGATCGAAGCGGTCGTCATGATCGCGTTGGGGCAAGAGGTGGTCTTCACCGATCGCCAGCGTCGCATCATCGATCGCATGAGCCCTCCGCCGGCCCTCCCGGTGGACACCACCAACCGCGTGACCGACAACGCTGATGCGGCGAGCTTGGGCGCCCGCCTCTTCAAGACACGCACCTTCTCCGCAAGCGGTGCCGTGTCGTGCGACACCTGCCATGTCCCGTGGGAGGGCTTTGATGACGGCCGGAAACTCGCCAAGGGTGAAGGCGACGGCACTCGAAACACGCCCACGCTGCTGGGGGCGGCCCATCAGCGGTGGTTCTTCTGGGATGGCCGCGCTGATTCACTCTGGGCGCAGGCACTGCACCCGTTCGAAGCACCTGCTGAATTCGGATCCAGCCGCACCGACGCCGTGCGCATAATGCACGACACTCCTGATCTACGCGCCGCCTACGAGAACGTGTTCGGCCCATTGCCACCAATGGAGGATCTCGAGCGCTTCCCCGCTGGTGCGCGCCCGGGCACACCACAGTGGGATGCCATGACACCACCCGATCGTCATGCTGTGACCGAGGCCTTTGTGCACATGGGCAAGTCGATCGCGGCCTTTGAGCGCACGATTCCCTTTGCAACTTCAAAGTTCGATCGATGGGTGGCCGCTGGGCAGCCCACTGACACGGGACTCACGCAACAGGAACGCCGCGGCCTCGAACTCTTCAATGGCGCCGCGGGCTGTCGCAATTGCCACGGTGGTCCTCTATTCACCGACCGGGCATTCCACAACATCGGCCTGCCCGAGCCCGACGGCAGTTTGCCCTCGGATCCGGGCCGCTCCGCCGGACTCGCCGAAGCCAGAACACATGAGTTTCGCGCCGGCGGTGAATGGTCGGACGACCCAAAGGGCGCCACCGCCCGCCGCGCCGCCACCGCCCGCGACGGACCGGAACATTGGGGTGCGTTCCGCACTCCCACCCTCCGCAACCTGCCTGACACCGCCCCCTACATGCACGACGGTCGTTTCGCGACGCTGGCTGAGGTGCTGGCCTTCTACAACACGCTGGAAGACCAGGTGCGGCTCGACCACCACCAAGAACAGGTGCTGACGCCGCTCAATCTGCCTCCAGAGGATCTTGCGGCGCTCGAAGCCTTCCTCCGCACCCTCGATGACACGCCCGAAAAGGCTGCAGGCACGCCCTGAGGCCTCCGAAACGGGGATCTTCTGCTCGCCTGAGCCCGTACATCAGGGTAGAGTGAGGCGATCTCCAGTGGGTAAGGGCGAGAGGATCCCGTCGTATGAAGCAGTGCATCTGTGCAACTGGTCTGGCCGCTGTTCTGACCGCTGTTGTGGTTGGTCATCAAGACGACCCCAAACTTCAGGATCGCCAACCGCTCGTTCCGGGCCAGATCTGGACGAAGGCCTCTGACATCGCCCTGCCTGCGGGCAGCTTCGACAGCGTGGGCGACATCGAGATGACCTCCTGGATCCCGCTGAACAACTTCATGGGCAACCCCAGCACGGGTTCAGACTGCTGGGGCTACACCTCCCCGAGCGGACGCGAGTACGCGCTCTTCACCCATGAGTCCGGCACGGCCGTCGTGGAGATCACCGACCCCAACGACGCCACCATCGTTGGTGAGATTGATGGCCCGGATTCACTGTGGCGTGACATCAAGGTGTTCGGCTCACGCGCCTACGCGATCAGCGAAGGTGGAGAAGGTATCCAGGTGATCAACCTGACCAATGTGGACCTTGGTCTGGTGACACTCGAGAACACCATCACCACCGGCGGCACCACCGCCACGCACAACGTGGCCATCAATGAAGACAGTGGCTATCTGTACCGCTGCGGCGGCGGCAGCAACGGCCTGCGTATCTACGACCTCAATGCCAATCCCAGCAACCCCACGTACATCACGTCGTGGCCCACCAAGTACGTGCACGATGCGCAGATCGTCACCTACCCCGACGGCACCCCCTACGCCGGACGCGAAATCGCCTTCCTGTGCGGCGGCTACAACGGCGGTTGGGGCGAAACCGGCCTTACGATTCTCGACGTCACAGACAAGAGCAACATCTTCATCGTTGGTGAGACGGAGTACAGCAATAACCACTACAGCCACCAAGGCTGGCTCTCGGAAGACTTCCAGTACTTCTATCTCAATGACGAATTGGACGAGCAGAACACCGGATCAACCACGACGACGCGCATTCTTGACGTGAGTGATCTGAGCAGCCCGTTCCTGGCGGGCACCTGCTCCACAGGATCGAGTGCCATCGATCACAACCTCTACATCCTCGGCGACACGATGTATCAGGCCAACTACCGTAGTGGCGTGCGCATCTTCGACATCTCCAACCGGCTCAATCCCGTGCAGACCGGTTGGTTCGACACGTATCCCGAAGATGACGGCGCTGCATTCAACGGGCTGTGGTCGGTGTATCCCTACTTCCCCAGCGGCACCGTGATCGGATCCGATCTCGAACGCGGCCTGTTCGTGTGGCGGATGGAACCACCAGCCATGACGGTGAGTGTGGTGACCGAGTTGCCCGAGATGATTTCACCGGCCGGCGGTCAGTCCTTCGACATCGAAGTGAACTTCGCTGAGGGCATCGGACTCGATCCCGCCGCCTCCAAGCTGTACTGGAGTGACAGCAAGGGCGACCACAGTGCCGTCCTCGACATCGTGGACAACGGTAATCCCATGCTGCTTCGTGCCGAGTTCGGACCGAGCGTCTGTGGTGATGTCGTGGGCTTCCACGCCATCGTGACCGCCGACTCGGGCGATTCACGCAGCGTGGGCATGGGCGCCGCCTTGTCGGCCGACGACGTGCAGCTGGGCACCGATGTGGACTTCGAAGACAACAGCGGCTGGACCACCAGCGGCACGGCCACCGACGGTCAATGGGACTTCGGCGTGCCGGTCGACTGCAACCGCGGCGACCCCCCATCGGACCACGACGGCTCCGGTTCAGCAGCCCTCACCGACAACTCCGCTGCCAGCAGTTGCAACAGCGATGTGGATGGCGGCTACACCGAACTCACCTCGCCCACGTTGGATGCCTCCAACGGTGGTCAGCTGAGCTATGCCCGCTGGCTCGACAACACGTTCGGTGCTTCGCCCGGCGAGGACAGCATGTACGTGCACATCTCGGATGACAACGGCGCCACGTGGACGCAGTTGGAGCAGGTGGGCCCCACCGGCCCGGATGCCAGCGGTGGCTGGGTCACCGCAGAGCACGATCTCGATGGCATCGCCGGCTACACGCCCAGTGCCACCACCAAGTTGCGATTCACTGCGGAAGACACCGGCGATGGTTCGGTGGTCGAAGCAGCAGTGGATGCAGTGCGCATCTTCAGCGTGGTCTGTGATGACACGCAACCATGCCCGGGTGATCTCAATGGTGACAGCACCGTGGATGTGAACGACATTCTCGAGGCCATCGCCGGATACGGCGATCAGTACGACGTGGAGGACATCCTCGCCGTGCTAGCCGACTTCGGCACGGACTGCTGATCTGATTCAAACCAACACCACCGCCCTCCCCGCAGCACGCCTGCAGGGAGGGCGGTGTTCTTGTGTAGGCTCTGTGCATGGGCACATGCGACGGATGTTCCGGCTGCGACCACGGCTGCGGCAGCGGCCCACCGGTGACGTCCACACCCGACGGTCGCCCGCGCGTGATCTGGGATGGCGATTGCACCTTCTGCCGGCGTTGGGCCACACGCTGGTGCACTACCACCGGCCGCACATTTGCATGGACGCCATTGCAGAACATCACCCCTGATGAAGGCCTCGATGTCGACGCCCTCAAACACGCCGTCCATGTGCAGCAACCAGACGGCACGTTGTGCAGTGGTGCTCGAGCCGTGTGCACCGTGATCGCCCAGGGTGGCGTAAGCCCCTGGCCGTTGCGGGCCATGTCGATCCCCGGTCTTTCCGCGGTGGCCAATACCGCCTATCGCTGGATCGCTCGACATCGCAACGGGGCCGATCGCGCGTGTCGTGCACTCATGGGCAAGGTGGAAATCCCCAACACATGGCAACTCACCCGCCGGGTGGTGCTCCGGTGCATGGGGTTGATCTACCTCCTTGCCTTCATCTCACTGGGCACGCAGATCGACGGCCTCGCGGGCAGCGAAGGCCTCCGACCCATCGGTGCGATGCTCGAGATGCTGCGTGTGCAAGCCCCTGAACTCGGCGTGCTGCAGGTGCCCACCGCACAGTGGTTCGGCGGCGACGGCTTGTTGCAAGCCACCTGGATTGTCGGTGCCATCGCGGCCGTGACATTGCTGCTCGGCGTCGTCCCGTTGGCGGCGTCGGTGCTGTGCTGGTTGTGCATGTTGTCGCTGATCACCGCCGCCACGATCTTCACCAGCTACCAGTGGGACATGCTGCTGCTGGAAGCGGGACTGTTGACGATCTTGTGGAGCCCACGCACGCTGACGCTGCACCGCAGTACGACACGACCATCACCACTCGTGCGATGGATGTGCGTGCTGTTGCTTGTGAAGCTGATGGTGAGTTCGGGCTGGGTGAAGCTCGCGTCCGGTGATCCCACCTGGACCAACGACACGGCGCTGCTGTATCACTTCTGGACGCAGCCGCTGCCGTGGTGGCCGGCGTGGTATGCCGCGCACATTCCAGATGTGTTCCTGTGGTTTCTGAGCAAGGCCATGTTTGCCGCCGAGCTGTGGCTGCCATGGCTGTTACTGCTCCCGCGGATCCCGCGAACCGTTGCTGCACTGGGCATCATCGTGCTGCAACTGGGCATCGCACTCACCGGCAACTACGGCTGGTTCAACTGGCTCACAATCGTGCTTGCCCTTGCCATGCTGGATGACGCCATGCTCCTGCTGCTGTGGCCACGAGCAATTCGACATCGGTTCCGCACCGGCCCCCAACCTCGGCCGTCACCGTGGACGCGCCGCATGATCGGCGTGTGCTGCGCCGCACTGGCCACATGCAGTGTGGCCACCCTGCCCGCGTTCGCATCAGCATTGCCCGGGCCAGCTCGCCGGGCGCTCGCTGCACTACAACCATGGCACTTCACGTCCAACTACGGGCTCTTCGCCACGATGACCACCACGCGGCCTGAGATTGTCATCGAGACGAGTGATGACGGCGAGCACTGGACCCCGATCGCGTTCAAGGCCAAGCCCGGCCCGGTCGATCAGGCGCCAGCACTGTCCCAGCCCATGATGCCCCGGCTCGATTGGCAGCTGTGGTTCGATGCGTTGACGTACGAACGGCTGCTGCAGGCGGGACACCTCACGCCTGATCGCGCCTGGGACCGCTTCAGCACACGCTTTGTGCTGCCAGACCTCGTGCGTGAGCTTGATGCAAGATCGCCATCGGTCAGACGGCTGTTGGCCGATGTTCCTGAGGCGCCGTCATGGTTGCGGTGGTCCTTGTGGCAGTACACCATTGCGCCGTCGGGCCCGGACTGGTGGACACGCACGAAGCTGCTTCAGTCGACCCCTCGTCGCCTTCGCGCCGCCGACGCCAGCGCGTCAACACACTGACTCCGCGTCGCAGCGTGGACCGCACGCCAGCAGCAGCGCCGCGTGCGGCAAACATGCCAAGTGCCGCACGTTGGCCGGACATCGGGCTGCACACGTGCTGTGTCCACAACCCAACTCTCGCCACCAAGGCCGCCACGACCACACCCTGCCCTGCAGAGGCCACGAGGGTCCCCACCTTCGCAGACAACGCATCGGCTGCATGTTGTGACACGTCGGCGGCCAGAGCCACCGTTGCGGTCGCTCGAACCAATTGCCACGTGCCCACCACACCCGGCCGCGCCCCGTGGACCGTGGCCACCTTGCGAATCACGCGAATGCTCAGCGCCATGGACACCAGCGCATCGGCCAAGGGAATCGGCAGCACCGACGCCAGCACGCCAGCCCGCAGTGATTCGCGACGAATGATGGCGTCTGATTTGGATCGCAGTTCCGGCAGCAGATGGGTGCGGACCGCCTCGGCAACCGGCGTGCGTCGAGCCATGGCGTCGACCACGTGATCGACCGCCGCATCGAGATCGTCGTGTTGGCGACGCAGGCTGTCGAGCCAATGGTGTACAGCCGCTGGTGGTGCGCCATCTCCGGCCTCGTGCAACCACTGCCGCACCAAGCCGACACGCCGCAGCCGTGTGAAGGCCGCCCATTCGCGTGCGGCCCACCAGGTGCAGCCGACCGCGCAAACCACCAAGGTGGCGACGAACGACCAGTGCCACACCGAACCGGCCTGGGCTGCGCGATCCAGCAGATGGTTGATTTCAAGGCCGATGATGGCCACCAACAGCCCAATCACACCAATTGCGACAAGGGCTACTGGACGGACCGGCGATCGTCGTGCAGGGTTCATCATCAGCGCTCCCCTGCGTATTGGGATCGGCGCGACGTGGATTTCACGGCCGCATCGGCCAATTGAAGTGAAATCACCGTTCGCAATGGCCGATGCACCAGATGTGGCCTTCGGTGGCCACAGCCGGTCCGAATCGAGAAAGGACCGGAAATCTGGCGGTTTCGGTCATACACAGGCCGATTCCATTCGTAGTGGGATCTGGAGACGTTGCTCAGACATGCCCCCCTACCGACCAGGATGCACACCTTTCCCCGCGTGGGTTCAACGCGTACGCTCGCTGCTCACGCAGACGGAAACGCGATACGACCTCGCGGAAGGTGAAGTGCTGCTCGCCACGGGCACGGATCAGCGCGATCTTCGCGAGTTGTGGGGCTACGGCTGGACACCAGCCGAAGCCGCCCGCACGATCGAAGAGGCACTCGGGCTGCGGTGATCGCCGCGGCCCCATTGCCCATCTTCCTGTCCCCAATGGACTTGCGGCCTCACTGAGAGGCTAGACTGCGTTGACCACCATGCGATTGATGCTGGCCATCCTGATGCTCGTCCCTGCCGTGCATGTGACGTCTGTGGCGACTGCCCAGAACACCCCTGGCGTGTTCGACGAAGTGATCTACGAGTTCAATGATGACCTGTATCACCCAGGTTCTCCCGCTGTGCTTGCGGATCTGGGCATCGGCCCGGCCAAGATCATCGAACTTCGATGGAACGACATCATCATCGAGACCTACAACAACGTGGGGATCCCCAACTGGGCTGCAGAGGCCTGGATGGGTGTGCGAGCGGTGGATGCCAACGGCCTGCCCGTCGATCAAATGGTGCAGCCCTTCCCCAACAACTATGACGACGGCATCGTCGGCCCGACCAGTGGCACGCTCGATGTCTCTGTGCTCGATCTGGTCACCAATGACGACGGCCTCATTCAATTGCTGCTCGCCAGTGGCTGGGATGACGGCTCAGGCGAGCCCGCTGGCAGCTTCCTCAGCGGCCAGTTGATCGTGCGATACGAACAACTGGTGCCGGCGCCCGGTGCATTGGCGTTGATCGGGCTGACGTGCCTGTCGCCGCGCCGTAGACGTCGCCATTGACGCTGGTGCCCCCCGGTCGCCGGGCCGGACTCGACAACTGACCGCGAACACACGATCCTGCCCATATGGCATTGGATCGTGATGCTCGAATTGCTGTGGTCGGCAGTGGCGCCCTGGCACGCACGCTGCTGGGCGGTGCCGCCGCCTGCGGCCGCACCATTGCAGGTGTAGTGTCGCGCAGCCCCACGTGCCCATTGGCCGCCGACCTCGGCGTACCTGCCGTGACACTGAGCGACATCGACACGCTGAAGGCCGATGTGCTGTTCGTGTGCGTCCCCGATGACGCCATTGCATCGGTCACCGAAGCGATGCCCATGCACGCCGGCCAATTGATCGCACATGGGTCCGGTGCGAGCACGCTGGATGTCCTGGACGCCGCCGCACACCGCGGCGCACTGGTGGGTTCACTGCACCCGATCATGGTGCTCACTGATCACAGCTCGCCCCATCGCCTGCTCGCCTCGGCCACGATCGCCATCGACGGCGACGCCCCCGCCGCCGCATGGCTCACTGCATTCGCCACCGATCTCGGAGGCACGCCTGTGCAGGTCGATCCAGCGCGACGGTGTCAGTACCACGCCGCGGCCGCGCTCACCGGCGGTCTGCTCACCGGGCTACTCGCTGATGCTGCAGCGCTCTTTGACGACCTCGGCCACGATGGTGCCGCCGCGCTGGGACCGATGGTGCAGCAGGCCGGCGTGCAACTGGTTCGCCAGGGCCGTGATGGTGTGGTGATGGGTCCGGTCGCACGAGGCGACGCGGGAACGATCGCCAGGCACATCGACATGCTCAACACGACGGCACCTGATCTGGTCCAGCTCTACATCGCCCTGGTCCACAGTTGCCTACGCCACGTTGATCTCAATGACGACGCCCGCGCCGCCGTGACCGCCGCGGTCAGTCGATCGTGATGAATGAGTGGTGCATGGCCGTGTGTCGCAGCATCATGCCCATCCACTGTGGGTGTGTGATGGTGCCGAAGATCGGGCTGGGCTTGTCCATCTGATCACCGGCGTCAATCCGGGCCACCACAGCACGCATGTCCGCCATGCCCTGTTCAAAGCTCACGTCGTCATCGGGCAACATGAACGCGGCCTCCTTGGGGAACGTTGCACCCGTGACAATGGCGTCCCACGGGTCCATGGGAAAGTCCTTGAGTGCCTTGGAGCTGGAAGAACCGGTTCACGAACCAGACCGCCTTGAAAGGAACGCCGTCCATGGCGAACGTGATGAACTTGGCGTCGTGCTGCAAGATCTGCCCGGCAGTCCAATTGCCGATCGTCTTCAACGTTTCGGCATCGTGCGCCGACTGAATGCGATCAAGATCCGCCTTCAGACAGTTGATGCAGTTGAACTTGACGATGCGACGTCCCGACACCGATGTGGTGTCGACACTCATTCGTCGCCCTCTCGGATGATGCGAATCTCCGGCTCGAACTCGATCCGTGCCACCGGGGCAGGCTTGCCACATCGGTGTCCACACTCCGGACATGTGGACTTGTCCGGGTCGGCCCAGAAGGCCTCCATGGCCTGACTGAAGTGCTCCACGATGTCTTCGCAATCGAAGGCTTGATCGTGCACCAATGCCTCGCACTGCTCGCAGTAGAACTGCTGATGTTCGATCTCTCCGGCGGGACGGCGCCGCTCGATCACCAGTCCCAAGGTGCCTGGAGGTCGCGTGGGCGCATGCGGCACGCCGCCGGGCACGAAGAATGTCTCCCCCTCCCGTACCGGCACCGGACGCAACGTGTCGCCGTCGCGAATGATCACCACGATGTCACCCTTGAGCTGATAGAAGAGCTCTTCGGAGTTGGTCATGTGAAAGTCGTTTCGGGCATTGGGGCCGCCGATGACCATGGCGAAGAAGTCTTTGCCGTCGTACAGATACTTGTTCGACACAGGCGGCTTGAAATCGGCCTTGTTGGCCTCGCACCAGGCCAGCAGGTTCAACGGGTCACGGACGATCTCGGCATCGACAGGTGTACTCATGGCAAACTCCTGAGGAACCAATCTAGCATGCCACTGTGGACGCACACGCGCGAGATCGATTCGACAGGCTCTTCGAACAGGTCTGGGCCGATCTTCCGGCTGTGGCCATCGATCGCTTTGATGAGGTCCCCGTCGTCCTCGACGATCAACCGGATGATGCCCTTCTGGCAGCGCTGCAATGCGAGCCCGATGACATCTGTGGGCTGCACACCGGCGTGCCACTGACCCACCGGTCCGTGGACGACATGCCCGACATCCCGGATGTCATCCACCTGTTCCGTCGCGGGATTGTTGCGATCGCGGGCGGCTGGGAGGCGTGGGTCGACCACACGGGTGCCTGCCAAGGCGGTGACGAGGCCATCCGGCGTGAGATTCGCATCACACTGCTGCACGAACTAGGCCACCACTTCGGGCTGGATGAATCCGATCTCGACCGACTCGGCTACGCCTGAGGCGCAACACGCCACGCCACGATGCTCACGTCATGACCGTCGAGGTATGCATCACGCACATCCACGGCCACGGCATTCTGGGCGGCCCACCGTGTGATCGCGTCGACGTCGTGCCGTCGCGCCGGCCCGAGCGGTTTGTCGGCCCAAGCCGGCGACGGCTGATTGCCCAACATGTTGAACGCCAGTGCCACGGTGCACCGATGCCACGCTTCGTCGAGTACGTGCATCGTCTGCGCATCTGACATCGTGTTCAGCGTGCCCGACAGCAGCGTGATGTCGTAGGACGGCGCCGCACACCACTCGGTGGTCGCACACACGTCGCACACGTCGAACGTGGCGTCCCTCGTGCCGTGCTCCATGGCAGATGCAATCATCGGCGCCATGGCATCAAGGCCATGCACCGAAGCACCGAGTCCTTCCTCACGAAGCCATCGCACGAAGGCGCCGTCACCGCAGCCCACATCCAAGACGGACGCATCCATGAGCCGGTGCCGCCCGAGCATGTCCGCCAGAACGCCAAAGCGAAGTGCCTGTGTCTGGGGCGACCCCCACAGCGTGGCTTCGAAGCCGGCACCGTGCCGGGCGATGGCCGCCTCATAGGCCTTCAGCGGGTCGTTCAACGGTTCTTGTACGCATTCAGCACGGCATCGGGCCCGATGTAGCTGCCCCGGGTCTTGGGGGTGTACGTGCCATTGCTGTCGTACGAGCCCTTCATAACCTGATCGTCAGGGCCCAACCAGACGAGGTTGGGAATGCCGCTGGCACCCCAGGCTTGCTTCACCGCTGCGGTTTCGGCGAAGTCCACCGCCGGGAACGGCATGTCATAGGCCTGCATGTACGCGAGCATCTCGCTGGGCGAGTGATCGCTGGACACGAAGAGCACGACGACATCACCACCGGTGGCCTGCTTGGCGAAGTCCACCAGCTTTGGCGTGAACGCACGACACGGCGGGCACCACTTGGCCGAGAAGTACAGCAGCACATTGGGCACGTTGGCCAGTGACGCCGAAGAGACCGTCGACCCATTGGCCATCGTCACTGTGGGGCCGATGCGTTGCAGCAACAGCCGGTGATGATCACCTTCGGCGTCTTCACCGTTGTGTTCACCATCTTCGTCGCCATCATGATCACCCTCAGTCGACTCGCCTTGTCCCGGTCTGGCCGGGGCGATCTCGGTGGAGCCCATGCGTTCAAACTCATGGGGCTTGATCGGCCGGACGTCGACACCGGTCAGCGTGAGGACTGCGGTGCCCTGCTTGGACTTCTCAGTGATGCGATACGACATCGTGATGGGGCCGAACTGCCGCCAGTCGTCATAGGTCGCGTCCACCTGCATGGCCTTCCCGTCGGGGGCCGTGCGATTGAAGGTGGCTCCGCTCAATCGGCCGGAGTCGTCATCAAAGAGGAAGGTGATCACCTTGCCGCGCTGCGGCGCCGCGAGCACCCGCCAGAAGTTGCCGTCATCCGTCTTGACATGGTTGGCTGTCGCCAGGCGACGGAAGTGCTTGGACCCACGAACAAACGCTGCAGGATCCGCCTGCATGCGAGACGTGCACGCTTCCACAGGATCAGCCTTCACCTGTGCGCCGTTGGGCTGCATTTGCCAGGCGCCAGCAGCGTCTTCGCCCCAGGCCGTCGACCATGAACCGTCCTTGGACTTGAGCACCGTGCGATAGGCGTCGGGGGTCCAAACGCTCTCCACCGTGCCGGTGAAGTTGTCCGCCGCAATGTTCCAGATCCGCTTCATGCCGACGATCCCAGCATGATTGTTCGGACCACCAGTGACATCGAGGTGCCGTTGAATCAGGTCGCGTGGCTCAGGCTTCTCCGCAGCGACATGTGCCGCGGCTGAAGCACTGGCAAAACCAAGGACAAGGGCGAATCGACACAGCATGGACAGGGTGGTCATGAAGAACTCCTCGTCCTTCCAGTGTATCGCTCGCGGAGGGTGCCGCGAATCAATTCAATGGCGTACCGGCTGGTGCAGACGCCAGGGCCAGTGCAACCTTGCCCGCCACGGGATCTCCCATCGCCTCGAGCCGTGCGACGAGGTCTCGCAGCAGCACACCAACAGGCGCCTCGGCGTCAACGCCGGCCAGGTTCACAGCCTCATGGGGGTCGGCATGCAGGTCGAAGCACTGCAACACCCCGGCCTCGGGATACACGATCAGCTTCCATCGGTCGGTGACCAATGCACGTTGCTGATGCCGATAGCCCAGCACGATTGCATCTCGACCTTGACCTTCTGGGTCCAGCGGCACGACCTCGTTCTGTGGCGCCTCGATGGCACACCGATCCAGCACGCCCGGCATGAGGTCATGCAGGTACACCAACGCCGAGGTTCGCACGCCAGGTGCTACACCCGGTCCCCGCATCACGATCGGGGCCTTGGCGGAGTGCTCGTACAGATTCTGCTTGCCCAGCAGCCCATGACTCCCCATGCCCAAGCCGTGGTCGGCGAGGAAGACCACGATTGTGTTGTCCGCCTGCCCGCTGTCGTCCAGTGCCGTGAGGATGCGGCCGATGGACCGATCCATGCCTTCGATGATGCCGGCGTAGTCGGCAAGTTCCTTGCGCAGGTCCGCTGCAGTGCGAGGCAGCGGCGTAAGGTCCTCATCACGCACACGCAGCTCACCGTTGTCGAACGGATGTTCCACCAAAGCGGTGGGCACCAGCGGCATGTCATCTGGTGACCATGCGTCGGCCAGATCCTTAGGCGGCGTGCGAGGATCGTGCGGCGCCGTGAATGACACCCAGGTCAACCAAGGGCGATCACCCGCTGCGCCACGTTTGATCGACGCGATGGCGGCGTCGGCGAAGGCATCGCTCGTCCAGCGCGGTTCGGGTTCTCCCCGGCCCTCATACACGCCGTCGTCACGGCGATCGAACATGCCCAGGCCGTAATGCGGCCCCATGCCTCCAAAGAACACCCGCTCACCCTCATCGAAGCATGCGTTGAAATGCTCGCGTGGTTGATGCCACTTGCCCGTGAAGAATGTGCGCCAACCGGCATCGGCCATGGTGCGCGGCAGCATGGCCGGCAGCGGCGGATCATCCGGTGTGGCCTTTCGCCACGGAACCACGAACCGTGGCGGCAGCCCACGCCAATGATGGCCGGTCAGCAACATGGCCCGGCTGGGTGAACACACTGCACCTTGATTGGATCCGGCTACGTACGCACGGGTCCAAGTCGTACCCTCAGTGATCAGGCGATCGATGTTTGGCGTGCGGGCGGGCAGGTCTCCAAGCGCGGCCACCGAATCATTGCGCAGATCATCGGCGAGCAGAATCAGCACGTTGGGCTGGGGCGTGAGCAGACAGGCGGACGCAATCGCGGCAATCAACATGCCCCCAGCATACGCCGTGCGGTGGATCACTCAGCGAGACAAGCCGCCGTGGTTCGAGTCCGGTTGGCGTGGAGCATGCTGTCCACCACATACAGCACCACGGCACACCAGATGATGCCGAACGCGATCGCCTTACCCGCGCCGAAGGGCTCACCGAAAGCCAGCGTGGCCAGCAGCAGTTGGCCGATGGGTGAGATGTACTGCAACACGCCGAGTGTGGACAGAGGCAGTCGCTTGGCACCTGCAGCGAACAGCACCAATGGAACCATGGTCTGCACGCCAGCAAGCAGCAGCATCACGGTGAGAAAGTCGCTCTCTCCAAACGCCCGAAGTCCGAATTCCTGCGGCACGAGAAACATGCCGCACGCCATGAACGGCAGAAGCAGCAGCATTTCCACAGCGAGGCCTGGCGCAGGGGCCACCGGCACGCGCTTCCGTGTCAGTCCATAGAAGCCGAATGTGCCGGCCAGCGCCAGCGAGATCCAGGGCAGCTTGCCCAGATTGACCGCCATGCACAGCACACCGATCGTCGCCACGGAGACCGCCACCCACTGCAGACGGCGAAGCCGCTCACCGAGAACCACCATCCCCAACAGCACCGCCACCAAGGGCGAGATGAAGTAGCCCAGGCTCGCGTCGCTCAATCGCTCGGTCAGTACCGCCCACAGGAACACGAACCAGTTGGTACCGATCAGCACCGCCGAGATGCACAGCCCACCGAGTGCCTTGGGTGTCGTCAGAGCGGCTTTCACTTCGCCCAGTCGCCGCACTCCCCACAGGAACACCAGCATCGTTGGCACGCCGGCCAATACACGCCAGGCCAGTTGCTCCAGCGCGTGCACGTCCTTGAGTAGATAGAAGTACACCGGCGTGACCACGGCCCACCAGCCATACCCGCCCACGGCGAACAGCATGCCGGCGCGAGTGACCAGTTCCTGCTTGTGTGGAGCCTTTCTCAAGGAGAGCAGGATACGCTGCCGGTGTGACACAGACCGTTGAGATCACCGGACCGTTTTTGCTGCAGGGTGAGATCGGCGAACACGTGCTCCGATCTCTGCCCGGCTGGTTCGGCATCGAGTCGGCGATCGTGCAGTACCGAGAGACAATTGATCGACTGCCCACATTCGTCGCCCGTCGTGGTGATGAGGTGGTCGGATTCTTCACCGTGGAACGGCACTTCCCTGAGTCGGCAGAATTGCATGTGCTCGGCGTGCTGGAACCGCATCACGGCACCGGCGTGGGTCGTGCACTACTCACCCATGCCGAAGAGTGGCTCCTCGATGACGGTTGCACCTGGCTGCAGGTGAAGACGGTGGCAGAGGCCCGCAAGTGCAAGTACTACGACCGCACCCGCGGGTGGTATCTGGCCATGGGCTTTGACCCACTCCAGGTGTTCCCCCTGCTGTGGGATGAATCCAACCCCTGCCTGCAGTTGGTCAAACGGCTCGATCAGTCGTCCACTGCCACTCGCCCGGGCTGACGCCGTCCATTGCCCTCGCGCTTTGTGATGCTGTCACCTAGATCAGCCCGAGCCGCTTCGGCGATGGCCAGCATGTGCGCCATCACCTCGGGGTGGGCGTGCTGCACATCAACCGACTCGGCCGGATCAACCTGAAGGTCATACAACGCCAAGGGGTGCTGCACGCCCCAGGTGTAGTTGACCGGCGTGCCCCCGCTGCCACCTTCTCGTCCTTCCAGCGAGCGATACACGTGCGGCAGGTGCAGTTTCCAGCGACCGCTGCGGATCGCCTGCAGTTCGTTCTGCCGGTAGTAGAAGAGGTAGGCATCCTGCGGTGGCGGTGCGCCGGGCTGGGAGGTGAGAACGTCGATGGCGTCTGCTCCGTCGATGGATCGCTCCGGCAAGTCAGCATCGACAATGCCCGCCACCGTGGGCAACAGATCGATCGTCATCCAATGGGTGTCGTTGATGTGGCCAGGTTTCACGTGCCCGGGCCAGCGAGCGATACACGGCACACGGACGCCGCCTTCGAATGTCGTACCTTTGCCTTCACGCAGATGGGCCGCCGTGCCAGCGTGGTCGCCGTAGTTGAGCCAGGGGCCGTTATCCGAGGCAAAGATGACCAGCGTGTTGTCGGCCACGCCATTGCGATCCAGCGCTTCGAGCACCTGCCCCATGCTCCAATCGATCTCCTGCATCACGTCGCCGTACCACCCTTGCTCACTCGATCCGGCAAACGCCTCCCCGCGCGCCAATGGCACATGCGGCTGGGGATGGGGCACGTACACGAAGAACGGGCCCTCGGCATTGCGGTCGATGAAGTCCACCGCCCGTTCGGTGAACGCTGCGGTGAGGGGATGCTGACGATCGAGTGTGGTGATCGCTTCGATCGTCTCGGTGCCGTCAATCAGTGGCAACGGCGGCCAGTCTTTGGGACGCACGGGATGGCCCGGCCACATGTCGTTGGAGTACGGAATGCCCAGATACTCATCGAAGCCGTGGTTGGTGGGCAGAAAGGCCTCGTGGTGTCCCAGATGCCACTTGCCAAAAATGCCCGTGGCGTACCCCTTGGTCTTGAGCAGTTCGGCAAGCGTGGTTTCATCCGCGTGAATGCCATGCGTGTTACGAGGCGCCAGTGCGCCGTGGATGCCCAGCCGATTGGGGTAGCACCCTGTGAGCAACGCAGCTCGTGACGCACTACACACCGGCTGGGCCACGTAGAACTGCGTGTAGCGAGTGCCTTCGTCCTCGAGGCGATCGAGGTTGGGCATCGACCAGGTCGTGGCCCCCTGCGAAGGCAGATCTCCCCATCCCATGTCGTCCACGTACATCACGACGATGTTCGGCGTGGACGTCTCGGTGTGTGGGTTGAAGACGGATGCGGTGACAATGAGCAGCAGGTCGAGCATGGCCACAGCCTACCGCTCTATGCTGCAACAGATGCTGTTGAAGCTCGTAGACACCTTTAGTTGGCCCAGTCACCCAAGACGATCAGGATGTCGTCCACATCCACCATGCCGTCGAAGTTGAGATCAGGCCCGCATGGCCCGGACCAGATGCCCCACCCGGCGATCACGTCAAGCAGGTCATTCACGTTCACTTGGTGATCGCCATTGGCATCTGCATCAGGCAACGCGGTGTAGAGCAGCATGCCTGAATCACCCTGCAGTGACTGCACGATCACGTCGCCATGTCCTGATCCACCCAGCACGCGCAGGTCACCGTCGGGCAGCATGCCCATGGTGCGCTCTCGCGCGTCGATCAGTGTGCTTGAGCCTGGCAACCACACACGCAGGTCTTCGCCATAGGTGGGATTCTGCGTGAGCACGGACATCACGACGATGCCGCGTTCATCGACGGCCAGATTGAGCACGCCGATGTCGTCTTCTAGCAGAGCATGAAACTCGGCGTCGTGCCCAGGTCGCCATCGCCACACAGCGGACACACCTGAATCGTCGAGTCCAGAGGTGACCACCACCCCCGACACGGGGTCGATATCCATCGCCGACACAAATGGCATGGGTGGACCAATGACCACGGAACCATCGATATTCCACCGCAGTGGGCGCCAGTTGAAATCGGTGTCGCGAAAGCGGAGATTGACCCAGCCGTCGGTCGACACCGAGTCTGCGTGAATGTAATCGGAGCCCACCGGGACCGTGTCGGACAGGTTCACGACTTCAGCATCGGGACCGGCGTCCATTGATCTCATGAAGCCTCGCCACCATCCACCTTCTTCAATGGAGCCCACGGTGATGCGTTCGCCACTGGGCAAGCGGCCCAGCGCCGCCACATACAACGATGTGTCCCACGAGATGGGTTCCACCGTGCCGTCGGCGCGACAGATGCGGCCTGACCAGAAAGATGACCCCGATCCAGCACTGCTACGCACCACGGCCTCGCCGTCCAGCGCGCCCACGACTTGGGTGAACGCTGGATCCGTCGGCACATGCCATGTCTGCAGCACATCGCCAGAGAGCGTTGCACGAAGGACCAGCGTGTTGGTGCCCAGATCTGCGGTGCCCCAGGCAAAGCCATCGTCGTCGATCAGGTAGCCAGTGGAGTTGCTCCACAAGTCGATCGTTGTCACAACGGAACCGTGCTGCCAGATCGTCATATGTCCCGGGCCGAATGAACCTTGAAACACTCGACCGATCGCCAAGCCATCAGCAGCGATGTGCGACACCCCGGCATTGAGGCCGTCGGATGTCTCCACCACAACGGGTGTCCACCGTGCTGGTGTCGTCAGGACGAGGGCTGTCAGGGCAAGCCACATGGATCCAGTATCGGGGATGCAGAGGTGCCTGACACCTTTTACTTCTGCAATGCGTCTAGACAGGCCGCAATTGCGGCTCGATCCTCGTCTGTTGTCGCCGCGACGAGCGCCTCCTGCGCGATGTCGGTGGCCGTTCGCCCTGATCGGTCTTCATGGGCGCGGTTCGCCCCGGCTTCGAGCAGCAGCGTCACACACCGGGCACACCCATGCTGGGCCGCCATCATCAGTGCCGTGCGCCGTGCTCCAGCCGTGAATCGCTCTGGATCGGCGCCCGCCTCGAGCAGCATTGTGAGACAGTCCACCGACCCGTTGGCTGCCGCGAGCTGCAGGGCATCCACCCCATCCAGGCGCGTGGCGAGGAAGTCAGGATCATGCTGCAGCAGAATGGCCAGACAATCGACGCTGTTGTTGGCCGCTGCCAGCATCAGCGGCGTGGCGCCCATGTCGTCGGAGGCGTGCACATCCGAACCACGCTCGATCAGGATCGCTGCGATGTCATCGCAATTGGCCATGCTGGCCAGTGCAAGCGGCGTACGGCCGGCGTCATCACGCACTTTCACGTTGGCATCCCCATGGAGCGTGAGGGCGTCCACGGCGCGTGCGTTGCAATCTCCCACCGCCCCAAGAAGCCGCTTGTTGTACTGCGGCCCATCCACGGTGTAGGCACAGCTCAGGCAAAGACCGGCACACAGCACCCACGGCATCGCCCCGGACACCCGAAAACCCGCGCTGTGACGTGTGATCTGCATGAGGCAAGCATACCCGTCTGGTGAAAGGTCCGGCCTGTTCAGGTCTTGTCTTGGAGGAAGGCCTTGAAGGACCAGCAGTACATGCCAGCTCGACACCCCCACGATCAGACCGCCGACACCCTCCAACGCATCATCGATGCCCCCTGGCCGGTGATCGCCATTCGATGGGTTGACGCCGAAGCCCGCGGTGGCCCAGGTTGGGAAGACCTCGAAGAGATGGTCGACTTCGCACTTCGCCCGCCCGCCGAGGTGCTCACCGTGGGCTTGCTGATCTTTGAGAACGACGACTACGTCGCCATCACGGACACACGCTCTCCCGATCTCACCGGAGGCGTGCAGAAGATTCCCAAGGGGTGGATTTTGAGCATGGATCGTTTGATCGAAGACAGCCGGGCTAATCCGCTGTCCATCGACCAAGCACGAGTCGGCTGACCACAACGCGCGGCAGTCGCCTCACCTCGCAGCCGGAGTTCGCCGCGTCGAACTCCGGTTGCATCATGTTCAGCGGGTCCGTTGCTTGTCCTGCAGGCGTTGCACCGCCCAGGATTCGAGCGCCGCGTCTTCACGCCCATCGACCGCCGCAACGTGCAGCAGCCAAGCGACTGCACCCGTGCGCGCCGCCACGGTGTATGGCTGCAAAGGCACGAATGGGTTGCGAGGATTCTCAAGCGTG